>CAZJVM010000001.1:0-110163 GCA_964549305.1 uncultured bacterium
AAGATTATAAAAGAGGCAAACACGCTTCTTACTCAAATTAATTCTGCGAAAACATATGACAGGGAAACTGTTTTCAAAAGAGCGGAAGATTATCTTAAAAACGACAATTGGCAGATTAGAAACATAGGCGTCAAATTGCTTGGGATTGCGGGAGAAAAAAAACATCTGCATCTCCTGGCTGAAAGACTGAGAGACGCTTCTGAAGCAGGCTTTGTAAAGAGAAACGCCGCCGTGGCAATGGGTAAAATAGGAGCTTCGCACGATGACGCGAAGGACGCGCTGATTGTCTCTGTTGACGATAAATACTGGGAAATAAGAGCCGAATCGATTAAGGCGCTTTCGTGTATATATAAAAACGACAAAAAAGTGTTTTCCGTCATTGTCTCGAGGTTGTTAGGTAAAGAATATGATGAAAAGGAAGGATGCGGGCCGGAAAGTTTGTCACGCAAGAGAGAAAAAAACTTTGAGGTAAAGGAAGCGATTGCTTATGCAATGGGTAATTTTCCCCATATTGGAGACAGCGAAGAGGCATTGAAAATACTTCTCGGGGACGACAACTGGATTGTCCGTGCCGCGGCATTGAATTCTTTGAAAAAAACCGGAAAGATATCGGATTCCACAAAGAAATTTATTAGCAACATCGATTTGACCTGTGAATCATTTACGCCGGTTTTTCCTTTAAAAGAAATTTACACTAAACTAATCAGCAAAAACGAAGAAGGCTGAATATGCTCTATCTGCTCTATAAATATTTTTTTGACCCTGACAGCATATTTTCATTTCTGCGCCTTTTCAGATATCTCACATTCAGGATTATTTACGCCATGGTTACGGCATTTATCATTGCCCTTTTTACCGGACCTTCAATAATAAAGTTTTTGCGAAAGAGCGCTTTTAAGGATTCTCCGAGAGAAGAGATAGAAGTGATAAATCCTTCCACAAAAGAGGGCACTCCCACGATGGGAGGGATTTTAATTATAACCGCGATGCTCATACCATCAATTCTCTGGTGCAATCTCTTCAACCCCTTCGTACAAATAATTATTGCCGCGACTATATGGTTTTCCGCTCTTGGCATCAGAGACGATATGATTAAAATAAGGGAAGGCAGGAAGGACGGAATGAGCAAAAAAGAAAAGCTTTTCTGGCAGGCTTCTTTCGGATTCATCCTCGCGCTGATAATGCTATCGCCCTTGTCCCCCGTAGGACTCGAAAACGCGACGCACATCAACATTCCTTTTTACAAACACGCAATCGATGTGGGATGGTTTTATATACCTTTTGTAATATTTGTAATAATGGCGACGTCAAACGCGGTCAATTTTGCCGACGGGCTTGACGGACTTGCAGTGGGACCTTCCATAATGCTTGCAATGGTTTTCGGAGTTTTTGCATATGTGCTCGGAAATTTAAATCTTTCGAAATATTTTCAGTTTGAATTCATTAACGGCACCGGCGAGCTTGCTGTATTCTGTGCTGCTTTTATAGGTGCGGGAATCGGATTTTTATGGTTTAATTCCTATCCCGCCCAGATTTTTATGGGAGATACGGGCTCAATGATGATTGGAGGAGTTATGGGGACGGTGGCAGTGCTCATAAAGCAGGAGTTTCTTTTCATTATTGCGGGAGTTGTTTTCGTGGCCGAAGCGGCATCGGTTTTTATTCAGATGCTTTTTATAAATTTTGCGGGCAGGCGTTTATTTCTTATGGCGCCTCTTCACCATTCGTATCAGAAGAAGGGGATAGCCGAGCCGAAAGTCGTTATCCGTTTGTGGATAATAGCGGCCATATTCGCGCTAATTGCTTTGAGTACGCTTAAAATCAGATAATTATATAATTGAAAGGTGAATGAATGCAGAAACATTTTTCATTTACGGTAGATTCTTTAAAACCTCTCCTGGAAGCGCTTATTTTCGTGTCCGAAGAACCGCTTACAATCGACAGGATAACTGAAATCGTATCCGGCGCCGAAAAAGGTTTAGTAAAAGAAGCCGTTTACGTGCTTATGGAGGAATATGAAAAAAACGGGCGCGGCGTAGAAATCATTGAAATTGCAGGTGGTTTCAAGATGAAGACAAGGGCGGAATTTTCTCAATGGATAGGCGCACTCTTTACGACCAAGAAAAAAACCCGTCTTTCTATTCAGGCTCTTGAAACGCTTGCTGTAATAGCATATAAGCAACCTATTACAAAAGCGGAAATTGAACAAATAAGAGGCGTCAACATTGTTGGCACTGTACGGACGTTGCTTGAGAGAAATCTTGTCAAGATTCTCGGGAAAAAGGAAGCCCCGGGAAGGCCTATAATGTATGGCACCACAAAGGAATTTCTGGAATATTTCGGTTTGAAGAATATTTCCTCACTGCCAACGCTCAAGGAGTTTTCCGAGCTTGGGCTCAGTGAAGTCAGGGATGAAGTTTCAGAAGGAGAGGAAGAAAAAAGTGAAAGCGGTGAGACTGCAGAAGATTTTGGCGGAAGCGGGGATAGCGTCCCGCAGGAAAGCGGAATTGATGATAACGGAGGGGAGAGTCAAGGTTAACGGGAAAACCGTTTCACAACTCGGCGAAAAAGCCGACCCTTCGGTTGACCATATAAAAGTTGACGGCAGGCTGATAAAAATTCCCTTATCTTCCCGGAAGGAATACTACCTTCTTCACAAACCGCAGGGAGTTATAACTTCTGTTGAGGATGAAAAGGGAAGGCCCGTGGTAATGGATTACGTTAATTCCTTTCGACGTATTTTTCCTGTGGGAAGGCTGGATTTTAATTCCGAAGGGCTTCTCATTTTAACCGATGACGGGGACTTCTGTAAGATTCTGACAGATGCTTCTTCAGGTATCGAGAGAGTATATGAGGTTAAGCTCAGAGGCACTGTGGCAGCGGAAATAAAGAAAAAAAACATTAAAAAAGTTTATATAGAGAAAGGATATGTTTCATATCCCGTTATAAATATATTAAGAGAAACTAAGGGCAACACCTGGGTTACGACGGCAATTAAAACTGGGCGCAACAAAGAGATTAGAAAGATATTCGACAAACTGGGATATTCCGTCGTGAGGTTAAAACGAATTAAATACGGCCCCTTTGAATTAGGAAACATCCCTGTGGGGGGGAGTCGTAAATTTACTCAGGAAGAAATCAGTGAAGCAAAGAGAATCGTAAATAAATTTAAAAAGAAAAAATAAAATAATATTCAGGGAGGAAAAAGCAATATGGGAATGTGGATAGGAGTAAACAGAAAAGCGCGAAGGTCTTACGGTTTTGACGAAATCGCTCTCGTGCCCGGTGATGTAACCGTAAATCCCAATGAAGTCGATATAAGCTGGCAGCTTCGTGATAAAAAATTTAGTATACCAATTCTCGCGGCGGCCATGGATGGCGTAGTCGATACGAAGTTTGCCATAGAAATGGGAAAAAACGGAGGTCTTGCGGTCTTGAATCTCGAAGGAATACAGACGAGATATGAAAATCCGTCAGATATTCTCGACAGCATCGCAAACGCGTCAAATGAGGAATCCACGAAGCTTGTTCAGTCGATTTATCTGGAGCCCGTTAAGGAGGAATTAATCAGTAAGCGCATCAGGGAAATCAAGGATGCCGGCGTAATTGCCGCTGTTTCAGCCATTCCTCAGAAGGCGGAAAAATACGGAAAGATTGCCGAAGAGGCAGGTGCCGACATATTAGTGGTGCAGTCAACTGTAACCACAGTAAAGCATATTTCCACAGAATATGAAATTGTGGATTTTGCGAAACTCTCGAAGGAAATATCAATACCAATCATAGTCGGCAACACGGTTACTTACAAAGCAACTCTGGAATTGATGGAGACGGGGATAGACGGCGTATTGGTCGGCATAGGACCCGGCGCCGCCTGCACCACGAGAGGTGTGTTGGGCATAGGAGTTCCTCAGGTCACGGCAACTTGCGACTGTGCAGCGGCAAGAGACGCTTATTTTAAAAAAACCGGAAGATATGTGCCAATAATCACTGACGGAGGAATGAGCTCCGGCGGTGATTTCTGCAAAGCGATTGCCTGCGGAGCAGACGCGGTGATGATAGGTTCTTCTTTTGCCAAGGCAAAGGAAGCGCCGGGAAGAGGTTATCATTGGGGAATGGCAACACCTCACGCAAACCTTCCCAGAGGCACGCGCATCAGGGTTTCCACGACGGGCACATTGAAGCAAATTCTCTACGGTCCCGCGGAATTCGACGACGGTTCCCAGAATTTGGTTGGAGCGCTTCAGACATCTATGGGAAACTGCGGGGCGTCAACTATGAGGGAAATGCAGGAAACAGAGATAATAATAGCGCCTGCCATAAAAACGGAAGGAAAGATTTTTCAGCAGGCGCAAAAAGTGGGTATGGGAAAATAGACAAAATGAGCTGGAACAGTGAAAAGATATTAATACTCGATTTTGGTTCGCAATATACACAGTTGATTGCAAGGAAGATTAGGGAACTCAAGGTCTATTGCGAGATTCATCCATATAACACGGAATTTGATACAATTCGCGAATACTCCCCGAAGGGAATTGTGCTTTCCGGAGGTCCCGCAAGTGTGCGTGAGGAAGCTTCTCCCCTGTGCGATGATAGAATCTTTGAGATGGGCGTTCCCGTGCTTGGTATATGTTACGGCTTTCAACTTATGTCGCGGCATTTCGGAGGCAAGGTGAGCATATCTTCAAAGCGTGAATACGGAAGAGCAGTGATTGACATAATCGGTGATGACCCGATAGTGGAGGGGATGAAAGACATTCCGGAAAAAGAGCGTGTCGTGTGGATGAGCCACGGCGACCATGTGGAATCCCTTCCGGGTACTTTTAACAGAATCGCCACCACAGATAACTGCGAAAACGCGGTGGCAAAGCATTCCGAGTATGAATTCTACGGACTGCAGTTTCATCCGGAAGTTGCCCATACGGCGAGAGGAAAGGATTATCTCAGCAACTTCCTCTTTAAAATATGCCGTTGCGAAGGGCTATGGGATATGGGGTCCTTTGTTGAGGAGAAAGTAAAGGAAATCAGGAAAACCGTAGGCGAAGGCAAAGTGCTTCTCGGTTTGAGCGGCGGAGTCGATTCTTCCGTTGCCGCTGTACTTATAAACAAGGCCATAGGCCGCAGACTGCACTGCGTATTTGTAAATAACGGAGTGCTTCGCAAAGGGGAAGCTGAAAAGGTTATATCCACATTCAGAAATCACTTCGACATAAACCTTACCTATGTCGATGCTTCCGGGGAGTTTCTCGGGCTTTTGAAGGATGTGTCCGACCCCGAGAAGAAAAGAAAAATAATAGGCAATCATTTTATAAAGGTTTTTGAAAGAGAAGCGGAAAAACTCGGAGGCTTTGATTATCTCGCGCAGGGCACTCTCTATCCTGATGTAATTGAAAGCGTATCCTGCAAAGGACCTTCGGCGACCATAAAAAGTCACCACAATGTGGGAGGTCTTCCGGAGAAATTTGACTTCGAACTGATTGAGCCCTTCAGAGAGCTTTTTAAAGATGAGGTGCGGCTTGTAGGCCAGTCACTTAATATACCGGAGGATATTATTTTTCGTCAGCCCTTTCCCGGTCCCGGGCTTGCAATAAGAATTATAGGTGAGATTACTCACGAAGGGCTCGATGTGCTGAGAGAGGCAGATGCCGTAGTAGTTGAGGAGATAAAGAATGCCGGGCTTTACAGGCAGATATGGCAGTCCTTTGCCGTGCTTCTGCCGGTAAGGACAGTAGGAATAATGGGCGATGAGCGCACATACGAAAATGTCGTTGCCATAAGGGCTGTTGAGAGTTTCGACGGGATGACCGCGGACTGGGTAAAACTTCCCCACGAGCTTCTCGAAAAAATATCAAACAGGATAATCAACGAAGTAAGGGGAGTCAACAGAGTCGTCTACGATATAAGCTCCAAACCGCCCAGCACGATTGAGTGGGAATAGCGTATTTGCCGGTTGCAACAAATTTATGGGGGAAATCTCGCTTATTAAGAAAAAACAAGTTCAGCTGATTGTTTTATTTATATTTGGTTTTTTATTGCTTTCCAATTTCAACACTTATTCCGCCGAAATCAATTATTATCAAAAGGCGCAGAATTTCGAAAAATCAGGAAACGAACATCTGGCGTCAGTCTGTTATATAAGGTGCATTTCGGAGTATAAACCGATTTCTGATTATTTTCTTTACAGAATATTTCTCATCGCGCGAGACAAGGGCAATATTTCGTCTTGCAGGAAAATCACGAAAATCTTCAAAAAAAAATACCGCGAAAGCAGATGGTACGAAGGAGTGCTTTCGGGTATGGCAAATATGCTTCTGTTGCGTGAAGAATACGGAGAGTGCGTCAAGATTTATTCTGAATGTCTGAATATTTCAAAGGCAACCGACAGAAGGGCAGAGGTGATTTTCAAACTTGCTGAGGCATATAAAAAAGAGGGTAAAAAGAGCAGTGCTAAAAAATATTACCTTACGCTTTGGAAAAATTATCCTTTTTCACCTTACGCTAAAACCGCGGAAGATATCCTTGCAGGTGAATATTACGGCGTCAAAGACGCAAGGGATAAATTCTATCTGTCAATACTGCATAAACGGGCGAAAATCCTTCACCAAAATTTCCTTTATAAGGCCGAGTTGACAGAACTTGAATATATAATAAGAAAGGCGGGAAACTCGCTGAGTAATTTTGTACTTGATGTAATTATGGATAAAGGCAGGGCGCTTGAAAGGTTAAAGGATTACCGAAGTGCCGCAAAACTTTATGACAGCATAGGCAACAGGATAAAAAAAAGCGCTTATGCTTCAAAATATCCTTTCTTCCTTTACAGAGAAACAAACTGTTATCTTCAGTTGTCCGATGAAAAGAATTTCCTCTCTGACGCAAATGAGATGGTCGGAAAATATAAAAACTCTTCTTATTGCGGGCGCACATACTATCTTCTTTATACCTTTTATAAAAACAGGAATGATTATAAAAATGCGAGATTTTACCTGGACAAGATAGTTGAAGGGGGAAGCAAGTATTTCGAAAAGGCTGACTTGCTGTGGAAAGCGGGTTTCCTCAGTTACGAAGAAGGGGATTACTCGTCCGCCATAAAATATTTCAGGATGTCTTCGGAATCTGCGGGAAATGATTCGAAACAATTCAGCAAGGCTTTGTTTTGGACCGGGAAGTCAGCGGAAAAAATAAGGCTTTCCGCCTACGCGCAGACTATGTTTAAAAAAGCGGAATCTTCGGACAGTTACTACGGTTGGTTGTCCCGGTACAGAGTTGACGGCAGTAAAATGAATTTAATGTCGTTAAACGATATTAAGTGCCGGGATATTGGTTTAAGCGACGGCACAGACTCAGATGATTTTTCCTGGAATCGTCTTCGTAATATAAAAGATAAAAAGTTTGTCCATTATTTAGAGCGCTCATTTTTGTTAAATATGCTGGGCGACGACGGAAATTCCGTCTATGAGTTGAACAAAGGGCGAAAACTGCTGAAGAATCCGGACAGGGCAGGTAAAGTTGCATTAGCATCTCTTCTGGTGCATTTAGGGGGATACAGGGAGGCAATTGATTATTTGAGGAGAGAAAACGATAATACGCTCAATATTCTTTCTCCTTCCGAAGATATTATGAGAATAGTCTACCCCTTTGCTTATTACGATGAAATCGCCCGTTCTTCAAAGGATGCCTCAATAAATCCGTTTTTCGTAATGGCATTGATTCGTCAGGAGAGCTTTTTCAATCCGGCAGCATTGTCAACAGCCGGCGCGGTGGGATTAATGCAGGTGATGCCTTCAACTGCGGAGAAAGTTGCCGGATCGGATATATACGGGGAAATGCTCTATGATTACCGTTTAAATATCAGCATAGGCGTCAAATACCTTTCCGGGTTGATGGGGGAAAACGGCAGGAATCCCTATTTGGTTTTACCTGCCTATAATGCGGGGGAAAAAAAATTGGCTGAATGGAAGAAAAAGATAGATTATTCCGATCCCGAATATTTTACGGAGAAGATAACCTATGGTGAAACGCGGGAATACATAAAAAAGGTGATGACGAATTTCTTTAACTATATGAGTATTTACTGCGGGGAGAACTAAATGTACCTAATGAATTTGATTGATGTAATCTTCAATGAGACTGCGGTTTTCAGGAGATATTCTCGAGATGTTTATCCCGGTTGAGTATTTTATTACATCACCTTCGGGAACCTCTATGCATCTGCACACCTTTCCGTCAATGTAAATGACTTTGTCGTTAATCATGAGATTTACTCCAACGTGGTCATTGGGTTTCAACGGATAAATATGCCGAAGAAGAAGTCCGCTGAGACTTATATCCGTTACTTCCGCTTTTTCCTTGTTTTCTTCCATATTTTCCTTGTTTAGACTGTTGCAGTAAGCAAAGGTATTTACGCTGTAACGGGGATAACGTCTTTTTTCGAGATATGAGTGTGTCATGGAAATCAATTCCATAAACCTGTCGGGAGAATTGATGGAAAGAAAACCGTCGATGAATGCACTGTTTTTAAGAAGATTGTTCCAGTAAAGATTCAGTTTTTCTTTTTCAACATCATTCTTTCCGTCTTTTTGAAAAGCTTCCACCGAGTGAAATAACATTACACAGATAACTTTAATGCCCGCACTTCCCTCGATACCCAAATCAATCTTTTTCTTTAAACGACCAATGAAAAGAAGTGAGTTAGAAATGTAAAGAAAAGGGCAGTAATTAATAGTAAAGGGAAAAACTCCGTTCTTCAGGAAGTCTGACGCGTCCCTGAGAAGCGATTCCTTCATCTTTCCCCATTGTTTGGAAAGAAGCGCGAATTCTCTTCTCGCTGCCTGAGAGTTGCATACTTTATCAGATGATGAAAGCTTGCCTGATATTTCGAGGAATAAGTCTTTTATATTGTCTGACTCAAGATCAAGGTCGACAATATCGGGGAGATACTCTTTGAATTCCTCTTTTATAGCCATAATTTAATTATTAATAAGTTAATTTAAATTATAAGATTTTGTCATTAGTCGTGTCAATTTTTTTGTCAAAAATCAATAAGCAATTTTTTAAGCGAAAAACAGTTTCAGTTTCGGTAATAGTCCTTCTAATCTTTAGGGAAATCTTTATTAATTTATGATTGGTAATCAAAGAGGGATAAATCTACGTTGATTGTTTGCTCATCTGTTTGAAGTATTTAAAACAGAAGGACGCATAGATTGAAAGGAGGGTGCGGACTTTCCTGAAATAATCCTCAGCATGAGACTGCGACGGTTTGTCTTCGGAAAGAAGTTTGTTAATTTGCCTCAGAAGGGTGAGTGTGTCGAGGGAGGACGATTTAAGTAGTGAGATGTCGCTGTCTGAAAGTTTTTCATCAAGTATCAATCCGTATTTTTTATCCATTTCAAAGAGTGATTCCGTAAAGGCGCGCACCTTTTCCGTTTCCCACGCTTTTTTGCCTATTTGCCAGTATATCTGCCTGTTTTCGATTCCTATGGAAAGCAGTCTCATCTCCCTGATATTTTTCCTGAATTCGTAATAATCCTTATTACCGATTCTTCCCGAACTCCTTTTTGATTTTTTGCCATTGTAATCAACTTTGGAAGAAATTCTCCTGCCGAATAAGTATTCAAGGAATAATTCGTTTGCCGCGGGATAATCGGGATGCTCCATATGGGTGCTGAAAAAAAATATCATTCCTCTGTTTAAATTTCTTTTTCCCGCAAGTATCGCTCCGTTGCAGGTTTCTTCAGCGAGTTTCTCATTTACCAAAAACATTGTTTTTCCCGTAAAACCGTTGAACAGAGCGAGAGGAGTTATGGATTTGTCGTCTTTAATCAGCGGTCCTCCGTAAATAGGCGAAAGCAATTTATTATCTTCCATATTTGTTCCGCCTGAAAGTATTTCCATATTTATTTCCCCGCGCACCGGATGAAAAATATAACTGCACCCGTAAGAAGTGCTGTATTTGTATTCCATTGCTTTTGCCTTGGGAAGAGATGAGGAGAGGTTGTTGATTTTTCCAGATGTAAAATTAAAGTGATGAAGAGGTTTTTTTGATGACCTGAGGACGAGGTATGCTCCCGCGCATATTCCCGCGTAAATTCCGCCTTTTGAAATAAAGTCACTGATGGCGCGTGCTCCCTCTTCTCCCAACGATTCCGCAACGGCAAAACTGTCGCCGCCTGAAACTATGAGAATATCCGAAGCATCGAGAATGCCATTTCCGATATCTTTGGAAGATACGAAACTGACTGAGAAAATATTATACTTTTCAAAAAGTTTAATCAGCCAGATAAAAGAGTGTGACGCTCCTTCATCGGTATATATTGAAATTCTTTTTTCCATTTAATCAAGAAAATGCTTTAATCAAAGCCGGATTTATTATATAAATTTGATGAAACAAGGCAATTTTAAAGCAGTTCATTAATTCATTCATATAAGAGAAAAAGCTTATATTTCGTTATGGAACTTAAAATCGAAGAACTCAGGAAAAAAATAGATTCCATCGATTCCCGTATTTTGAAGCTTTTAAGCCAGCGCGGAACGATAGCAAAAAAAATCGGTGAAATAAAGAAAAAGAACGGAACCAAAATTCATGTCCCTCATCGCGAAGAGGAAGTGTTAAAGAAAATAGAAAGGGAAAACAGCGGGCCTTTTCCTACGGCAGTAATGAAAGGTCTGTTTAAGGAAATAATATCCTCCACGCGCTCACTTGAAGAACCGCTTACCGTATCCTGTCTCGGACCTTTGGCTTCATTTTCCCATTTGGCTTCAATAAAGCAATTCGGAAAATCAGCCAATGTGCTCACAAAACCTTTTTTCAAGGATGTCTTCGATGATGTGGAAAAAGATGTGTCTTCTTATGGCGTTGTGCCCATCGAAAATTCTTATGAGGGTACCGTCAACGAAACTCTGGACCTTTTCCTTGATTACTCACTCAAGATTACGGGGGAATTGTTTTTAAGGATAAATCATAATCTTATGAATATTTCAGGCAAGGCAAAGGAAATAAAGACCATAGTAAGTCATCCACAAGCACTCGGGCAGTGCAGGGAATGGCTTGCCAAGAATATGCCGGGCGTAAATGTGGAGGTAGTTTCGAGTTCCTCAATGGCGGCAAAAATAGCGTCACAGGACCGCAGAAAAGCCGCGATAGCGAGCAAAACGGCTATTGATATCTACGGTCTTAAAAGTGTATCGGAGCACATAGAAGACAGCGTCAACAATTTTACCCGATTTCTCGTATTGGGGAAAAACAGCAACTCTAAGTCCGGGAAAGATAAAACATCGATTATATTTGCGGTAAATGATAAGGCAGGCGCTCTTCACGATGCTCTTTCTTTTTTTTCAGAGAGCAGATTAAGCCTTACAAAGATAGAGTCGAGGCCGTCCAAAAAAAAACCGTGGGAGTATATATTCTACATTGATTTTATAGGCCATGTTGAAGATCGTTCAGCCAAGAAGGCCCTTTCACGCCTTGAAAGCAACTGTCTTTTCCTCAATATTCTCGGCTCATATCCGCGGGGCACTCTTGACTAAGAAATGAACCTCTCATATTCAATCGTAAGCTATATGGCTTTGCTGCTTTCCATTTCGGTCCACGAATGTTCCCACGCATGGAGCGCCAATTACTTCGGTGATGAAACTGCAAAAAGAATGGGGCGCCTGACCATCAATCCCATACCGCATATCGACCCCTTCGGGACGCTTTTGTTTCCTATGCTCATGATTTTTTCGGGCAGCGGGTTTCTTATCGGATGGGCAAAACCGGTTCCGGTTGATTTGAGAAATCTCAAAAATCCGAGAAAAGACAACCTCTGGATATCATTTGCGGGACCTTTGAGCAATCTTGCTCTCGCGGGTATATTTGCCCTACTTTTTCATACTATCATAAGATTTACTAATGACCCGTTGTCGTCTGCTCAGACATCGGTTATCGAACCTTTCATCATTTTTGTCTATATGAGCATCCGCATCAATGTTATTCTTGCCATATTCAATATGATACCGGTTTTTCCTCTTGACGGAAGCGGAGTGATTTCAGGGCTTTTACCCTATGACAAAGCGGTCGCTTTTGAGAGGATGAGGCCATACGGTTTTTTGATACTTATGATTCTTCTCTTTACAAATATCCTTGGTGTTATTATTACGCCTGTGAGCAATGTGATTTTTTCGTTGCTCGGTGTGGGATAAAATAACGGAGCGATTAAATGAGTGGGAAAAAAAGACGGGTATTAAGCGGAATGAGGCCAACGGGTCCTCTTCATCTCGGACACTACATAGGCGTCCTTGAAAACTGGAAAGCAATGCAAAGTGAAAACGAGTGTTTTTTCTTTGTTGCAGACTGGCACGCATTGACAACTGAATATCAGGATGCTTCGAATATAAGAAAATATTCCGAAGATATTGTTATTGACTGGCTCGCTTCGGGAGTAAATCCGGATGAGTGCACAATATTCGTTCAGTCCGATGTGCTCGAACATTCCGAACTTCATTTGCTTTTATCTATGATTATACCAATTCCATGGCTTGAAAGGGTTCCATCCTACAAGGAAACCAGAATGAATCTAAAGAACAGGGATCTCTCTACATACGGTTTTTTGGGATATCCTCTTCTACAGTCGGCGGACATTCTGATGTATTCTGCGGATGTGGTTCCCGTGGGAGTCGACCAGGTTCCTCATATCGAGCTTGCGAGGGAGGTGGCAAGAAGATTCAACCATATATACGGTAAGGATGTTTTTACCGAGCCTCAGCCGCTATTGACATCTACGCCAAAACTTCCCGGGACTGACGGAAGAAAGATGAGTAAAAGTTTTGACAACTGCATTTACCTCTCCGATAAAATTGAAACCGTGGAGAAAAAACTGAAGACGATGACAACCGATCCGCAGAGGATAAAAAGGAACGATGCGGGCAACCCTGATGTGTGCCCTGTTTATGATTATCAAAAGGTATTTTCTTCAAAGGATGAAGTCGAAACTGTTTCACAGGGATGCAGAGGAGCTGATATAGGCTGTGTGGACTGTAAAAAAATTCTCACAGGAAATATAAGGGAATTTTTCGTCACATATTCACAGGCGCGGGAAAAAATAGCGAAGCATCGCGATTATGCGATTGACGTTCTTGAAAAGGGCAGAAAGAAAGCGTCTGAAGAAGCATCTGTTATGATGGAAAAAGTAAGGAAAAGTATGAAGCTGAGGTAACCTTATGCTATGGATAAGATATTTTCAAAAAAAGTTAAGAGAATCAGAAATATCTTCAATGCAGAGATAGGGGATAATAATGAAATATCAGGATTAACCGGTTCATCCTCAGCATTTCTGCTTTCGCAATTTCTAAACCGTGACAGTCAGACCTTTTTTATCGCATCGACTCCCGAGAAGGCCAAAATTCTTTATGGGAACCTGGTTTTTTTCAGGCAAAATTTCAGTAATCAAAAAGATTCAGACGAAAGCGAAAATATTTATTACCTTCCTCCGAGAGACACTGCTTTGTATGATGAGCTCTCTCCCGACCATGAAATAACTTCTCAAAGAATATATTGTCTTCTTAAAATGATGAGTTCTCCCGGGATATTCATAACTGTTCCGGAATGCCTGACGACCTATTTGATGCCTAAAGAATTTCTCGAAAACAAGCGCAAAGACATAGATTCGGGAGATATGATTGACCGCGAGGAATTCGCCCGTTATCTCTTTGAGTCAGGATATGTGCGCAGTGAATTTGTGGAACAGAGAGGGGAATTTAGCGTCAGAGGAGGAATTATAGATTTTTTCCCCGGTTATTATGACCATCCGGTGCGAATAGAACTTTCAGGTGATGAGGTCGTTTCCATAAGGGAATTTGACCCTTTTTCCCAACGGTCTGTCAAAAAGCTTTTAAGTGCCTCGGTATTTCCCGTGAGAGAAGTAGCGTATGGTGATGACAGAGAATCCCTGCTTGAAAAATATTCGGACCGATTTGGCGACCTGACAAAACATCCGAAAGCGAAAAGAATCAGAGAAAAAATCGAGGAGGGGGAATATTTTCCCGGTATCGAAAACTATCTTCCTCTCTTTTATTCTGAAAAGAGCTCATTGTTCGACTATATGCAGAAGGATGCTCTTATCGTAACAGATGAGAAAGACTCCCTTTTGGAAAAAATATACGAGGCATACAATGATTATGAAAATATCCGGAAAGAATCCGGCATAGGCGACGCGCCCACATTACCTGTGGAATCTCTTTGTCTTGACAGTGAAGGGGTAAAGAAACAACTCTCCCGGTTCAGGCAGGCAAATATTTCCTTCCTCGCATCTTCAGATGCGAGTGTTTGTTTGGATATAAAGAGCACTGATTATCTTCATATTGATATAAATCTTCGCTCGGACCGTTTTTTTTCCGTTGCCTCTGAATTAAAAAAGAAAAGGGATGAGGGATACCGTGTTTATATTGCCGCGGCATCAAAACCGCGCGCGGAAAGACTGATTAAGATGTTTATGGATTATGAACTTTCCACGGGCATTTTTAAAAACAGGGAAGTTGACCTGTTAGAGGGAATAACGAAATCTCCCACTCCTCCCCGAATTGTAGTAGGCAGTCTTTCGGACGGATTTGTCATTGATGACCTGAAACTCATCTTTGTGACGGAAAAGGATATTTTTGGAAAAAAATCGGATGTCTACCGTAAAAAGGTGGTTACACGAATCAAGTATTCCTCGACTTTCGAAAGTCTTAAAAGGGGTGATTATGTTGTTCATACCGATTACGGAATAGGCAAGTTTTCCGGACTTGAAAGTATGGCGTCTGATGGCAGGCAAATTGATTTTCTTGTCGTCACATATCAGGAAGGAGAGAAGGTTTATGTGCCTTCCGACAGTTTTGGGCTTGTGCAGAGGTATATAGGCGCAAGCGGTTCGAAACCCGTCATTGACAAACTTGGAACGCAGAACTGGAAAAAAAGGAAGGAAAGGGCGAAAAAAGCTATTGCCACAATAGCGCAGGAACTTGTGGAACTTTATGCCTTGAGGCAAACATCCAGGGGGTATTCTTTTTCGACTGATGATAACTGGATAAGGGAATTCGAATCAAAATTTGAATATGAGGAAACCCCCCATCAGATTAGGGCAATAGAGGATATAAAAGCGGATATGGAGTCAGCAAGACCGATGGACAGACTCGTTTGCGGTGATGTGGGATACGGAAAAACAGAGGTGGCAATGCGCTCCGCTTTCAAGGCAATACTGGACACGAAACAGATTGCCGTACTTGTCCCTACCACTATTCTTGCTCATCAGCATTATAAAACTTTTATGGAAAGATTCTCCGGATTTCCCGTAAGAATCGAAATGCTTTCAAGGTTCATACCGAAGAGGAAGCAAAAAGAGATTATTGATGATGTAGAGTCCGGGAAAGTGGATATCGTAATAGGTACTCATTCGCTTGTCATTAATAAAATGAGGTTCAAAGACCTCGGGCTTCTTGTCATTGACGAAGAGCACCGTTTTGGCGTGAAACATAAGGAGAGACTTAAAAGAATTAAAAAGGATGTCGATGTGCTTACGTTGACGGCGACGCCTATTCCGAGAACGCTTCAATTTTCAATGATGGGTATAAGAGATATGAGCGTAATAGAAACTCCTCCCGAAGAGAGATTGCCCGTGAAGACATTTGTTTCAACCTTCAGTAAAAATATCATTAAAAAAGCTATACTTGCTGAAAAGGAAAGAGGGGGACAGATTTATTTTGTTCACAACCGGGTGCAAAGTATTCCGGCAATTTACCAGTTTCTCGAAAAACTCATTCCGGAAGTGAAAATAGGGATTGCCCACGGACAGATGAAACCCTCGGAGCTTGAAGAGATAATGATACGCTTTGTAAACAAGGAATATGACCTTCTTCTTTCAACGACCATTATCGAGTCGGGCATAGATATTCCATCGGTAAATACGATAATAATCAACAGGGCGGACAAGCTTGGATTGGCGCAGTTGTATCAGCTAAGAGGGAGGGTAGGCAGAAGCAGAGAACAATCATACGCATATATACTCGTTCCTGCGGATAAATCTCTCACGGAAGTGGCAAGGAAGCGGCTTTCCGTTATAGAAGAATTGTCCGAACTCGGGTCAGGTTTTAAAGTGTCAATGCATGACCTTGAAATCAGGGGAGGCGGAAATATACTCGGAGAAGCACAATCGGGACAAATAGCCGCAATCGGATATGAACTTTACTGCAAGCTGATAAAAGAGACAATAGGTGAAATAAAGGGGAAGGAACAAAAGACTACTCAGTGCAAAGTGGATTTGAAAACCGATGCCCTTATCCCCGATACATTTATCGATGATTCGATGAAAAGAATATCAGCATACAGAAGAATATCGGAAGCGACTGAGTTAGATGAGCTTGATGAACTGAGAAATGAATTTACCGATAAATACGGCCCTTTGCCGTTGTCATTTGAAAAGCTTTTGTTGATATCTCAATTGAGAATAGGAGCTCAGAAAAAATTCATCGAGTCAGTGAGCGAAGCGCCGCAGGGGCTGGTTTTTCGCTTCGCCGGTAATTTTAAAGCGTCCGAATCGTTTCTCAGTAAACTTCTTTCAACTGACAGATATGAGGTGAAGTTTACGGATGATAATTCTATATTTCTTAAATCCGGGGATAAAAGCGCTGATAAAGCTAGTCTTGCTCTGGAGTTTGTGGAGTTTGTGGGTTAGAGGATATTATATGGACAAATGATGTCCTGATTCCATGAAGAAATTATTGACGACTTCAGTAAGGTCCAGGATATTGAAAGGTTTGGGCAGACAAGTGCTCTTTGTCTCTTCTATAAATTTTTTTGTTTTTGGGTCATAAGTGTCGCCCGTCGTAAAAATCACCTTTTTCTCGATACCGTTTTTCTTGCTCCGCAGGGTGTTATATAGGGTAAATCCGTCGACTCCGGGCATTCTCAGGTCTGATATTATCAGGTCGTAAGAGTCATTGTTGATTTTATCAAGGGCAGTTTTTCCGTTGTCTGCCGATTCCACTTGATGATTTTTATTCAATATGGATATCATAAGCTCTCTAATCATTGTATCATCGTCGATAACGAGAATTCTTTTCCTGTCATTCGTTTGATCGGTTGTTTCTTTTCTCGGTGTTTTATCTTCTCCTGCTTCCGGAACTTCCAAGAGGGGTAACTTGATTGTAAATTCAGTTTTGCTGAAAGGTGTGCTTTCCACGTGTATTGTGCCTTTATGGTTGTTGATGATGCCGTAACATACGCTCAAGCCGAGCCCGGTGCCGATAGAAGGCTCTTTCGTGGTAAAAAAAGGATCGAAAATTCTCTTCAGGTTCTTTTCCTGTATGCCCGGTCCGTTATCGCTTATTGTGAGCAGTACGTGTCCGCCCTTATTTACCGAAGTAACGGATATTGTTCCTTCGCTTCCCATCAATGACTGAAAAGCGTTGTTAATCATATTGATTATTACCTGTTCGACCTGTGTTTCGTCTGCCATTGTGTTTGGCAGGTTATCACACAAGTCGACTGTAAGATTAATGTCACTTGTGTCAATCTTGTATTTGAAAAGCTTTGTCACTCTTGTAACTATTTCATTTATATTGACTGATTTAAACTGCGGTTTATTATGCCTCGCGAAACCGAGAAGAGAATGAATGATATTTTTCGCCCCTTTTGCGCTCAATTCGATTTTTGAAATCATTTCAGACAAGTCGCCGCTTACGTTCATTTCATTAATAATCTGCGCATATCCTAAAATAGGAGCAAGTTTATTGTTGAGCTCGTGCGTAATTCCGGAAATCATTCCGCCGAGAGACGCGAGTTTCTCAGAATGTAAAAGCTGTTCTTCAAGCTTCTTTCTTTCGGTTATATCTTTTATAAGAAGGACATTGCCAATAATAGGATTTCCGCTTTTGTCCCGCGGTACGGAGAGGGAAACGAGCACAGGGAATGATTTTCCTTTTTTATTCAAAAGGTTTTCTTCAATGCTTCGAATTGTTATATTGTCATCTCCGGACAACCTTTTTCTGAGTAAGCTTGCTTCGTTTCCGTTGCTTGCCGATGTGTCCGTGTTTTTTCCGTTTCCCTTTTCGGGGAGTATCATAAAAATACTTTTGCCGATAGCTTCAGCAGAGGAGTAACCGAATATATTTTCTGCTCCCTTATTCCAGTAAATGATTGAATTGTCGGAATTTGCCGTTACAACGGCATCATCGAGACTTTCTATTGTTGATTCTATATAATCGCGCAGATAGTCAATAAGCTCGTCTCTTTGTTGTTGAACTGAAATGTCCTTCAGCATCAGGGCAAATCCCTCTACTTCCGCTGACTTGGAATGGATAATCGAAGATCTCAATTCAACAGGCACAATATCTCCGCTTCGCACTTTTAGCTTGATTTTAACGGGGAGAGAAACCTCTTTTCTTTTTATGAAAAAGAAGTTTTTTGCGAATTCTTCAGGGCTGTCGTTTGTAAGAATGCTCAGGTGTTTTCTCAAAATCTCCGCGGGATTGTATCCCGTAAGATTCTTTGAATAATCGTTTGCAAACTGTATAACGCCAGAATTGTCTATAATGAGAAAAGCTTCCGGGAATTTAGAGATGATTTCTTCGTACTTGTCAATATGGTATTCGCCGCCTTCCTCTGCCAAATCAGCTTTCTTTGATACTGTTTTTTTCTGTTGATGCCTTGATTTTGGAACACTATTAAGCTCTTTGATTTTTTTAATATTCTTGAGGTCAAAACAGATACTTGTTTTACCGTCTTTTCCAGATGCTTTTTTTGAATAACAGATAAAGTTAAGCTCTACAAGACTGCCGTCTTCGAGCATTCGCTGACTTTGTATGATTTTCTCTTCATCTGTTTTTAAAATCGAGTTTTTTGCTTCAATGAAATTATTGAATATTTTTTCCGGAATAAGAGGCAGGTAAGAATAGAGAATATCCTCTTTCTCATAACCGAAGATGCCTTCCGCTAAATCCGACCATCTGGTTACTTTTCCGGAAATGTCGATTTCAAGAAGAAACTTATTATTCTTTAAATTCTTCTCAATTTCATTTATTAATGAAGTTTTCATTGGCGTCAAAAGGTTTTAACTTGCTATAATATATATATTTATTTTACTATGTCCAACGAAAAGTAACAAACAATATCCATTCACTAATCGGACAATCATGGAAGAAAAAAAGATTTTAGTTGTCGATGACGAAAAAGATATTCTTTCAATGATGTCAAAATTTCTCACCGAAAAGGGTTATCTCGTTTTTCAGGCGGATTGCCACAAAAAAGCACTCGAAATTGTCAAAAAAGAAGATATAGACCTTGCAATAATAGACCTCGTTATGCCTCAGACAAACGGAATTACCGTGTTGAAGGAGCTACACCAGATAAATAGCAGTCTTATCGGTGTGATTGTGACAGGATTTGCTACAATTGATTCGGCAGTGGAGGCAATGAAATCAGGCGCTTTTGATTATCTTCAAAAACCCTTCAACCTTGAAGAACTTTTGATGGTCATAAACAAAGCTCTTAAATTCAGAGAGCTTGAAGGGGAAAATATCTTTCTGAAATCTCAGCTTAAAAGGAAATACAAATTTGACAACTTTGTGGGGTCAAGCGAACCAATGCTTGAAGTTTTTAAAATTATTGAAACAGTCGCAAATACTGACAGTACGGTATTGATTTTTGGTGAAAGCGGAACAGGCAAGGAGGTCGTGGCAAAATCCATACATTACAATTCAGGAAGAAGAAATAACTATCTCGTACCTGTCAACTGCGGCGCAATTCCCGAAGACTTGCTTGAAACGGAGTTATTCGGACATGTTAAGGGAGCTTTTACCGGAGCCGTAAATACGAGAGTCGGTCGTTTTGAGTTCGCTTCGGGAGGAACTATATTTCTTGATGAAATTGGAGATATGTCATTGAGCCTGCAGGTAAAGTTGCTTCGGGTTCTTCAGGAGAAAGAATTCACACCGGTGGGAGGATCCGCGCCCGTTAAGGTAGATGTGAGAGTGATTGCCGCAACAAATCAGAACCTTGAAAAGGCAGTGGAAGAGAAAAAATTTCGTGAAGACCTTTTCTACAGACTCAATGTCATCCCCCTGCAACTTCCTCCTTTGCGCGAAAGGAAAAGTGATATACCCCTGCTCGTGGATTATTTTATCAGTCAGATGAAAAAAGAGAAAAAGGTGAGAGTCAAAGAGGTGTCAGATGATGTTATGCAAACCTTTATCGATTATGACTGGCCCGGAAATGTGAGGGAATTGGAGAACCTCATAGAGAGAATGATGATATTTAGCGGAGACAAAGACCGTCTCACGGCAATTGATTTACCCGATAAATTCAAAAAAAGAAAAACCAAATCCCGTTCCTACCAAATTAGGCTTCCACTGGACGGACTTCCCCTAAAAAATGTCATCGGGCAAATAGAAGACGACCTTATTGTGCAGGCATTGGAAAGGACTGGAGGTGTCAAGGAAAAGGCGGCAAAACTTTTAAAACTCAACCGCACCACGCTTGTCCAGAAAATAAAAAAAAGAAAAATCTCCGGCGGTTAATATTCTTTTTTGAGTGCTCGTTTAATCCCTGAGCGTTAAAAAAATAACGCTTTCCATTTGAAACGGCAAAAAATTGCCTGTCTATGAGCATATAATTCCTCTTGAAGTAGAAAAATACTTTTCTCTATAAAATTTATCTCATTGATTAATAAGAGAAAAATAAAATTTAGATATATTCCCCGCGTCTATGGCATATTTCTTGCTTAATTCCTGAGAAAAACTTCTTTAACGGAAAAAATTTTGCTTAAAAATATGCCATCAAAAAAGATAATCAGTATTACAAGCGGAAAAGGAGGAGTCGGGAAAAGTACGCTTGTTTTTAACATTGCGTTGTCACTTAATAAACAGGGCGCCAATGTACTTGTTCTTGACGCGGATCTTTCCCTTGGAAATATGGACCTCTTTGCAGGAGTTAAACCTCTTTTTACGCTAAAAGATGTTTTTGATGGAAACAGAAGTCTTGATGATGTGGTAATAGAGGTTAAAAAGGGGTTGAAAATTATCCCCACTTCCTCCGGAGATGAAACACTTTGCAATCTTTCGGACAAGCAGGAGATAAATCTTGTTTCCGCTTTTGATAACCTGAAATCATCCTTTGATATTCTTCTCATAGATACGGATGCGGGTATCTCCGCAAATGTAATATATTTTTCGACAATATCTCAGGAAATTGTTCTTGTCATAACTCCTGATCCGGCATCGCTTCATGATTCTCTCGCGCTGATTAACCTTCTTTCGAATAAGTACGGAGAAAAATCTTTTAATGTCGTTGTTAACTGTGTGCGCACCAAAGAGGAGATGGGAAGCGTTTTTTCATCTTTCAGCAATATGGTGGACAAGGAAAACTGCAACGTGCGCCTGAACTATATGGGGGCTGTTCATTTTGACAATAAAATGGTCGAGGCCGTCAAAAAACAATCGGCGGTGAGTGAGCTTTATCCCAAGTCCTTGTCGTCAAAAGATATTAAAAAAATCGCCGCAACGATAATGGCAATGCCTTCACAACCATTTCCAAAGGGAAATGTGCAGATTTTACTCGGAGATTTTTTGGAGCAAAGCAGAAACAAGGAAAAATATAACCTTTAAAAAGGGTATGGTACAATGAAAAAAGTTATTTTAAAAAGGAAGTCGCGACGCAAAACGCTTAACAGTAAATTAGTAAACAGAGAAGAATTAATCGTTCAGTATTTGCCGCTAACGCGCTCGATTGCGGAAAGAATATCCACGAGACTCCCTAATAATGTTGAAATCGACGAGCTTGTTGCAGCCGGCATAATGGGATTGATGGATGCGGCAGACAAGTTTGACCCTTCCAAGCAGATTAAATTCAAAACATACGCCGAATTCAGGATAAGGGGCGCCATACTTGACGAACTGCGCGCGATGGACTGGCTTCCCAGGTCCCTGAGAAGAAAAACTTCCCAAATTGACAATGCCCGTTTCACTTTAGAACAGCAATTGGGGAGACACGCTACGGATAAAGAGGTCGCGGAGCATATGAACATAGACATCGAAGAATTATATGATATGATAAACAGCGTAAAAGGAAAATCTCTTCTTTCTCTGGATGAACCGATAGACGGAGATTCAAAAAGCAGAACACTTCTTGAATGCCTTGTAAGCAAAGATTCTCAGGACCCGCATTCACTTGCAAGCTTAAAAGAAATGAAGGAGATGATAGCAAAGGCAATTGACCTTCTTCCGGAAAAGGAAAGGCTTGTAATTTCGCTTTACTACTATGAAGAACTGACTATGAAAGAAATAGGGCAGATTATGAATGTTACGGAGTCAAGAGTGTCACAGATTCACACAAAAGCCGCGATGTCGCTAAAATCGAAGCTTAAAAAAGTATCAAAAGAAAAATCGGTTCCTTCTTTTAAAACAACTGAATCCGCTTTCGGGAATTCAATATAACAGATTATGAGCGAACAAGATAAAAAAAAGGACATCCTTTTAAACATTCATCATACCTTTCTTTTGGGAAAAATCACAGGAGATTTATTCCACGAAATCAATAATATGGTGGGGGCGTCAATTGGTTTTGCGCAACTTGCAAAAATGAGTATGGGCGAAGATGATGTGAATAAACTCATCGATGTTGTTTTAAACTCCACGGAAAAAATCAAGGAAATAAGCAAATCCGCGCAGACCTACCTCAGTTATTCAAACAATAACGGGTCGCTTGTGGATATTTCAGATGTACTCTGCCACTGCGTTACATTGTCAAGAAAAAGCCTGATAAAACGGGGAATTAAAATATCTGATTGTGACAAAAAACTCATAGCTTTTCAAACCGATGTAAGGACCTTGAAGCATGCCATTTTAAGTTTTATTTCCTTCATTACGGAGAATAACGAAATCGGCGGCACTCTTGATTTGAAAGCGGAAAAAATTAATGAAACCCAGGTTAAGATTGAATTTTTTAAAGATGATTTATGCGTTGAAAAAATTAATGAAATTATACGCGATTTTGACAACCTGGATTTTATGGAAAATTTGGAAAATGACTGTTATATGGCATTGTATTTGATTCAAAAAGTATTGGGCGCTTCCACGGAAATTTCAAAGTCAACCTTTTCATTTATCATTGACGAAATCGTTTCCCAATAGAACCTTTCTTTTTCATTCCCTTATGTTTACTGTTTTGCGATATCCTTATAAATCAAAAGCGTAGCTGAACGCGTCGAGTCACTATGTCAACGGGATGTTATTCCGTCTAAAGTAGCAGCAAAAATATGACGAGGAATAGCTATTCTTTAAAGAGGTAAATCCTTAAAAATGAAAAAGAATAGAGATTCCCTCGAAGCAGTTAAGAAAATGCTTCCCTTTGTTGAAAACGACAGAGAAAGAGAAGAAAGAGTCCTGTATATTAAAAGTCTTGTTGAGAAAGGTAAATACAAATCCAATTCCGGTAAAATTGCCCAAAAAGTTATAAATGACCAGCTTGTTGATGAATATATGATGTTTTTACCCATCCTTATGTATCTCGCAAAAGAATGTAAATAATCGTTAACCAATCATTTGTGATTTATCAATCTTCCATTTGCAGTTTATTTAAAATCAAAGTATTTGCGGGCAAATACCCCCCTCTGTGATTAAAATCCTTGATTTGAACACCAGGAAAAATATATAAGAATTTTAAACATTCATTAATAAAATATACTTTAATAAATTGGGACCATCGTGGATTTCATCAAGGATTTATACAGGATAATTACCGAGCACTCGTCTGATATTAATAAATGGGTTGATGAGGTTTCTCAGGAGAAGTACATCTCCGTGTACTCATCGCACGATATCAGAAACAGCGGTTTCAAATCTTCCGCAGTTGACGCGAATGCCTTCCCCGGAGGATTTAGCAACCTCTGTGAAAACAGCATTTCCATATGTTCCCGTGCCCTTAAAAACTATATTGATGAACACTATGAGGGGACCCGGAATATTATTCTGCTTGTAGAAGAACAAACCCGCAATCCCTATTACCTTGAAAATGCCCATGTGCTGAGAAGGATTATAGAAAACGCGGGATTTAACGCGGTTTGCGCGATTCTCGGTGATGAAAAAATAGAAGCGAAGACAGCATCAGGGAAGAAAATTGAATTGTTTCCGTCAGTTGCTGATTCAGGCAAATTGTCGGCAGGAGATATAACCCCTGATATTATCATAAGCAATAATGATTTTTCCTCAGGTGAACCAACAAAGATAATAAATATTTCCCAACCGATTCTTCCTTTGCCTGAGATGGGATGGTATAGGAGAAGAAAAAGCCAGCATTTTGAAATATATTGCCATCTGGTAAATCAATTAGGGAAAAAATATTCATTTGACCCGTGGTTACTTTCAGGTTTTTTTGATATTCACGATGATATTGATTTCGCGAAAAAAAAGGGATTTGAAGAAGCAGGGACAAAAATTGATTCGGTTCTAAAAGATATACAGAAGAAATATAATGAATATGGTATAAAAGATAAACCCTTTGTTTTTGTTAAGAATAATTCAGGGACATACGGTATGGCGGTTATGACAGTCGATTCAGGAGAATCTTTCGTATCCATGAACCGCACTACGCGAAATAAGATGTCATACAGCAAAAATAAAGTCAAAGTTTCAAGCATTATAATTCAGGAAGGAATACCTACTACTGATATGCTTGACGGGAAAGTGGCAGAACCGCTTTTTTATTTTATAGGAAAGAATCCCGTAGGAGGTTTTTTCCGTTTTCATTCATCCCGAAGCACTAAGCAGAATCTCAATGTGGTGGGAATGAGTTTTGCCTATGACAGTCTTTGTCCCGAGGAAACAGGATATTTTTCCGTATCGGGAAAATCAAATGTCACTCTGGAGAAGATTAAAGTATATGAATTTATGGGAATTCTTTCCACTTTGGCTCAATCAATTGAAACACAAAAAATCGTGAATAATGGGAAACAATAAATTAAGAATCGGAATTATTCTGGATTTCGTCGAATGTCTCGATGTTTTGGACGACACATCCCTTCTGCTTTTCAATGAGCTAAAGAAAAGAGGTCATGAAGTGTTCTATATTCATCCCGGAGATATATATTCCGTTGACGGAACTCTTATGGCTAAACTCTCTTATGCAGAAT
This sequence comes from uncultured bacterium, assembly GCA_964549305.1. Taxonomy (GTDB): domain Bacteria; phylum Schekmanbacteria; class GWA2-38-11; order GWA2-38-11; family J061; genus J061. The sequence continues at coordinate 25,128 of CAZJVM010000001.1, forward strand.
ATGACGGTAATTTCGAAATCAAATCTGCAAAGATAACCCACGAAAAGGCAGAGACACTTGATGCCATACTTGTCAGAATCGAACCACCCTATGATATTAACTACATTTTCCTGAATCAGCTTCTTGATTTGGTGAAAGACAGAGTGTTCATTTTTAACGCGCCGGGAGGACTAAGGGAAGTATCGGAAAAACTTTTTATTCTCAATTTTCCAGATTATATTCCCAAAACGATTGTCTCAAAAGATATACTAAGATTGAAACATTTTGTCCTTTCAAATAAAAAAACCATAATAAAGCAGTTGGACTTATTCGCAAGCAAGAATCTGTTTACGTTAACGTCAGAAACTAAAGAACCGCATCATTATCTTAAAGACGCAACCGCTAATGGGATAAAGTATGTAATGGCCCAAAGATACATTGATTCTGTCCACGACGAAGGAGATAAGAGAATAGTTTTCCTGAACGGCAAAATATTGGGATGTTACAGGCGTGTTCCCGGAAAAGGCGATTTTAGAAGCGATCCGGATTTCGGAGGGAAAAACAGAAGCACAACGCTCACCGAAAAGGAAAGTGAAGTCTGTCTTCATGTAGCTGATGAATCATTGAAAAAAGGAATCTATCTCGGCGGCATCGATATGATAGGCGGTTACCTTACGGAAATAAATATAACTTGTCCCGCGGGAATTATCGCTCTTAATGAAATTTATAACGTGAAACTTCACGAAGATATTGCAACTTTTATCGAGTATAAGTGCGACAGTATGCCCGGGTTAAAATGAATGTAGGGGCGAATTCAGGTGACTATTTTTAACAATGCGAAATATGCACCAAAATGGTGCAAAGAGGTAAAAGTACTTAAATGGCATTATGTTATTTATAGTTATTAATAGATTATCCACAGGGTTTTCCAAGTACCTCTGGAAAACTTTTAAATGAATTACGCGGGAGGTATTCTTTTTATGAATGTTCAGTGCCATTTTTGTAAAAAGAAAATTTCAGTCGAAGGCAGAGTGTCAAGGAGTGAAACCTGTCCGGAATGTGGTTATGATATCCACTGCTGTATGAACTGCCGTTTTTACGATGAGTCAAAACATAATAAATGCAGTGACCCTCAGGCAGAGTGGGTATCAGACAGGGAGAGGCGGAACTACTGCGATTATTTTGAAATCAATCCTGCATCAGAGGGAGCGGATAAAGGCGAAAAGGAAAATGCGCGGGAAAAAGCGGAATCGCTTTTTAAAAAATAGTATAAGAAAAATTCTTAATTTCATAAAAAAAAGTTCACAAAATTTAAACAATGTTATATTTTACAGCGTTAAAAAGATTTAAGAATTGAACTTGTCGAATATTTGCAGGGAGAGGGAAGTTGGTTGAAATTTCTAAGGAAGAAGAAGAAAAGATTCGTCAAAAGATCAGAGCTGAGCTTGAAGAGGAGGAAAAAGAACGCCTCGAAAGACTGAAACATTTAAACTATTTGAATGAAAAGGAAGATCAGGAAGAAGATAAAGTTGATGAAACGAAACTTTTGGAATTAAAGAAAATTGAAATAATAGAAAATGAGAAAGTCGCGTTCTATAAAGAAAAAGGTTATATTCCCGTAAAGACAAGATCAGGAAAAACCAAATGGATATCCAAAGAGGAGTATAACGAAAAGAAACATAAAATCCGCGTAAAGCGAAGGCGCAACGGCAAGGATTTAAATCCTGTGGAAAAACCCGGCCAAAAGAACCTCAAATCGATTTTTATCATTATTCTTATATTTGTTCTTTTTTCAATATTTATATCTCTTGTGTCTTCAATATTTTAATTCCGAATATTATTTATAACCCTTTAAAACTTGTGAAGTATTCAATATGAAAAAGTACCTTCTCAAAGAATTGAAGCATGAAATCCGCGAAAATGGCAATAAAATAAACTTCAGAGAAGAGCTCAATGAATCGCAATATGAGGCAGTCAGCCATATTGACGGTCCGGTGCTCGTTATAGCAGGCGCAGGAAGCGGTAAAACGCGTACACTTGTTTATCGTGTCGCAAAACTTGTCGGGGAAGGCATTCCGCCCGAATCAATTCTTCTTCTCACCTTTACAAGGAAAGCTTCACAGGAGATGCTTCGCCGTGCCGCAACGATTTTTGACAGCAGATGCGAGAAGGTTTCCGGAGGAACCTTTCATTCTTTTGCGAATATGATTTTGCGCCGTTATGCGGAATTTGTTGGACTTACGGGCGATTTTACCATTCTTGACCGCACCGACTGTGTGGATGCAGTGGGAATGATTAGAAGCGAGATGGGATTCAGTGAAAAAGAAAAACTTTTTCCGAGAAAAAGCACCATACACGCAGTTTTGAGTTTAAGCATAAATAACGGAATAAGCATTGAAAATGCCATTGAAAAGAGTTGTCCCCATTTCATTAAGTGGCATAAGGAGTTCAACGCAATATCCAAAAAGTATAAATCTTACAAACGGGAAAACAATCTCGTTGACTATGACGACCTTTTGACTCTTCTCGATAAACTTTTAAAAGAAAACGATGAGATAAGGGAGAAATTATCATCTTATTACCGCTATGTAATGATAGACGAGTATCAGGACACTAATGTGATACAGGCAGAAATAGCGTACTCCCTTGCATCGGCACATAACAACATTATGGCGGTAGGTGATGACGCGCAGAGCATATATTCATTCAGGGGTGCCACATTCAAAAATATAATGGAATTTCCTCAAAGATATCAGGGGACTAAGATAGTAAAGCTCGAGCAGAACTACAGGAGTACGCAGAAAATCCTCAATTTTACGAATAATGTCATTGAACTGGCAAAACAAAAATATACTAAGCATCTTTTTTCTGAGATTACGGGTGGTGATGTACCGTCCCTTGTAAGAGCACCCGATGAATATACTCAGTCAAAATTTATAGTGCAAAAGATATTGGAACTGCACGAAAATGGGGTAAAACTTAATGATATAGCAGTGCTTTTCAGGTCCGGCGACCTTTCCTTTGATCTTGAACTTGAACTTAACAGAAGGGAAATTGCATATGCAAAATACGGAGGATTCAAGTTTATAGAAACGGCACACGTAAAGGATGTTGTAGCACATCTTCGGATAATCGCAAATCGTCTCGATATTATCAGCTGGACAAGGGCACTTCTTTTAGTTGATGGGCTTGGTTCGAAAACAGCTTATAAAATGCTTGGGATTATAAAAAACAAACCGGAAAACCGTAATGCAATTCTGTCACTTGCAACCAAAAGGAACAAGGAAGGCATAGAAAAGATGTTAAATCTTCTTGAGTCAGTGGAGAAGACTTCAGATAAACCTTCAGAACAACTGCCGGAAGTTATTGAATATTATACACCTATAATCAAAAGAAAATATGACAACTATCCGAAACGAGTCAAAGACCTTGAGCATCTCCTTACAGTCTCGGAAAGATACAAGAGTCTGAGGTCATTTCTTACGGATATGGCAATTGATCCTCCCACAGAGAAAAAATCCATTGCCGATGTGGAAGCGGAAGAAAAAAGGGATGATCTTCTTGTCCTGTCAACGATTCATTCTGCAAAAGGGCTTGAGTGGCACACTGTTTTCATTATATGGACGCTGGAAGGGATATTCCCGTCAAGTTATTCACTATGGGATGAAGAAGATGTTGAAGAAGAAAGACGCCTGATGTATGTTGCGGCAACAAGAGCGAAAAAAAATCTCTTTCTTTCATACCCTGTAAATATTTATGAGAGAGGGACGGGACAGTTGCTTACAAAACCTTCTCAGTTTGTTGCGGGAATAAGTGAATCGCTTCTTGAACATATGGCTGTAGTTGATGAGGAAAACGATTTTCCTGAATGGGAATAGACTATAATGAAAAAAGAAAAAATTCCCTTTTATGAAGGCGCGGCGGTTTTTGCCGACCCAATCCATAATTATATACCTTTTACGTTACCTGTTACATCTACTGAATCTTCCGAAAAAGACCTTATAGATTCTGTATGGATTCAGAGACTTAGAAAGATTTATCAACTGCAGAGTCTGAGATGGGTTTTCCCTTCTGCTGAACACAGCAGGTTTCAGCATTCAATCGGAGCGATGCATCTTTCGGGAAGAATGGCAAAACAGCTATATCCCACTTTAATCAAAAACTGCCGGCAATGTCCTTCTCAAAATTTCATCGAAGAACTGTTGCGCGTAACGGGTCTCCTTCACGACATTGGTCACGGGCCTTTCGGACATTTTTTTGATGAAAACTTTCTCGATAAATACCGTATTACCCACGAAGATCTCGGACAGGAAATCATAAAGAAGGAATTGTCGGGCATTATCGAAAAAATACGGCGCAGTCCTTCGGGAAAATTCAAAAAAGGAGAGGTTATAAATCCTGAATACCCCGCATTTCTCATTAAAAAACAGAATCTTAAAAAAAATAAAAAATATCCCAAGTGGCTGAGAATGCTCTCACCCCTTTTCAACGGCATTTTTACCGTTGATAATATGGATTATGTTCTGAGAGATTCCTATATGTGCGGAGTGAAAATAGGCCCTGTGGATATCGAAAGACTGATTCATTACACCTTTTATTCGTCAATGGGGTTTACTATACATAAATCAGGCACTTCCGCGCTTACTATGTTTCTCAATGCCCGCCTTTATCTCTATTCCAATGTTTATTATCACAGGACGACGCGCGCGATTGACCATCATTTGAGGGAGATATTCAGAAAGACGATCACATTGATATTGAGAGATGACAATCCGTTGCAGAACCTCAGGGAATATGAAAAACTTACCGACTGGTCTCTTTCTGAAACCGTTACCGCGTGGAAGGATTCTCCCCATGCTGAAAAGAGGGAACTTTCATCTGAGTGGTCTGCCATACTTCTGAGAAAACCAAAATGGAAGCTTGCTTTTGATTATACACGCACTGCGGATCTCATGAAAGCGGGGATACCTGTTATAAGCGAAAAAGAATGGAGTGAAAGGATAAGAGAACAACTCCCTGAGAAGCTGAAAGAACTTCCTTTTTCAGTGGATGTGCAGGAACAGGACCCTCGTCCCGAAAATCCCATGTCTATGGGCAATCAGCAAATATTCGTTTATGACCCTAATTCCGGAAAAATATCAAAGGAAGCGCTCCTTAAACTTTTTGAATTCATTCCATCTAAGGTGTTTCACTACAGGGTTTTTGCGCTTGACCATAAAAACGACAAAATCCTCGGGAAAATTGCTATGTCTTCCCTCGGTTACTCGGGAAAAATCCAGAAAACGGAAACCAATATTTAATATATGCCTATCCCGGAGACTAAGAATATCAGGGCATCGATAGATTTAGGTACAAATTCCGCGCTTCTTCTAATTGCGAGAGTGGAAGGAAAAAATATCGAAACCATTCGCGAAGAATTGAGAATATGCAGAATAGGCGAAGGAGTCGATGCCTCGGGTATTCTCAGCGCAAAAGCAATTCAAAGAACAATCAGAGTACTTCGGGAGTATAAAAATATTGCGATCGAATATGGCGTCTCAGATATAATAATAGGCGCAACAAGCGCTGTAAGAGATGGAAGTAATTCAATTACTTTTATCAATAAAGTTAAAGCGGAACTTGATCTTGATATAGAGGTGATTTCAGGGCAGAGGGAAGCCGAATTATGTTTTCTCGCTTCATCGGGCACTATTCCGGAATCTTGCCAAAGTGCCCTTGTAACAGATATAGGGGGAGGAAGTACCGAATTTATATCCGGAATAAGAGGGGAAATTAAAAATCTTGTGAGCTGCCAGTTCGGGTCCGTTCGCCTTACGGAAGAATATATTCATCATAATCCTCCGAAAAAAAATGAAATTTCAGACATGAAGAAACATATAGAAAATGAGCTTTCTTCAATGAAAAGAGAGAAGTGGAGAGCGGAATGTCTTATAGGTGTGGCAGGCACAGTAACTACCATTGCTCAGATGATACAGGAGAGCCCTGAATACAGGCGTGATGAAATCGAAGGTTTTAGGATAAGCTCAGAGAGTCTTTCATCACTTATTGATAGAATTTCTTTCGTTACGACACAAGAGAGAAAAAAATTTGCCGGTCTTCATCCCGCCCGAGCAGATGTAATTGTAAGCGGAGCGGTGATATTAAAGGAAATTATGGATTATTTCGGCTATAACGAAACGATTACGAGCACAAGAGGACTGCGCTACGGGCTTTTAATGAAATAAGAGGAATGTTATCAATGTTCATTTATTTTACAATATAGTGAAAGTAATTTTACAAAATGATTTTAATAAACGCCCTAAACACTTAACCTTTTTATGGAGGGTCGCACAGATGAGAAAACAGATTTTCACAATGCTTTGCTGTATGCTTGTTCTAACATTGGTATTTGCCTGCGCGCCGGCAAAAAAAACGGAGGACGCGAAGGTCGTCAAAAGCGCCGAAGATTATACATTTGAAAATGAATTTCCTGTGACGCATATTCCCAATTTTCCCCGTGCCGCGGAATCATATTTTTCACCTGACGGAAAGAGCATAATATGTCAGGCGAAGATGGACGGAGATACTTCCTACCATGCCTATACGGGAACTATAACAGGCGAAAACATAAAGAAAATCAATGACAAAGGGGAAGATGCCTGTAACTTTTATTTTCCCGACGGGACGAAAATCGCGTGGACATCCACACGTGACAACCTTGATATGCCCAAAGGCGATTGGTCGGATTCGACACAGTATCCCGAAGGCGCGGAATTATATATATCCGACCTTGACGGCAATAATATAACGAGAATTACTGACAATAAATATTATGATGCGGAAGTTTCCGTTTCTCCAGATGGCAAATGGATTCTCTTTGGAAGGCAGATTAACGGTGAAATGGATTTATGGCGGATGAAATCCGACGGCACCGAAGAGATGCAGGTGACGCACACACCGGTTTGGCAGGAAGGCGGAGCTTTTTATATGCCCGATTCGGAGACTATACTTTATCGTGCGTGGAAGAAGGAATATGATTCACAAAGAAGAAAACCGATGACAATTTTCACTATAAAGCACGACGGAACGGGCCATAAACAGATAACTCACGATGACGAAACCAATTGGGCGCCTTATCCCCATCCGGACGGAGTGCATTTCGCTTTTGTAAAGGTTTTACCTCCTTCGGATCCCGCGATTCCTATGCCAAATTTTGAAATCTATATGATGAATCTTGAAACAGGGAAGCAGACAAGGATGACCTATGACGATGGATTCGACGGTTTCCCCTCAATTTCTCCAGACGGTAAAACACTGATGTTTTCATCGAGCAGGGCAGCGACTTCAACTGAAAGAGCTCTGAAACTTTTCCTTATGGATATAAGCAATTTCAAGGACTGATTTCAGTTCAAGAAAACGACGTATAAAAAAATAGGGGACATAGCTGTCCCCCATTTTTTTTGGTGACAATAGGTTACGTAAGGCACTTCAATATTTCCTCTACAAGGGGTTTACTCCCCACATAGAGGGCAGTGCGTTGATGATGTTTTTCCGGTACTATATCGAGAATAGGCATGCCGTTTTCATCGATTGCCGTACCACCTGCCTCTCTGCACATAAATGAAACTACTGATGCCTCGTACATTAATCTGAGTTTTCCCTGCGGTCTGTTTTTTTCAGGATTGAGATGATTGACGATGGCGGGATACATAAACATTCCGCCGTTTCCAAGCAAGCGGTGAAAGTCTCCCGCTAAAGCGCCAAGATAACGAAAAGCGTATTTCTTTTCATTCTCGCTAATCCAATTTTGAACGGACTCTTTAAATGTATAACGGTTTGCCGCGTTAAAGGAAAGTTCCCATTTCTTTCTGTCATCAGGAAGAAATACGCGTACCGGTTTTACAAATGTCATTGTTTCGTCAATATGAAAACGCCAGCACCCCGCATCCCTGAGGGCAATGGTAAATGTTCCAGTCGGTATTACGAACATTCCAGAAGCGATATAGTCATTTCCCGCTCTCAGATGACCGTCTTCAGCGCCTTCAAGATTGCGTTTTGCTATTCCGAACATAAATCCCACGGGCAGCATATGTGATACATTCGATGAACCGTCCAGTGGGTCGAAATAAATAAAGTACCTTCCGCTTCCCGTATCCATCGGGATGATGTTCTCCGCTTCTTCGCTGACCGCGTGAATGACTCTTTTGGATGATTTGAGATAGTGGATTACTATTTCGTGGGCAATCTGGTCCATTCTGAGTACATTTTCACCTTGAACGTTTATTGTGCCCGCACCGCCGAGATTTCCCCTCAGCGCGCCTGTTACATAGTAGTGCTGAATATGTTTTGCCGCGCTTAAGATGGCATCCATAAGAATGAGAAAGTGATATGTGCGATTGTATTTTTCCTGATGGTGGTAAAGAAAATTCATAAATGTTTGTTCGAATTCCATCGCGTCTCTCCCCTCAATTTAGATTTTCTCGGATTGTTTTGAATGAATAATATTAACAATTAAAAAAAAATTATAATCGGAAAATCCGGATAAAAATACAGTAATAATTGCCTTTTTGTAAAACAACGCCTATCAAAAATCAACCTGTTAAATGATTTTGCCGCCACATACGTTTCCGATTTAAATTGACATAATTACTTGATGAAATTTAAAGGCGGTTCTGTTAGAATACAGCTAATTAATTAACGGGGTATATATGCGCATTATAGACAGGTATGTAGTAAGAGAATTTCTAAAGTATCTTGCCACGACACTTTTCGCGTTCGTTGCAATCTATTTCATAATAGACATTTTCGAAAGAGTGGACGATATAATAGAGCACAGCGTGCCATTATCCGTTGCTCTCAAGTATTATGTCTATAAATTTCCATATATGTGTTTCAATGTTTTTCCCTTTACGCTCTTGTTTGCGTCTCTTCTGACTGTGCGTCAGTTTGTGGCAAATAATGAAGTTGTCGCCATAACGGCAAGCGCAATAAGTCCATACCGTTTTCTCTTTCCCATTGTAATAATAGGTGTTGTTTTTGCCGTTTTCATCTTTGCCGTAAACGAGATGATACTACCCTATACGAACGAAAAGTATGAAGAATACGGCTATACCATAAGAGGTAAAATGGACCCCGCATACCGTCCCTCAAATGATAAAGTGCAGGAGAGATGGTACAGGGGAGACAAGAATACCTTTTATAATATGGATATTCTTATCAAATCCACTCAGGAGGTGCAGAAACTTACCATTTATAAGGTTGGTGAAAATTTTGAGCTGAAAGAAAGAATCGATGCCGACAGAGCAAGATACAGAAATGACAAATGGATTTTCAAGAACGGTATTTCGCGAAAATTCAGAAAGGATAACTGGGTCGTGAAGGATGAGTTTGAAAAGGAAGCAAAGGAAATTCCCCAAAAGTTCGAAGATTTTCTTAAGACGGAAAAAGACCCGGAATCTATGTCGTATCTGGAGCTTAAAAGATATCTCGAAAGAATCAAAAAGGGCGGTATAGCGCCCAATCAGTCAATAAAGTATCTTGTGGATTTATACAGCAAGTTTTCAATTCCGGCATCCGCGGCGGTTATGACCCTTCTCGGCATTCCTTTTGCCATAAGAAGCAGGCGTTTCAGGGGGGCAATGTCGGGTATCGCTTTAAGCATAGGAATAGGGTTTTCCTACTGGATAATCTTCTATCTTTTCGTCTCTCTCGGACACGGGGGAAAACTTCCCGCCATACTTGCCGCATTCGGTCCCGTTTTTATTTTTTTGGGACTGGGGTTCTATATGTTTTCAGACCTTAACCGCAGAATTATCTGACCTATATGTAATCCTTTATCAGGTTTACATAGTTTTTCGCTCCCTGAAGAATTGCCTTTATTTCGTCGTCAGACAGTTTCCTTTTAGCTTTTGCGGGTATTCCCACAAGGAGTGTGCCCGGTTCGATTCTGCTATGTTCCGGCACTACTGCGCCTGCGCCTATTATGCACCCCTCTGCTATGTGGGCATCGTCGAGGATTATGGCGCCCATTCCGATTAAACAATTGTTTCCTATTTTGCACCCGTGCAAAATGGCACCGTGTCCCACTGTCACATTGTCTCCCACAATCAGAGGATATGTGTCGGTAGTTACGTGAAGAAGGCATCCATCCTGAATATTGGTCATATCACCGATTTTTATGTAATTTACATCTCCGCGCGCTACGGTTTTATACCAGATGCTCGATTTTTTCCCGACGGTAACATCGCCGATTATGTCGGCGCTTTCGGCAATGAAAGCCGATGAATCTATCGAAGGTTTTATATCCTTATAGGAAAGAATCATATTCATTTCTCCTCTGTCATTTTACGGAATCATTGAATTATAATAATTGCATAATAGACGTCAGTTTTTATCACGGTATTGCAAATTTACGAAGATATTTTTTTGACGCCGACGCCTGATTAAGGATATGAAATTAAATCTCTGTTGTCTTTAATGAGGGAATTTTGCTAATTTACGGTATGACAAATGTTATGAAATATATATCCGACTATATGGAATTCCTCGATGTTGAAAAAGGGCTTTCCGCAAATACCATTGCTTCCTACAAAAACGACCTTAACGGGTTTGTATTGTCGATAGAAAAAAAGAGAAGGAATAATGTCAGAGCGATCACTTCGTCGGATATAAGATTATATATAGCATCCCTGAGAGAAAGGGAACTTGCCGTTACGTCGATTACGAGAAAGGTTGTATCTTTAAGGAACTTTTTTAAATATCTCGTCAAGGAGAAGGCAATCGACAATGACCCGGCATCTAAAATAGAAAATCCCAGACCCTGGAGAAAACTTCCGGATGTACTCAGTATTGAAGAGGTTGAATCGATATTGGCAATTCCCGATGAAAGCTCAATTCTGGGGTTGAGAGACAGAGCAATACTGGAACTTCTTTATTCCTGTGGACTGAGAGTTTCCGAACTTACTTTTCTGCTCGTAAACGATATAGACCTTGAATCCGGTCTTTTGAAAGCTACGGGGAAGGGGAATAAAGAGCGTCTTGTACCCGTTGGCGAAGAGGCACTTGAAATGGTTTCGAAATATCTTTCAACTGCGAGACATTCTCTTCAAAAAAATGATATAACATCCAGAAAAATATTTTTAAACAGGTCGGGCAGAGGTCTTACAAGGCAGGCAGTATGGAAACTGTTGAAAAAGTACTGCCTTTTAGCCGACGTAAGGAAAAAAGTTACTCCTCACACCTTAAGACATTCCTTTGCGACGCATATGATAGAAAGAGGCGCTGATTTGCGTTCCGTGCAGATGCTTCTGGGACATTCCGATATATCCACGACCCAGATATACACACATATATCACTGACTAGAATGAAGGAAGTTTACAAGAAGTTTCATCCAAGATCCTGAAGAGCACAGATGAAGAAAAATTTATTAAAAAAAATAAGAAGATATATTGTTTACGTTGCTGTCCTAATCTTCAGGTGTGCAGTTTCTCCTTTATCCTTCGGAGCAAAAAGCGGGTTGGGCGCGATTTTAGGATTCCTTTCATATTTGTTTCTTAAAAAGTCGCGAAATATCGCCATGAATAATGTGAGAAGGGCATTCCCCGGAATTGATGGGAGAAAAGCGGAAAGCATTGTAAGGGAGTCCTTTAAAAATATGGGAAGAAACATCCTTGAAGCGATTCATTTGGAGGGGATGTCTCCGGCGGAAGTAAAAAATATGACGGAATATGAGGGGCTTGAAAAAATTAATGAAGCGATGAAAGAAGGGAAAGGAGTAATCGTAATAACGGGACACATCGGGAACTGGGAATTTTTTCAATCTGCTATGTCGTCTCTCGGATATTCCTCGACAGTGTTAGCGCAAAGATATTCAAATCCCTATATAGACAAGATGATAACAAAAATCAGAAATGCTTCAGGCACAAAGGTAATTATTAGAAGAAGGGGAAAGGAAAGGGAGTTGATGAAGGGAGTCTTAAGCGCGTTATCAGAAGGCGATGCCCTTGGGATTCTTATGGACCATTACACGAAGAAAGGCGGGATTGCGGTGCCTTTCCTTAAGGGGGAAACAAGCGCGCCGGCAGGTCCCGCGCTTTTTGCCATGCGTACAGGCGCACCGGTAATATTCGGATATGCAATGAGGATGAGAGAAGGTAAGTTTAAAGTTAAATTCACGAACCCCCTTAAAATTGTAAAAGGAAAAAACCGCGATGTGGCACTCGCCGTCAACACCTCGAAGTTTATTCAGGCAATTGAAGAGGAGATACTTAACTATCCGCGCCAATGGGCATGGATGCATAAATTTGCGAGAAAGCACAGAAAAAGCGTAAAGCGTGTTGATTACGGGAAATTGCCTAAAGTGGTAATATACTCAAAAAAGGAGTGTTGCCTTTGTGACGAAGCAAAAGATATTATTAAGGAAATATCCCGTAGATTTCCTTTGAACGTTGAAGAGGTGAATATTTCAGATGATGAAGAAAAAATGGAAAAATACGGAAGAGAAGTCCCCGTTGTTTTTATAGAAGGGAAAAAATTATTTAAATTAAAGGTTGAGAAGAATCGTTTCCAGGATAGAATTGCCGAGTGCCTTTATAATTTGAATTCCGAAAATGCCTAATTACAAATTAAAGATACAATATGACGGGACCGTTTATGCCGGATGGCAGATTCAACCCCATGAAATGACTATCGAAAAAGTGATTGCCGATGTCATTGAAGAAATATTTCACGAGAAGATAAAGCTCATAGGGGCATCCCGAACCGATGCAGGAGTCCATTCAAGGGGGCAAACCGCGAATTTTCACATTTCAAAAGAGATTGATTTATTTACACTGAAGAAAGGTGTCAACGCGCTTCTTCCCGATGACATATCAATACAAAGCGCGGAAAGGGTTGATGATAATTTTCACGCACGATTCAGCTCGAAAGGTAAGATATATAAATACTATATTTGGAACAGAGATTATAAAACTCCTTTTTATTCACTATACTCGTGGCATATTTTAAAGCGCCTCGATATGGAGGCGATGAAAGCGGCATCTCGTTTTTTAAAAGGTGAGAAAGATTTTTCGTCTTTCAAGGCGTCAGGTTGCGATGCTAAATCTCCCGTAAGGCGGATAGATTCTTTTGACATCAGGAGTGAAGATGGTTTTGTCGTGTGTACCATAGAAGGAAGCGGTTTTTTAAAACAGATGGTAAGAAATATCGTGGGTACATTGGTTGAAATCGGTACAGGAAGGATGACTCCCGTGGATATGGTGCACATTCTCGAAGTCCGCGACAGAAAAGCAGCAGGTCCCACTGCCCCTGGACGGGGACTGGTGCTTGTCAAGGTAAAGTATTAGTATGCACTGTCTGTAAAAGGAAAAACTTTTTCCGAAGGGAAATGCACATATAAAACGGTATGGAAATACAATTCCAAAAAATATTATGGACAACGCCTGTCTTCTTTAGTATATATGAAAACTTGACTAAGGCACGTAGCTCAGCGGGAGAGCGCTGCCCTGACGCGGCAGAGGTCAGGGGTTCGAAACCCCTCGTGCCTAAGATGCGAGTTATTTCGGGGGGACTATGGGAGATATTAAAACGGTAGTTAATGTATGAGCGAAATTGAAATTTCTTTTGTTGACGGTGAGACACTGAAAGTTCCCTCAGGCAAGACTGTAGAAGAAATCCTTTCACAGAATAAATCCCCACTAAGGAAAAATGCCGTTGCCTGCAAGTTGGACGGTAATCTTTATGATTTGTCTTGCGTGCCCGGGAACGGCTCTGTCATAGATGTTATAGTTTCTGAGTCGGAAGAGGGAACCGAGATTTTGCGTCATAGCACATCGCACATTATGGCGCAGGCGGTGACAGAATTATTTCCCGGAACGAAAGTAGCTATAGGTCCGGCAATCGATAAAGGCTTTTACTATGATTTTGAACGCGAGGAAAGTTTTACGCCTGAAGACCTCAAAAAAATAGAAAAGAGGATGAAAAAAATAGTCTCCTCAAACTCTTCCTTTTCAAGAAAGGTTATATCGAGGGAGGACGCTATCAGACTTTTCAGCGATAAGGGTGAAAAATATAAAGTGGAACTTCTCGAGGCATTGGAGGATGAAGAGGTTACAATGTATGAGCAGGGCACTTTTACCGACCTTTGCAGGGGACCTCATATCCCCAATACATCCAAAGTAAGGCACTTCAAGCTTCTCAATACGGCAGGTGCCTATTGGAGAGGTGATGAAAAGAACCCTATGCTTCAAAGAATTTACGGCACTGTATTCCCTACAAAAGAAGGTCTTGAGGGATACATCACATTTCTCGAGGAAGCAAAGAAGCGCGATCACAGGAAATTGGGAAAAGACCTTGAACTTTTCACAATCAGCGACGAAATCGGGGCGGGCCTGGTAATATATCTTCCAAAGGGTGCGCTTTTGAGAACTCTTCTCGAGGATTTTGAAAAAAAGGAACATCTCAGGAGAGGATATGACATTGTAATCGGTCCGCAAATTCTTAAAAAAGACGTTTGGGTAAAATCCGGACATTTCGACAACTACCGGGAAATGATGTATTTTACAAAAGTGGATGAGCAGGAATACGGTATCAAGCCGATGAACTGCATTTCACATATGTTTGTATACAAGTCAAAGCTGAGAAGCTACAGAGATTTGCCAATGCGTCTTTTTGAGCTTGGCACTGTGCATCGGCACGAACGCTCGGGGGTCCTTCACGGTCTTATGCGCGTAAGGGGATTTACACAGGATGACGCCCATATACTTTGCATGCCGGAACAGCTTCAGGATGAAATACTATCCATAATTGATTTTGTGGATTATGTAATGAATATATTCGGTTTTGAATATGAAATAGAATTGAGTACGAGGCCTGAAAAATCAATAGGTTCAGACGAAGCATGGGATAGGGCTACACAGGCTCTCGAAGGCGCGTTAAAATCAAGAAATCTTCCCTATGATATCAACGAGGGCGACGGTGCCTTTTACGGGCCTAAAATAGACATAAAACTGAAGGATGCCATAGGAAGGTCCTGGCAGTGCGCGACTATACAATGTGATTTTACCCTTCCCGAGCGATTCGACCTCACTTATGTTGACAGCGATGGTCAGCAAAAACGTCCGGCGATGCTTCACAGGGTGATTTTGGGAGCAATGGAGAGGTTTATGGGCGTTCTCATAGAACATTTTGCTGGAGCTTTTCCCACATGGCTTTCACCGGTACAGGTAATAGTAATGACTATTACCGAGGCAGTTGACGGTTATGCCCGAAAAATTGAAGAATCTCTTAAATCTCAGGGAATAAGATGTAAGCTCGATGTAAGAAACGAAAAAATATCTTATAAAATCAGGGAAGCTCAGCTTGCAAAGGTGCCTTATATGCTGATTATAGGCAAAAAGGAGATGGGAGATAATTTAGTTTCACTGAGATTGAGGGGAGGAAGTACGCCCGGTTCGATGACCGTTGAAGACTTTCTCAAAAAAATAAATGACGATATAAACAATAAAATGTTAAAACCCCTATGAGGAGGTGAATGTTATAAAAAAGTTTGATCGCCGAATTCCAAAAAGAAAACAGTCAAATATAAATGAAATGATAACAGCTAAGGAAGTCAGGCTTATTTCTTCAACTGGCGAACAGGTGGGAGTTATTTCCACAGAAGAAGCGAGAAAAATGGCTGAAGAGGACGGACTTGACCTTGTTGAAGTTTCTTCCAATTCCAGTCCTCCCGTATGCAAAATTATCGATTACGGGAAACATTCCTTTCAGCAGAAAAAAAAGCAACAGGAAGCGAAAAAGAAACAGAAAGTAATTCAAGTCAAAGAAATCAAGTTTAAGTTAAAAACGGAAAAGCATGATATCGATTTTAAGGAAAAACATCTTGAAAGATTCTTAAATGACGGAAATAAAGCAAAAGTGAGACTAATGCTCTACGGGAGGGAAATGACATTGGTTGGCAGAGCGATTGACATGCTTAACCGCATTGCGCAAGACCTCAGTGAAATAGCCGTTGTTGACCAACCGCCCAAGCAGGAAGGAAGAAATGTCATAATGATTCTTGCTCCCTTAAGCGCGTCCAAGAAAAAGAGCTGAATTTGTTCTTGACTTTTTCACTGAAATACATCATAAAGCCAATTTTTATTGGAGAAGAATTACAATGCCCAAGATTAAAACAAATAGATCGGCAGCTAAAAGATTTAAGATAACCGGCTCCGGTAAGGTTAAGAGGAACAAAGCATTTAAAAGCCATCAGCTTAGTTGCAAGACGACAAAACAGAAAAGAAACCTTAGAAAGAGCAGTATTGTTTCAAAATCTGATGCAAAAAAAATTAAAATGCAGTTGCCCTACAGTTAAGGGAGAATGAGGAAATGCCAAGAGCAAAAGGTGGTTTTAAAACCAGACGCAGAAGAAACAGGTTGCTGAAGCAAACTAAAGGATACTGGAATACAAAAAGCAGTTCCTACCACGTTGCGGCAGAACAGTTGTTAAGAAGTCTTCAGTTTTCATACAGGGACAGAAAAAGGAAAAAGCGTGATTTTAGAAGTCTTTGGATAATAAGAATCAATGCTGCAGCACGACAAAACGGCACTACCTATGGCAGGCTTATTTGCGGACTTAAAAAAGCGAACATTGACATAAACAGAAAGATGCTTGCACATATAGCCGCGACCGATCCTGAAAGTTTCAGCAAAATCGCAGAAACTGCAAAAGCTTCGTTTCAATAAGAGCTAAGAAACATTGTTTTTTTATCTTTCCTTTTGATACGATATGTATTGTCTTTCCATTAAAATCTTTTCAGGTGTATAATAGATGAAAGATAAGCTGACGCACATTCGCAATGATTTTACAAAGTCCTTAAAGTCCGCTAAAAATCAAGAAGACCTCGAATCTCTGCGTGTAAAGTATCTGGGGAGAAAGGGAGTCCTTACGGATGTTCTTAAATCCCTGAAAGAGCTTTCAGTTGATGAGAAAAAAACCATAGGCAAGCTCGCAAATGAATTAAAAAACTCCTTTGCGGGATTAATCAGTGAGAAGCAGTCTTCTATTAAAAAGATGCAATCGGGAGAAAAGGGAAACACATTATCGATTGACATCACACTTCCCGGAAGGTCTTTCCCAAAAGGGTCTTTACATCCCATAACAATTATAATGGGAGAAATTATAGATGTTTTTTCCACAATGGGATTTGAAATAGAAGACGGACCGGAGATAGAGGAGGATTACTACAACTTTGAAGCGCTGAATATCCCCCCTGACCATCCTGCCCGGGATATGCAGGACACATTTTATATAAGCGATGATGTCCTTTTGAGAACACATACTTCTCCCGTGCAAGTCAGGACATATCTCAAAAAACAGCCGCCTATAAAGATATTGGCACCGGGTAAAGTGTTCAGGCGCGATGCCGACATTTCGCACACTCCTATGTTTCATCAGATTGAAGGCTTTTATGTTGACGAGGGGGTTTCCTTTGCTGATTTGAAAGGTACCCTCGAAATATTCATTCATAAACTTTTCGGAAAAAACGCGAACATAAGGTTTCGTCCAAGTTTTTTTCCGTTCACGGAACCGAGTGCGGAGGTAGATGTGGAATGCGTTATTTGCGGAGGCAAGGGTTGCAGGGTTTGCAAGAATTCCGGTTGGATTGAAATAATGGGTTGCGGAATGGTTCATCCCAATGTTTTCGAAGCGGTTAAATACGATGCCGAAAAATATACGGGCTTTGCCTTCGGAATGGGAATCGAGCGAATCGCAATGATTAAGTTCGGCATCGATGATATTCGGCTCTTTTATGAAAATGATATCCGTTTCCTTAAACAGTTCAGGGCAGAAGCAAAATGAAAATATCGTGGAAATGGCTGAAAGAATATATTGATATCCCCTGTTCCCTGAATGAAATAGCCGACAGGCTTACAATGTCGGGGCTTGAAGTTGAGGATATCATCCTTTTTCGCGACAACATTCCCCGGGAAGTGGTGACCGCGCAGATTACATCCTTAAAGAAACACCCCGATTCGGATAATCTTCAGATAGTTGAAGTCAATATCGGTTCAGAAACGGTTGCTGTTGTTTCAGGCGCGCCCGGACTTGAAAAAGGAAAGCGAGTCGCATTTGCTCCCCATGGTGTAAAACTGCCGGCGGGAAAAGTGGAAAAAAGAAAGATAAGGGGCATTGTTTCGTCGGGACTTCTATGCTGTGATGCGGACTTTGATTTGACTGAGCAATCAGAAGGCATTATTTACTTTCCCGAGGACTGTGAAATAGGCGAATATGCCGGTAAATATATCGAAACAGAGGAAGCGGTCATAGAATTGGGAGTTACGCCCAACAGACCGGACTGTTTGAATGTAATGGGAATCGCAAGGGAAGTCTCTGCGCTTACCGGGAACGGAATAAAACAGCAAAAATCGAAATTCAACGAAATTAAAACTCCTTCATCGCATCTCATATCGCTGGTTATAGACGCGCCGGATCTTTGTCCCGCATATACCGCAAGAGTGATAGAAGATGTGGAGATTAAGACATCTCCCGTATGGATTCAGAAACGCCTCAGGGCATCGGGAATACGCGCTATCAATAATGTAGTGGATATAACTAATTATGTTCTGATTGAAACGGGACATCCCCTGCACGCATTTGATTACGACCTTATAGAAGGAAAAAAGATTATTGTACGAAAGGCTCGTAAAGGTGAGAAAATAACTACTCTTGATTCCGAAGAAAGAACACTTACCGATGATATGCTTCTGATTGCTGATGAAAAAAACGGGATAGCCGTTGCCGGTGTTATGGGGGGGAAGGATTCGGAAGTTACGGAAAAGACAACAAAACTCGTTATCGAAAGCGCTTACTTCACTGCAGCGGGAATCAGGAAGACATCAAAAAAACTCGGACTCAGCACGGAAGCGTCATACAGGTTCGAGAGGGGAAGCGATCCGGGTATTCTTTTCTATGCTTCCGACAGGGTTTCCGCTCTTGTTTCTCAGATTGCAAACGGAAAAGTTTGCAAGGGTATGGTGAGTGAATCGTTTTTAAGGAATCAACCGCCGCTGATCCCCTTGAGAAAGAATGTTATGAAAAAGGTTCTTG
Source organism: uncultured bacterium (assembly GCA_964549305.1). Lineage (GTDB taxonomy): Bacteria > Schekmanbacteria > GWA2-38-11 > GWA2-38-11 > J061 > J061. The sequence goes on from CAZJVM010000001.1 coordinate 44,174, forward strand.
GAACTGAAATTTCCATGGAGAAAGCTGCAAACATATGTGAAAACCTCGGCATGACAATAAAATCAAGGGATGAGGAAGGGGTAAGCATAAATCCTCCGTCGTACAGGGGCGATATTAAAAAAGAGATTGACCTTATTGAAGAAGTGGCAAGGATATCGGGATATGAAAATATTCCCCTGAAGTATCCGGTTTCTCAGGCAGGTGGTAACGGAAATTTTCCCGGCAGATTAAAAACTATAAGCAATATGAGATCGGAACTGGTCCGCATAGGTTTCAGTGAAGTAATTAATTACAGTTTTGTAGACTCCAGGGTACTGGCAAAAATATCAGATAAGACGCCAAATGCTGTTTCGATTTGTAATCCTTTATCGGAAGAGCAGGATATAATGAGAACTTCTCTTATACAGGGGATTCTCAACTCTCTTTCCTTTAACGTTAAAAGATATTTGCCTGATTTAAAGATATTTGAAATCGGAAGGGTATATCTGCCGGTAAAAGACAAATTTACGGCAGATGAGCGTGTGTTTCTTACAGGGCTTGTAAGCGGAAATATATCCCATCCGAGTTGGTATGAGAAAGAGAGAAAATCGGATTTTTTTGATATAAAAGGAGTGCTCGAGTCGCTTTGCGACGTTTCCGGATTGAAACTCAACTTAAAGTCCATATCGGTAGAGAAAGTGTTTCTCGATTCCTCTGAGTCCGCCGACATTTTTATAAATGATAAAAAATGCGGATATGTGGGGAAAATATCTGACATCATAGTGGATGATTTTGAACTTAAAACACCTGTTTATGTATTTGAAATCGATATTGATTCCATAGATTTCAAAAAAACTGTTGTAACGTCATTTAAACGGCTTTCAAAAATTCCACCGTCATACAGAGACCTTGCCATAATAGTAAATGACAGTTTCAGTGCAGAGGAAATACTTAATTGTGTGAAAAAATCATCAGGAGAAATTCTCGAAGATGTGGTGCTTTTTGACATTTACAAGGGAAAACCGGTGCGAACGGGGTTTAAAAGCGTTGCCTTGTCTCTTACTTTCAGAGGTATTGAATCCACTCTTACCGATGAAGAGATTAATACCGTAACGGGTAGTATACTCGAATCCCTTAAAAAAGAGCTTTCCGCTGAAATAAGAAACTGAAAGGGTTATATCCCGGTAAACACTCTCTTTTTTTATCAATCGCCTGCAATTACTATTCTTGACTTTTATTGCTTCTTGGCTAATATTTGAGTTGTCCTACAGATATATTATATAATCTTTAACAGGGGGAGTATTCTTAAAATGCAGCAGATTGAATTATTGGAAGAAAAAATACGAAAGATGATTGATGTCATTAAAGGTTTCAGGGAAGAAAACGGCAAACTTTCTGCGCAAATTGAAGAGTTTAAGAGCAAAATTTCCGATTTTGAAAAAGAATTATCTGACAAAAACGGAATTAAAGAAAAATATTCCGAGCTTTTGAAAGAAAAAGAAAATTTACAGAGTGAAAAGGATATGGTAAAATCTTCTGTGGAAAAACTGATTCAGGATATAGAAAGCATTGTTTAATTAACTTTCTAAGTTTATGAATAAAGCTAATAGGGCTAAAAAAGAAACAAAAGTTGATATTTTCGGAAAAACCTATAACCTTGTGTTTGACGGTGACGAAAACCATTTTAATGAAGTGACCACTTACCTTAACGAAAAGATGGAGGAAATTCACAACAGTACAAGAATGGTTGATTCAATTAAAGTAGCTGTATTGGCGGCATTGAAAATAACCGATGAGTTGTTAACTTTAAAAAAAGAAATGGACAGTGTGGTTAATCTTGACAATGAGAAAACAGAGATGTTGATAAATCTCATTGACAGCAATATAGAAGAAGTAAGAAATGCTTAAAAGTCGCATGGTGGGAAATTTAAAATGGGAATTATTTAAATTTCCTATGGGGAAAAGAAAGAGAAAAAGAGTTTTTGAATAAAAGGTGAATGAATTACAAAATGAAAAAAAGTTTTAAAAATATATGGTTGTCGGTTTTGAAACAATATACACGGATTATAAAATCCGATTTGTTCACCTTGAATAAGTCATACGATTGCGAAGAATTTGCTTTCTAACAGTCATATGAATAACTGATTATTTTCTTTTTCTAACTTAGTTTAGGCACTTATACGGTGTCCGGTTTCCCACCTGCATTACTTCCGAGAAGGTTAATTTTGAACAAAAAAAGCGTCAGGAAAAAAATGCAGGCATTGAGGAAAAAACTGAATGTAGAAAGAGCTAAGACATATTCTGATATTGCCTGTAATAAACTTCTTTCATTTGCCCCTCTTTTAAGATCCGGCACGGTTTCCTGCTATTCCTCAAAACCTGAAGAATTACAGACAGACAAGCTCATTATCCGCCTTGTTGAAATAGGCAAAAAAGTTGCATTGCCTAAGGTTGACCAAAAAAATAATAAAATGGACTTTTATTATATAAATTCTCCTGAAAAAGACCTGGAGACCGGTTTTATGGGAATAATGGAACCTAAAACGGGTTTGAAAAAGGTAGAAGATGTTACCGAAATTGATTTTACAATCATTCCCGCGCTTTCAGTTGATGTTGAAGGAAATCGAATCGGTTTCGGAGGCGGTTTTTTTGACAGATATTTTAAAAGCCGGGAGAAAAGAAATATATTGTGCGGATTGGTTTTCGATTTTCAAATTTTAGAATGTATCCCGTATGATTCCCGAGATGTAAAACTTGATTTTGTTATTTCTGAAAAAAGAATCATCTCTTGCGGGAAAGAAATAAGCAGAGTTCATTAAACATAAAAGGAGGAATTTCGTTGGATAATATTAACATATATATTTTTTTAGTCATAGGTATTGTAGCAGGTGCTATCGTTACATACCTTCTGACTTATACAAACAGAAAGAAAGCGGCGCAAGATATAGAATCAACAAAGAAGGAAGCGGACAGGATAATTAGAGATTCAAAGAAGGAAGCGGAAACATTTACTAAAGAAAGCCGTATCGAGGCGAAAGAAACAATTCTGAAAGCAAGGACTGATTTTGAAAAGGATACAAAAGAACAGAAAAAAGAACTTCAGCAACTGGAAAAACGTCTTGCGCAGAAAGAAGAAAATATAGACAGAAAAATTGATTTTCTTTCCAAGAAAGATCTCGACATACAGAATAAAGAAAAAGAGATGTCACAGAAAAACGATGACCTGAGAAAGTCGGAAGAGCACCTGAATGAACTAACATTCGAGTGCAAGAGACGCCTTGAAAAAATTTCCGGAATGAGCGGCGATGAAGCTAAAAAGATATTGATAGACAGCATCAGAGAAGAGGCAGATCACGAAGCGATGAAGTTTATCAGAAAAATCGAAGAAGGGGCAAAGGATACAGCACTGAGAAAAGCGCGTGAGATAGTCGCCACGGCAATCCAGAAAACGGCGTCAGATTATGTTGCGGAAACAACTGTGTCGGTTGTAGATCTGCCTTCAGATGAAATGAAAGGCAGAATAATAGGAAGAGAAGGCAGAAATATTCGTGCTTTTGAAATAGCGACCGGTGTAGACCTTATCATTGACGATACTCCGGAAGCGGTTATTCTTTCAGCGCACGATCCCGTAAAGAGGGAAATCGCGAAACGCACTCTTGAAAAACTTATAAGCGACGGAAGAATTCACCCCGGGAAGATAGAAGAAGTATTGAATAAAATGGCGACTGAAGTTGAAGAGGATATCAGAGAGGAAGGAAATCAGTGCTGTCTTCTTCTTGGAATTCACGGGCTTCATTCCGAACTCGTTAAACATTTAGGTCGTCTTAAATTTCGCACGAGCTATGCTCAAAATGTTCTCGAACACTCAAAGGAAGTGGCTTATTTGTGTTCGATTATGGCATCTGAACTCGGTGTTGACCCCGTGCTGGCTAAAAGGGCCGGACTTCTTCACGATATCGGAAAGGCAGTCGACCATCAGGTTGAAGGTTCTCATGCGGTTATTGGCGCCGATATAGCGCAGAAATTCGGCGAAAAACCAAATGTGGTAAACGCTATCAAAGCTCATCACGAAGAAGAAAGCCCCCTTAGCGTAGAAGCGGTTTTACTTCAGGCGGGAGACGCGCTTTCAGCGGCAAGACCCGGGGCGAGAAGAGAAATGCTTGAATCCTACATCAAGCGTCTGGAAAAGCTCGAACAGCTTGCCGATTCATTTAACGGAGTTGATAAATCCTTCGCGATTCAGGCAGGAAGAGAGATTCGGATTATCGTGAATAACGATGATTTGTCAGATGACCAGACATATTCTCTTGCAAGGGATATTGCCAAAAAAATTGAAAAGGAGCTTTCATATCCGGGGCAGATTAAAGTAACTGCCATAAGGGAAACGAGAGCCGTTGAATACGCAAAATAATTGAATACGCCTGCGCGGGGAAGATGATTTTAATCGTTCAGACCGGTAATCTTTTCTTCAATATCTGTCAACGCCCTTGAAAGGTTGTTGAGCGTTCTTCTCGCGTCCAGTATCTTGTCTTCAAGGTCTGCAATTGACTTTGTAATATATTTGTTGTTGCTGTTTCCATTGCCGTTACCGTTTGCGGGAATGACTTTTGTAGATTTGTTTGCAGTCGTCTCATAGGCTCGACTTTTGTTTACAATCGGTTTTTTCGACAATTGAACCTGTTCGATTGTTTTTTTGGAGATACATTTCAAGGTTTCAAATACGCCTTCTCCCCTGATTGCCGAAGACGCGAATGAATCAAGTCCCATAGGGTTTATAATCGCATTCAGCTCATCGATTGACGAAATTTCCTCGAGGTCTCTCTTGTTGTATTGAAAAACTATGGGGATGCTGTCTATGCTCAGTCCGCTTTCCTGTAAATTGATTTTCAGGTCTTCAAAACTTTCAAGGTTTGCCTCAACCTGATCCTTCTGAGAGTCTGCGACAAATACAACGGCATCAACGCCTTTAAGGACAAGCTTTCTCGTAGAAGTCAACTGTACCTGACCGGGAGTTGTGTAAAGTTGAATTTTTATGTTCATCCCTCTGATTTTTCCAAGATTCATCGGCAGCAAATCAAAGAAAAGGGTGCGGTCGGTTTCAGTGCGCATCGATAAGAGTTTTCCTCTCGTCTCGGGGTCGCTTTTGTTGTAAATAAATTCGAGATTGGTGGTTTTTCCGCCCCTCGCGGGACCGTAGTACACGATTTTTATTATTGCTTCATCTAAAGCAACATTGAATATAGCCATACTCGTAAATGGGAAAAGTGTTATATATCAGTTGGTTATATTTTGATTTCGGATTCTCTTATTTTGCCTGTTAAGTAGATAATTCTATCGGACAAAATTTGAAAAATAAGAAACATTTTTTAAAAAAACACTTGTTTTGGAATTCATTTTTACGCTTTGGGAAAATCCTCGTCGAATTACCGCAACGCTTTTTCAAATATATCGGCAATGGGAGAAAAATAAGAAAAAATTCAGGGAGAATCTTGTATTTCGTGAAGAAGAATTACACTGTGGAAACGATATTAATACTGCAGGTTTCCTATTAAAGAAACGGTGTAACAGCGATATTGAAAAACATTGACAAATAGTGATTATTTGTATAATTATACTCTCCTTTAAATGAAAGTATTAGCATATACCCATTTCACTGAAGCTGATTCGGCGGAAGATGATTTAAGAAGACATCATATGGATGGTGCAATAACCCTTTTTAAACCTTCGGGCATCACATCCTTTAAGGCGACGGAACAGGTTAAACGGATTACAGGGGTAAAGAAATGCGGTCATGGCGGGACTCTTGACCCTGTAGCGGAAGGAGTGCTTCCCATATTCCTCGGAAAAGCCACAAAAGTCATTCCCTTTATAAAAAATAATGACAAAGCTTATTCCGCGACCATTAAACTCGGAGTTGAAACGGATACGATGGACTGCGAAGGGAAGGTTGTTTCGGAAAACCCGGCAATAGTGCCTTCCTTTGATGAAGTGGAAAAGGCGGTTTCCTGTTTTGAGGGAGAGATTAGCCAGAGACCTCCCATCTATTCAGCGCTGAGATACAAGGGGAAACGACTATACGAGTATGCAAGGAAGAATATAGAGATCGAGGTAAAGAAACGCAAAGTAATTATTGATAAGATTGAAATAGTGTTCTATAAGTATCCTCTTTTAAAAATTAATGTTTACTGTTCTTCCGGCACATATATAAGAAGCCTTGCCCACGATATCGGGGAAGTGCTTGGATGCGGAGGACACATAGTCGGGTTGCTGAGAACGAAAAGCGGTGATTTCCATATAAAGGAAGCCGTAAATATTGATTCCCTGAAGTCAGAATCGTCGCGAAAGGCGCTGAAAAGCCATATAAAGGGAATCGATGAGATACTCGCAGGATACGGAGAAGTGAAAGTTTCAGATGAAGTGAAACAAAAGGTACTCTGCGGTTCGCCTGTCGAAATGGATGATGTAACTGCAATCGGAGACTGCATTGCCGTCACAAGATTGTTGAAAGTTAAGGATTCGGACAATAACCTTTTGGCTATTGCCGAGATTGTTTCAGTTAAAGCCGACACTACCGGTTCTGAAAAGAATTTAATTTTAAAAATGAAAAGAGTATTTAATTGAAGGAGGTTGAATAGTGGTATTGACAAAAGAAAAAAAGGCGGAAGTGAAGGACAAATTCAAACTTCACGAAAAGGATACGGGTTCTCCTGAAGTGCAGATTGCGCTTCTTACCGAGAGGATTATATACCTCACGGAACATTTCAGAACCCACAAGAAAGACCATCATTCCAGGCGCGGACTTCTCAAGCTCGTAAGCAGAAGAAGAAAGCTTCTCGAATATTTGAAGAGGCGCAACTATGAAGGATATACGACGATTATTCGCGAACTTGGTTTGAGAAGGTAACCTGAGACATTACAAAGGAACAAAATTAAATGGTAAAGAAGCAGATTGATTTAGGGGGCAGCACTTTTTCCATAGAGACAGGAAAAGTCGCAAAACAGGCAAACGGTTCGGTGGTTGTTTCTCAGGGTGACGTTGTTGTCCTTGTTACTGCCGTAAACTCAAAGAAGGACAGAGAGGGAATTGATTTTCTTCCCTTTATGGTTGAATACAGAGAAAAGACATATGCAGCAGGAAAGATTCCCGGTGGTTTTTTCAAAAGGGAAGGAAGACCCAGTGAAAAGGAAATTTTGACATCACGTATAATTGACCGCCCTTTAAGGCCTTTGTTTCCCGACGGTTACCACAAGGATATTCAGGTAATCGCCAATGTACTTTCCACTGATAAGGAATATGATACTGATATAGCGGCGATGAACGGCGCGTCCGCGGCGCTTCTTATATCGGATATTCCCTTCAGCACACCGGTGGGTGCAGTAAGGGTCGGGCTTATCGATGGTGAGATGGTAATCAATCCAAAATTCAGCGAACTTGAAAACAGCGACATTGATATAGTTATCGCAGGCACGAGAGATGCCGTGCTAATGGTTGAAGGCGAAAGCAGGGAAGTATCGGAAGAGCAGATGCGTGACGCGATCTTCTTCGGTCACGAGAATCTCATAAAGATGATAGAAATTCAGGAAGAACTTCAGAAGGAAGCGGGAAAGAAGAAGCAGGAAGTGTCAGTGCCTGAAGTGTCGGAGATTTACACTGCGCTCAAGGAAAAAGCGGCAGGCAAGCTCGCCGAAGCAATTGCAATAAAGGAAAAGATGGCGCGTCAGGATGCTGTTGAAAAAGTCTTCGCCGAGGCGTTAGAGGAAATTGCCCCTGATGAGGAAAAGACAGGTGAATTTAAAAGTGCCTTCGAAAAGATAGAGAAGGAATGCGTCAGAAATATGATACTTGAGAAATCAGTAAGGGCTGACGGCAGGGGCTTAGAGGATATAAGGCCTATTACCTGCGAAGTATCGGTGCTTCCGAGGCCTCACGGTTCGGCGCTTTTTACGAGAGGCGAAACGCAATCGCTCAGCGTGGTTACTTTGGGTTCGGGAGACGACGAGCAGAGAATTGACGCTCTCGAAGGCGAATTCAAAAAATCCTTTATGCTTCACTATAATTTTCCTCCTTTTTCAGTGGGCGAGACCAGTAACCGTCTTGCAACGGGAAGAAGGGAAATAGGACACGGAAATCTTGCAGAAAGGGCGTTGAAAGCGGTAATGCCTGATTCCGAAGAATATCCATACACGGTGAGAGTAGTTTCGGAGATACTTGAATCGAACGGCTCATCTTCAATGGCGACTGTTTGCGCGGGTTCTCTTGCTCTGATGGATGCCGGCGTTCCCACAAAAAGCCCTGTTGCGGGAATTGCAATGGGACTTGTTAAGGCAGACGACAATGTTGCCATATTATCGGATATTCTCGGGCTTGAAGACCATTGCGGAGATATGGATTTCAAAGTTGCCGGAACGCAGAAAGGTATTACGGCTTTTCAGATGGATGTGAAGATATCGGGAGTTACCAAAGATATTGTTCAGAATGCGCTTACTCAGGCACACAAAGGAAGAATGCACATTCTCGGAATAATGAACTCTGCTCTTTCGGAACCAAAAGCAGAGATGTCGCAGTATGCTCCAAGGATAATAACCATCCATATCAATCCTTCAAAAATAGGCGAGGTTATCGGACCGGGCGGAAAGAATATCAGAGGCATTATAGAAACTACGGGTGCTAAAATAGATATAGATGACAGCGGAAGAGTCAATGTCTCAGCAGTGGAATCTGCCGCGGCAGACAAGGCGGTTGAGATAATCAAAGCTATGACGGAAGAGCCTGAAGTGGGAAAGATTTATAACGGAAAAGTTAAAAAAATAATGGACTTCGGAGCTTTTGTTGAAATTATCCCCGGCACGGAAGGGCTTGTGCATATCTCAGAGCTTTGCGAAGAGCGTGTCAAAGCCGTGCGGGATATTTTGAATGAGGGAGACGAGGTTCCTGTCAAGCTTATAGATATAGACAGGGAAAAAAGACTCAGACTTAGCCGTAAGGAAGCTCTCCGCGCAATTGAAAAAGAAAAAAAATGATCTCCGCCATGAAATGTTTTTGAAAAAATCCCTTTCCGGGGGAGCGACTCTTGTAGCCGAATATGTTCCGCACGTAAGGTCAGTGTCAGTGGGCGTGTGGATTAATTTTGGTTCAAGGGACGAACCGCGGGAATTCAACGGAGTTTCTCATTTTATAGAGCATCTGCTTTTCAAGGGCACAGGTAGGCGCACGGCAAAGGATATTGCCACTGTCATCGACAGAATAGGCGGATACTGCGATGCCTTTACGAGCAGGGAATATACCTGTGTTTATATTCAGGCAATGGATTCCCAGCTTGAAACCATTTTTGACCTTCTTTCGGATATTGTCATTCATTCCTCATTCGACCCAGTGGAGTTCAAAAGGGAAAAGGATGTTATATTCGAAGAGATCAGAATGACTGCCGACATTCCTGACGATGAACTTTTTGACATTTTTTTCAGTTCAATTTACAAAAATCATCCTTTGGGAAATCCCATTCAGGGCACTATGAGTTCAGTTAGAAAAATGGATGACGTCAACATAAGAAAAATTTTCAGGAAATATTATACGCCTTCGCTGATGACCCTTTCGGTTGCGGGGAATTTCGATAAAAAAAATCTTAATGAATTGTCGGAAAAATATTTTGGATTTGACGGCAAAAAGCCACGCCGAAATCCTCTGAAAAGGCAAACGCCAGTTTTTTCATCTGAGAACATTTTAAAAAACAGAAAGCTCGAACAAGCGCATCTATGCGTAGCGTTTCCGGGAATAAAGCAGAAAAGCAAATACAGGTATGCCAAATATCTTCTCAACCTCATATTGGGCGGAACTATAAGTTCGAGATTGTTTCAGAAGGTGCGGGAAGAAAGAGGTCTCGCGTACAATATTTACTCCTATTATTTTTCCTTTGAAGACACGGGCATTACGGGAATATATGCCGCGTCAAATGCTTCCAACATCTCTGAAATAATAAAACTGTCCATTGCCGAATGCGAGAATATAGTGGCAAAGGGCGTCGGGGAAGAGGAGTTGTCAATTGCCAAGGAAAACCTCAAGGGGAATTATATGCTTTCCCTTGAAAGTATGAACAGCAGAATGATTAAGCTTGCAAAGCAGGAGATGTTTTTCGGGAAATTTTACGGACTAGACAATATTCTGAACGAAATCGACTCCGTTACCTCTGAAGATTTGCAGAAATTGATGAAACTGATGTATAAGGCGGAAAAACTTTCCGCAGTGGTACTCGGACCCGTAGCAGGGGTGCTTAAAAAGAAGGATTTGATGATAAGCCGTTAAAAGATATTAAGGAGAAATAAGGTGATTCCAAGATATTCAAGACCTGAAATGGCGAAGATATGGACAGAAGAGAACAAGTTCAGAAAATTTCTCGATGTGGAAATTATGGTCTGCGAAGCACTTTGCAAAAAGGGGGAGATTCCGGAAGCATCTTTGAAGGTTATTAAAAAGAAGGCGGCATTTGATGTAACCCGCATCGAGGAAATTGAGAAAGTAACGAAACACGATGTCATCGCGTTTCTCACCAATGTAGCTGAAAATGTGGGAAAGGATTCACGCTTCATTCATATGGGATTGACTTCGTCGGATATTCTCGACACGGGTCTTTCACTTCAGATTAAGGAAGCTTCCGATATAATAATCAGGGATATAAAGGAAGTGATGAAGTCTATCAAGAAACTTGCCCTGAAACATAAGAGAAGCATTATGGCAGGGCGCTCTCACGGAATGCACGCGGAACCTGTTACATTCGGACTTAAGATGGCGGTTTGGTACGATGAGATGAAAAGAAACCTGAAACGGGTGAAGCAGGCCAGGGAGGTTATATCCTATGGAAAGATATCAGGCGCTGTGGGGACATTCGCTAACATAAGTCCCGATGTGGAGAAATATGTATGCAAGGGACTTGGGCTGAAAAACGCTCCTGCCTCGACGCAGATTCTTCAGAGAGACCGTCACGCGGAGTTTCTCACCGCGCTTGCGCTTACGGCATCGTCGCTCGAAAAGTTTGCCGTTGAAATAAGGCATCTTCAGAGGACTGAAGTTGCCGAAGCGGAAGAGTTTTTTTCCAAGGGACAGAAGGGTTCTTCGGCAATGCCTCACAAGAGAAATCCGATAACCTGTGAAAGAATAACCGGACTTGCCCGCCTCATAAGGGGTAACGCGATGGCGGCAATGGAGAATGTAGCGCTCTGGCACGAAAGAGATATCAGCCATTCGTCTGTTGAGCGCATCATAATGCCTGACAGCACAATACTCCTCGATTATATGCTCGATAAGATGGCAAAGCTTCTTGCGAACCTTGTGGTTAAGCCGGAAAATATGAAGAAAAATCTCGAGCTTAACGGCGGAGTTATTTTCTCGCAGGCGGTTCTTCTGCGTCTTGTGGACTGCGGTATAACCAGAGAAGCGGCATATGAAATTGTTCAGAGAAACGCGATGAAAGCCCTCAAAAGTTCCTCTGATTTTAAAAGCTGTCTTCTTTCTGATAATGAGATGTTGAAGCATCTCCCGGCTTCTGATATACGGAAAATCTTTGATTACAAATATCACACCAAAAACATAGATAAAATTTTCAGGCGCGTGTTTAAATAGTCTGCCGCTTTAACAGGGAAACGGAAAATGAAAAAAGTAAAAGTTTTTGTAAAATTAAAGGAAGGTGTCCTTGACCCTCAGGGGAAAGCCGTAAAAAACTCTCTCGCATCGCTGGGATTTAATTCGGTGACAGATGTTCGAGTAGGAAAGTATATTGAACTAAATATAGACGAAGATGACAGCGGGAGTGTGAAGGAAGAAGTTGACAAGATGTGTAAAAAACTTCTCGCAAATCCCGTAATAGAAACCTTTGAAGTCAAGATTGACTGATATGAATACCTCTAAAGAATTGTCGACTGGCGATGTAGTGCTTGAAACAAATCTTCCCGGCCTTAATCTTGTAAGACAGGGCAAGGTGCGCGATATTTACGACCTTGACGACAAACTTCTCATTGTGGCGACGGACAGGTTATCGGCATTCGATGTCATAATGGCGGAGGGGATTCCATACAAGGGAAAGGTACTTACTCAGATTTCAAAATTCTGGTTCAGACAGATAGGAGATATCGTTCCGAATCATATAATAAGTTTTGACACTGCCGACTTTCCGAGGGAATGCGCTGAATACAGCCATATACTTGAAGGAAGAAGCATGCTCGTGGAAAAAACCGAGGTTGTGCCTGTTGAGTGTGTCGTGCGGGGATATCTTTCAGGTTCGGCATACGAGGAATATTTAAAAACCGGAGGAGTGGTCTCGGGGATAAACCTCGGCAAGGGACTTCTTGAATCATCAAAACTCGAAAGGCCTATTTTTACTCCTTCCACAAAAGCCGAAAGCGGACACGACGAGAATATCACATTCGAAGAGATGGAAAAAAATGTTGGCAGTGAATTGTCCCGCTCGCTGAGAAAATACAGTATTTCCGTATATGAGAGAGCAAGGTCTGTTGCAGACAAAAAGGGAATAATAGTTGCCGATACTAAGTTTGAATTCGGACGGAAAAACGGCGAAATAATTCTCATAGACGAGGTGCTGACACCGGATTCTTCCAGATTCTGGCCCAAAGACGAATATTCTCCGGGGCGTCCGCAGAGCAGTTTTGACAAACAGTTTGTCAGGGATTATCTAAAAAGCACCGGTTGGGACAAGACACCCCCTCCGCCCGCATTGCCCGATGATATCATTATCAAGACCAGCAATAAATATCTTGACGCTCTTCAAAAACTCACAGGCGTAACAAATTAATGAGGTTTTCTTTCAATGAAATTTGGAATTGTAGTTTTCCCCGGTTCTAATTGCGACAGAGACTGTTTCAGGGTGGTAAAAGATGTGCTTAAGGAAGAAGCAATCTATATATGGCACAAGGACAAGGATTTGTCGGGAGTTGACTGTATAATCCTTCCCGGAGGTTTTTCATACGGCGATTATTTGCGCACCGGTTCCATTGCAAGCTATTCGCCCGTAATGGAGAATGTCGTGAAATTTGCCTCCAACGGAGGGTATATTATCGGCATTTGCAACGGATTTCAGATTTTGCTCGAATCGGGACTGCTTCCCGGCGCAATGATAAAGAACAAGTCATTGAAGTTTATCTGCAGAAATGTGAATATCAAAGTGGAAAACACAGGCACTCCCTTTACCCTTAAATACAATTCGGGCGATGTTCTCACGATACCGATTGCGCATTCCGACGGAAATTACTTCGCTGAGGAAGACACGCTTAAAAATCTTGAAGAAAACGGACAGATAGTTTTCAAATATTGTTCTTCCGAAGGATCGGTTTCTGAAGATTTTAACCCGAACGGGTCACGCAATAATATCGCGGGAATATGCAGTGAAAATGGCAGGGTGCTCGGTATGATGCCTCACCCCGAAAGAGTTTCCGAAAGCATTCTCGGAAGCGACGACGGAGTCGGAATCTTTAAATCAATAACAGAAAGCGTTTTGAAAAAATGAAAGAACCTGAAATAACCGATGAGCTTATAGAAAGTCACGGGCTTTCAAAGGAAGACTATTCAAGAATATGTGAAATACTTGGAAGAAAACCCGGTTATACGGAGCTTGGAATATTTTCCGTAATGTGGAGTGAGCATTGCAGTTATAAAAGCTCAAAGCCCTATCTCAGAAACTTTCCCACTCAGGCGCCTTGGGTTGTTCAGGGACCGGGAGAAAATGCGGGAATAATAGACATAGGTGACGGACTGGTTGCCGTATTTAAAATTGAAAGCCATAATCATCCTTCCTTTATAGAGCCATATCAGGGTGCCGCAACGGGAGTAGGAGGAATTTTAAGAGATATTTTCACAATGGGCGCCAGACCGGTGGCTAATCTCAATTCCCTGCGCTTCGGAAATGTAAATAACCCAAGAACAAAATATATAATAGAGGAAGTCGTGGCGGGAATTGCCGGATACGGCAATTGCATGGGAATACCAACTGTTGGAGGAGAGGTCTATTTTGATGATTGTTACGACAGCAATCCGCTCGTGAATGCTTTTACTCTTGGCATAGCGAAGAAGGACAATATTTTTTACGGTGTAGCAACGGGAGTCGGTAATCCCGTAATCTACATTGGTTCAAAAACAGGGCGCGATGGAATACACGGTGCCACGATGGCATCGGAGGAGTTTGACGAGGGTTCTGAAGAGAGAAGACCTACGGTGCAGGTGGGTGACCCCTTTACTGAAAAACTTCTTCTCGAAGCGTGCCTTGAATTAATGTCGAAGAATTGCATTCTCGGTATACAGGATATGGGTGCAGCGGGATTGACCTGCTCTACGGCGGAAATGGCGGCGCGCGCGGATACAGGGATAGAGATTGAGCTGAACAAAGTGCCTTTGAGAGAAGAGGGAATGATTCCCTATGAAATAATGCTTTCCGAATCACAGGAGAGAATGCTTCTTGTGACGGACAAGGGTAGGGAAGGCGAAGTGCTCGAAGTACTCAAAAAATGGGACCTCGATGCGGCAGTTATCGGCGAAGTTACGGATACAGGGAAATTTACCGTAAAGCAAAACGGAAAAGTCGTTTCCGATATCCCCGTAAAATCACTGACCGATGACATTTCCTCGGGAAAAAGAGATGTTGAAAGACCGAAATGGATAGACGAGATGGAGTTGAAAGAGACGGAATATACCTTGAATCCGTCAGACGCGGAGAGGGTATTTGAAGAGATAATTCTATCACCGGATATTTTGAGCAGGGAATGGATTTATGACCAATATGACCATATGGTTGGAATAAATACAGTCGAGCTTCCGGGTTCGGATTCCGCAGTCATTCGTGTTGAAGAATCAGGCAAAGGGCTTGCAATCGCTCTTGACGGTAACGGCAGGTATTGCTTTATGAATCCCTATGAGGGGGGGAAATCATCAGTCGCGGAATGTGCGAGAAATATATCCTGCACGGGTGCGCAACCTCTTGCCATCACAAATTGCCTTAATTTCGGAAACCCCGAAAGATCCGATGTGATGTGGCAGTTTTCAGAAGCAGTGCGCGGAATCATAGACGCCTGCAACAAGCTGAATACTCCTGTTACAGGCGGGAATGTGAGTTTTTACAATGAAACCATAGGCAAGGGAGTTTATCCCACTCCCGTTATAGGCATGGTTGGGGTTATAGACAATACTGAGAACAGATGCACTCAGGGTTTCAAAAACGAAGGAGATATTATTTTCCTTTTAGGTGAGAACCAAAGGGAAATGGGCGGAAGTCTCTATCAGAAATTTATTTGCAATGAAACGGCAGGTAAACTTCCTGTATGCAATCTTGATAAAGAAGTATCTCTTCATAACGTCTTAAGAGAGGCAATTTCGTCAAAGTTGATAAATGCCGCGCACGATTGTTCTGACGGAGGGTTGGCGACAACGCTTGCCGAAATGTGTTTTGCTTCTAAAAAAGGTCTTGGCGCGGAAATTAATATTGCGGAAGATATTCCACCCATTGCCGTACTTTTCGGCGAGGCGCAGTCGCGCGCCGTTGTGACCTGCCATGAAAATAATATGGAACAGCTCAAGGAATTGCTAAGTAAATTCCCGGTTAAAACGACAATAATCGGAAAGGTAGCGCGGGATGATTTAAAAATCAGAGTCTCATCTAAAGGAACTGATATCTCAATTGAAAAAAATGTTTCGAAACTCAGGGACAAATGGAAAGGCGGAGTTAAGAATCTTGTGGCAAAGTGACAATAAAAAAGATGTCTTTCAGGAAAATTGCGGAGTATTCGGGATCTATAATCATTCCGAAGCGGCAAACCTCACATACCTTGGACTTTACGCGCTTCAGCACCGCGGTCAGGAAGGCGCCGGAATCTGCACATTCGACGAAACGGGACTTCATCATTCAAAGGCGCGTGGACTTGTCGCCGAAATATTTACGGCTGAAAAATTGAGACGCCTCAGAGGCAATAAAGCGATAGGGCACAACCGCTACTCCACAACTGGACAGAGCAAGCTTAAAAACGTTCAGCCCTTTTACGCTAATTATTCATTCGGCAGCATAGCGATAGGGCACAACGGTAATATAGTAAACGCAAAATTGCTGCGGGAAAAACTTCAGGACAAAGGCGCTATCTTTCTTTCTTCAACTGACACCGAGGTTATCATTCATCTGATTGCGCAGTCATCGCAAAACAATATAATCGACCGTATCATAGATTCTTTAAATCAGGTTACGGGAGCATATTCCCTCGTTATACTTACAAAAAACGAACTTATCGGTGTAAGAGATCCGCGTGGTTTCAGGCCTCTCGTAACCGGTGTCGTTGACGGCGCTCCTGTGCTTGCTTCGGAAACATGCGCGCTTGATTTGATAGGCGCGCAGGATGTAAGGGAAGTGGAAGCAGGAGAGATGATTATTATCAATGACGAGGGTGTTCGCAGTATAAAGCCCTTTGAAAAGCTTAAAAGCTCGTTGTGCATATTCGAATTTATCTATTTTGCCAGACCCGACAGCAAAATCTTCGGTCGAAGCGTCTATGATGTGCGAAAAGAATTCGGACGCCAGCTTGCCAGGGTAAATAAAGTGGCTGCGGATGTGGTAATTCCGGTGCCGGATTCCGGCGTAGTAGCGGCACTCGGTTATTCCGAGGAATCGGGAATCCCTTTTGATACGGGGTTGATACGCAATCACTATGTGGGAAGAACATTTATTGAACCTAAACAGGCAATAAGGCATTTCGGTGTCAAAATAAAATTAAATCCCGTGGAAAGTGTTATAAGGGGAAAGAGAGTTGTAATAATCGATGACAGCATCGTGCGCGGAACGACGAGTAAAAAAATTGTCAAGATGATACGTGACGCGGGAGCAAAGGAAGTGCATATGCGCATAAGTTCGCCTCCAACGGAATATCCCTGTTTTTACGGAATCGATACACCTACGAGGGGAGAATTAATCGCGTCCTTTAATGATATTGACCATATCAGGGATTTTATAAAAGCCGACTCACTTTCATATCTCGATATGAATGCCATGCAGAATACCGTACAAGATAACGGCGGACAATTCTGCAAGGCGTGTTTTACGGGAAAATATCCCGTTGAGCCGGTTAACGGTGAGAACAATCAGCTGAGACTGCTTTAACCTTCTTCAACTACGAATGCATTTTTCTTGAATACTCCGAGCAAAACTCCGCCCCGATAATGATGATTGCGCAGGATATGTAAATCCATCCCATAGTTGCAATCAAGGTCGCGACCGGTCCGAAAAGAAGCTGATAGTCGGTGAAATAGGTTGTTACGAAGACTATATAGCAGTAAAGAAAAAATACCCAGATTACAGTTGTGATTATGGTAGTTGTCAGTATTTCCCGGAATGTGACAAAGGTGTTCGGAAGAAATTTATAGAAAGAAAGAAAAAGAAGAAAAGCTGTTGTGGAAGTAAGTATGATATTGGTCACATCCTGCATTGGAATAATCTTGTAAAGATTGTCTGGCAGAAGAGGAAGCTTGCTTATAAATAGAAGTAGCGAAGTTGAAGAAATCGAGACAAGCATTATCACCCCTGTAATAAACATAAGCACCACGGAAAGAAACTTTTTCCGGATGAAATGCCTTTCTGATTTCACTTTCCACGCTTTATTTACCGCTTCCTCAAGGGCAGTAAAAAAATAAACCGCCGGCCAGATTAAAATTACGAGTCCGATGATTCCGAGCTTTTGTTTTAATTCCACTGTGTAATCTATGGTTTTAATTATAGATGGCTTTATTGTGGGAAAAACGTCCTGAAAGAAATTCTGGGCATTATTTTTGATTTCCGGTGAATCGATGATAAACCCCAGTACGGAAAAGAAGATAAGGATTAAGGGGAAAAGTGAAAAAAAAGCGTAAAATGCAAGCGCTGCCGCCCTTGTCGCTCCTTCATTTTCTATGGTGTTTTTTATTGCAGTTCTATAGATGGATAGAATATTTAAAATCTTTTTGAGCATAATAAAATAGATTATGAAATAAAAATAAAAACCGGTTTCTGAAACTGTAAAAGCATATATCAAAAAGAATGAAGTTTATGGCAACAGAGTATAATGACTGAAAGTGCAAGTTGTCAATAATCATAAAAATAAAAACCGGGCAAACAATTTGTAGCTTATAAAAGCATCAGAGGGTGTCAGGAAGAAAGCATATTCTATATCAATCATTTGTTGCTCACAGCGACGATAAATGGTTTGTAAATACAGCAGGTTAGCTATCATTGCTATGTCCTTTAAATGATTGTTTGCTATGCTATCTAATTGATTTATCAATAAATAAATTGTTTTTTCGCGGTAAAAAAAATATTTTATTGGATATGAGATTAAAGGTTTTTAAGGAAAGTGGCGACAATATATGGTATAAATGCTGCTAATGGGGGAGGTGGCATGAAAAAAATATCGCTTAAAAAATCTGAAGACGCGTTTACACTTGTAGAAATTCTTGTTGCCATAGTAATCCTTTCTGTAGGACTTCTCTCAATAGCAAGTTTGGTTACAACTGTTATCAGGGGTAACGCAAAGAGCAGGCGAATGACTACGGCAATAACTCTTGCGCAAACGAAAATAGAAGAGTTGAAAAATCTGGATTATGACGATAGCAAACTCGAAGATTCAAATACGGGCAACAATTCAAGCCTTACAAGCACATCATCCACTGACCACAGCGAAGCGGATATAGACGCGGAAGGGGGAACAGGGGGAATTTATACGAGAATATGGAATGTTGCCGATGACACTCCTTCAACGAATATGAAAACTATTACGGTTATCATAAAGTGGGAAGAAAAGGGCAAGGAAAGAAAGACTGCGTTTACAACTATAATATCGGAATGAGGATGAAAAGTGCGCGTGAAAAATAACAGGAATGGATTTACGCTTATAGAGTTGATGGTGTCGATACTTCTCGCATCTATACTTATGGTTACATTTTATACTCTTCTTACCAGTCAGCAGAGAACATACAACAGTCAGGATTTGATTGTTGAAATGCAGCAAAATGTGAGGACGGCAATGGATACTTTGACGAGGGAATTCAGGTCAATCGGATACGGAGTGCCTACTGCCGACACCCCTTCGGAAATTGCCGTTATAAGCAGCGCGACGGAAAACACCATAACCTTTCTCGTTGACCTTGATAATGTGAAGGCGACACTTACTGCCGACTACACGGCAGGAAATACTACTCTTTCCGTTGACACGGTGTCGGAGACATCTTCCGACAGTTATTATGGCAATTTTTCCGCAGGTGATACAATATATATAACTGACGGAAGCAAGTGGGAAGCCACTGACGTGTCATCTACTTCCCAGGGGAGTTTGGGTATCGGGGCTTTAACCAATGATTTTTCCCAGGGGTCGGTGCTTCACGTAATCAACACAATTACGTATGCCCAGAATCCATCCGACCACAAACATTCGACTGATGCGCCAACCATTAAATTGACGCGGTCTGTTGACGGAAGCACGGCACAACCGGTAGTCGATGACATTGATTATCTTGAATTCAAATACTATGATGATTCGGACAGTCAGGTCGGTTCAGCGACTCCATACAAGAGTGTAAGTTTATCTTCCGGTGATGTAGGCGACGTAAGGAAAATAAAAGTTCTTTTTATCGCGCGAACATCGAGAGAAGATCCAAGCTACTCGAGTTCCGGGGTCTATAACTGCGGCGACAAATACAGCGACCAATATCACAGATTAACACTGGAATCGGAAATAAAATTAAGAAATGCAGGATTGGAATGATATGAAAAATAACAAAATGTTAAGCAATGAGTCGGGATTTGTCCTTGCACTTGCAATGTTTCTTCTTGCTATTCTCACTGTGATCGGTCTCGGCGCGATTTTGATTACATCGACAGAGCTTAAGATATCGGGGAATCTCAGAACTGCTACCGATGCCCTGTATGTGGCAGAGGGAGGTATGGAAATTACTGAAGGAAAATTGAAGGCAAACGCAGTGAGCAATTTTGCAGGAACAAGCGGGACAACAAGCAATACGCAGATTTATGTCGTAGGAAAATCACCTAAAAACACCATTAAAAATCCTTTAAACTGGGTTGACACAAGCTGGTATATAGATTCGGATATGACCACGCCCCTGTCCGAGGGCAATGCGGAAACCGTGACTGCTCTTTATAACAAATATACTATTGGTTCCGGGGAAGCCAATATTACACTGCCAAGACCTCAGTGGTTGTGGGTAAATCCCACGATTGTGGCGTTCAGAAACGTCAGGTCCACATTCTCGGGAACAAATGCCAAAAAAGTGGAAGCGGATATTGAAATAAGATTTGAAAATAATCTCCTTTCCTTTCAGGTGTTCAAAGACCCTTCTGACGGTGTATCCGATGTTGACAATATTTCCAACAACAATGTTATAATAGGAGGTACAGGTTATGATTTTGGAATCGATCCTGCATTAAGCAAGATTACGGGAATTTGCACGAACGATAACAGTACGAAAGCTATTATAATTTATAGGGATGGGGACAACAATTTAGCGACTTCAGACTGGACAATAGTCGGAGAACCGGAGATTAACACGACTAACAGTACATTTTGCCTCAGCAATGCGAGAGGTTACAGATATACAGCTTTGGGTGGTGCCGGGTCAAAAGAACCGGTAGCGGTTTTAAGCGCAAGCGAATATATTCCCGATACTACGGGCGCGCCTGTTTTGTCAATCAGTAACGGGGAAATTTACAAGGTTGAACTTGTCGATATATCTATGCTTTCACGAAGTGCCGGAAATCCGGCGGGTTCATCGGCAGGAAGCTGGGTGTCGAATACTTATAATCAATGGTAAACAAAAATATTAAAGGAGAATAAAATGTTTAAAAATCTGATTTGGGTTTTAATGACTTTTCTGGCATTAGCGGTTGTAATAACCTTTTCAACAGTGACAACGCGTGCCGATTCTGATACAAATTCAGCGAGTAATATGAATGCTCCGGTAAACGGCGCGCAGGGGACAGGCACCAATGCCGAGCCGAACTCGACAATAAAAAACTGGCACGAAGTAAATTAATGATGTATTTGTATAAATAAGATATATAAGAACGGAGGTTAAAATGGCAAAAATAGTTAAAATGGTTTTGATATTACTCGTGTCAGGATTGATGAGCGCAACATTTACATTTGCAGTTACCACAAATTCAGACAGCAACTCAAACGCGAATGTTAATGGAGGAGGCGGACAGACTCAGCCATTTACGCCTTCTACTACAATAAAGAACTGGCACGAAGTCAAATAATTCAAATATTCCTGCATACATATAAGTAAATTTTACGTTGCGGACTGTCACTATAGTTGATTATCCCAACCGTTCACTTATTGTTCAGGCAGAGAGTCTAATATTGAAGAAATTCCTTTTTCTTTTATTTCTTGTCATAGTCACGGCATTTTCAGGGTGTCACCGCATAAGCGATAATGAGCTTAGTGACGTGGAGTCCGCAATAGAGTCAAAAGATTACAATCGTGCTTTGACAACTCTTTCACAACTCGCGGAAAAATATAAGGGAGATGCAATTGTCCATTATCTTTCGGGATACTGCTTTTTAAAAAAAGAAGACAACGAAGCGGCACTCAAAGCATTCAAAAGGACTTTTGATATAAGAAAAAATTACTCCGCAATGGTAGGTGATGTTGATGTGGCGAATTTTCTCGCCGGAAACAGTTTGTCGGCGGAAAACCCTTTCTTCAAGGGAGCGATGAGAGAACTCGATACGATTATAAGCAAAAACAGCGGGGGCGAAACGGAAGAAAGAATTCGCTATCACAAGGCATCGCTTCTTCTTTTAAAAGACAAATATGATAAAGCAATCGATGAACTTGAAAAGATAATTGAAAATAAAGTAGTGTCTCCTTATGATGCAAAAGCATATTTGAAAATTGGAGAAATCACCGCTCAATATTTACAAAATGAAGATAAGGGACTTAGTATTATCAGCGCGCTTATTGACAAATATCCCAATGACAGGGAAACTTTGGCAGAGTCAATGATTTGGATTGCAGAATATAAGATTAAACGCGCGAATATGCTTAAAAAGAGGATCGAATCCCTCGAAGATTTTATCGAGTCATGGAAAGGGATAAAAGGGTTTCAGGAGGATATCAAAGAGGCAGTTGTGCAGATAGGGTCCGATAGTAAAAGCAGAAACAAATGTATTGCTGAAGCAAAGGAATATATTGATAAAATCAACAGGGAATATGCGGGAAGCAATTTTGCCGAAAGGACAAAAATGCTTTTAAGTGGCCTAAATGCAGTTAACCGGTAAAGGGTTCACTGTGAAAGATGCAAATCTGAAAACAAAAATCACAAAATACCTCCTTGTGGCAATGACACTTCTTTTTCTTTTCTTTCTCCTGTTCAACATTCAGTATTCATATGAGGGGATAGTAGGTTACGACGGTTATTACCACATTAAAATAGCAAAAAATATGGGAGAGAAAGGAGTTCTATCTCCCGATGCGTCGCTGATGTATCTTCCGGGAGGTGAGCAATTTGTTGACCATCACTACCTCTATCACATACTGCTTATACCATTCACCTTTTCCAATCTCATTGACGGTGCCAAGAATTCGGCTATATTTTTTGATATGCTTCTGCTGATGGTTTTATCGTATATTTTGATAAAGCTTGATGTTAAAAATCCATATCTCTGGATTCTTGTACTCTTCTCTTTGTCTGAAACGTTTATCTTCAGGTTGTCTCTTCCGCGCGCAACTATACCTTCGCTAATAATCCTCATTTTAGCCTGGTATTTTATGATAAAGGAAAAATATATTCCTCTGGCAGGATTATCCTTACTTTTCCCGAGTTTCTACGGAGGATATACGGCGATTTTTATACCTCTCTCTGCTGTCATATGTTCTGTATATATAAGGAATAAACGATTTAATTACAAAGTGGTTATTGCTGTTATATCAGGTGTTACATTAGGTAATATAATTAATCCTTTTTTTCCCGACAACCTGAAATTTATCTATCTTCAGACTACTTCTGCGGGACTTTTCAGAGTGGCAAGAGGTGGTTCGGAGTGGATGTCATTTGCGCCGGAAGAATTTATAAGGACGCAGTTTGCTTTTATCTTTCTTTTTTTGGTTACGCTTTATATTGCGGCAATTGACGACAAAAAGATGAATAAGGAGGCATTGTCCCTTTTCTTTATCTCCCTTCCTTTGATTGCAATCAGTTTTTTCTGGCGAAGATTTATAGAATTGTCGGTGCCCTTTTCATTGCTCTTTTCGGCAACGGTTTTCAGAGATTGCACTTTGGATAATATTACGGGATTTAGTAAGGGGGGTAAAAAAATATCGTCTGCTCTCGTGATATTCCTCACGGTCTTTTTCAGCGCGGGGAGTTATTATACGGCAAAATCGGCAACCGAGGAGATTAAATCGGATTTTCGTTCTCCCGGAAGGTACAGTCAGGGAGCAAAATGGATTTACGAAAATGCTCCGGGAATACCTGTGTATCTTACCGATTGGGATGACTATCCGGAACTCTATTTTTATAATTCCTTTAATAGGTATCTTATAGGTCTTGACCCCGCGTTTCTCTATATTTATGATAAAGAAATGTATAAAATATGGATAGAAATTAATGCCGGAAAATATAAGGGCGATTTAAAGAAGGCGTTTACTGAAGTATTTAAAACCCCGCTAATATTTACTGACAATACTCACGGTGATTTTGTAAGATATAGTTCCGGATATGATTGGATTAAATTGCGATACAGCGATTCCTATTGTAAAATATACAGCATTATTCCCTGACTATGCCGTTACGGAGGAAATGAAATGAGAAAGTGTCTTCTTTTAATTCTTGTGTTTGTATTTATAAGCACTCTTCCCGCATTTGCCATTTATAAATGGACCGATTCAAATGGTGTCGTGCATTTTACGGATTATCCTCCCAAAAACAGCGACAAAGAATACGAAGACGTGGATTTTAACAAAAACCTTTCTGATATGAACGATTCCTTCGGAGACGGACTCATAGGCAAAGGATGGATTCGTTTTAATATTGACAACTCCGATATTCTCGATGAATCAGGGGATTCGCTAACGATTAACGCTCCCGGGGACAGCGACATATGGTATGACAGGTTTGATGCTCCGGTTCTTTTCAAAAAAATCAAGAAGGCAGACAAGAATTTTACGGTGGAAGTTAAGCTTCATTTTGAGACAAACGGTTCAGACAAGGGAGGGGTTGTCATCTGGACTGATAAAAGCGGCAAGGGAGATGTGGTACTTATCTGTAAATCAAAGGATGAGGATATCAATTTCAGAAGAATAATCGGTTCCGATTCGCAGAAGGGGACCGAACCTACCTACGACAAGGAAAACGTGATATTCAGGTTAAGCAGGGAAGAGGATAGAATCAAAGGGTCATACAGCGAGGACGGAGGCGACTGGACTGACCTTGGCGAAGTCGACTTCCCGATGGAAGGTCCTCTCAATATAGGTATTTTCGGTTGTTCGTGGAAATCCAATCCAGCGAAGATAATATTCGATTACTTTTCAGTGAGTGAGCAATAGAAAAGAATCATTGCTCGTTTTGAACCTTTTTCGCAATTACAGCAAAAAATGGTTTTTGACTCTCATTACTTTCATACATACCTTCCGCTATATGATATCCTTTTCCGAGGACAACTGTTGTTTTAATATACTTCTTTTTCTTCGATAAACTTTTTGAAATTATTCTGCCGTCAACGGAAAGAGTGAAATTCCCCCTGGAAAAAATATAGAGGCGATAAGCGCCTTTTTCAGTTGTACGAATAATCGAATTGAACGTTGCCTGAGAAAAATCACCGATGCTTGCAATTAGCGGGAATATATTATTTCCAGTTTTCTCTTTTTCCGCGAAGGGGTTAAAAGATATTACAGTATTCTTCCAAATATCTTTTTGCTTACCGAAGAGGATAAAATCATTTTCCGTTGATTTGTCCAGACTTTTATAAATAGACAGAAGAGGGACACCGTTATGATTATTTGAAAAAACCGGTATCATCTGCTCCGTATAAAATTCCTCTTCTTCCCCAAGGAGACCTTCTCTGTGGTTTATTATAATGTAATCATAATCGTCTTCATCGTAAATCACATCATTTGAAAGAATACCGTAATCGTAATAGTAATCAAAAAGTATGGTGTTGAATAAAGCCCTGCCTGCTATTTTTTTACTGCGCAGATTATTGTTGATGAATCCGAGGGTATTTTTGTTAAAGGCGTCACCCCAATATGTTGTTTCCATCCCGATTTTTTTCGCGCCTTTCAAACCTCCCGCGTAAATATTGAAGTATGAAAGCTCGTAAGGGTGAATGCCGTAAAGAGATATGGCGGACGAGAGTATAAGGAGGGAGGAAAGTATATAGGCGCCTGCCGCGGATTTCCCGCGAAAGCAGAGCATTTTTATTTTCATAAAACCGAATCCCGAAAGAATTGCGAGAAAGGGAAATGCGGGAAGAAAAAGTCTCTCTCCGTCATATGAAGGAGCGATACCCGATGAAACAACAATTAAGGGGATAAGCGCGTTGATTAGAATAAATATGGCATATTTCTCATTTGAAATGTTTACTGATTTGGCGAAAACTTCTTTCAGGCGATTGAAAAGATTTATTGCGATTGCAGTAACTGAAATTACAATGAGCAATATATATGGCGCGGGAATGGTAAAGAATGACAATAAAAAAGGATAGTGCCAGGGAAGAGCGTTTGAATTGAATTTTTTGCCGAGGTAATATGTCCGTACCACAAAGTCTTCTGTGTGAGTTGACATTCCGGAAATAAATTCTGTGAAGTGCGATGTAAAATCCACCCAAAGCCAGGGATTTGTAAAGTAAAAAACCGCTATTGCCCCCATTGTCCCGAAGGTTAAAATGGAAAATTTTTTTTTGTCGGGAAAAAGAATAAGCCATAAAAAAATCGCAACCGGAATCAGTGCCGATTGTGCTTTTGTGCAAAAAGAAAGCCCGAGAGAAAGAGCAAAGAGATATTTATAGATTGGCTTTTCGTCACATTTCAGAAAGAAAAAAACTGTTAAGGTCCACATAAAAGTTACAGGTATGTCGAGAGCGAAGATATGTCCGTGACCGAACATTCGCGGCATAAACAGAAGTCCCAGTGACGCTGTGAAAGCTGATATATAATCGGTAAATCGAAGTGTAATGAGAAATACAAGGGCGCAGATTATGGAAAACATTATCTCAGGAGAAATTCTCAGCGCTTTGATTTCACCGGCAATATTTCCGAAAAAAATGAGTGATAAGGCGTGCATCATCCTTCCGAAAGGCGGATGATAATGAAAATGTCCGCCGAAATATTTTTCTATGCTCTCTTTACTTCTGAATGTTGTGAAATCCCCCCTGATGATATCCTTTGCCGTCATAGACATCCATTGGGCAAAGGAATGGGCGGCGGAATCGTTTATCCACGCTTCATCGCAGGTTATGCCTATATCGCTTGTCGTTGAATAGAGGAGAAGAAAAGCGAATAAGGCAATAAACACAGCGACAAGTATATTTTTATTTCTGTTCAAAACTTTCCTAATGCAAAGAGAGGAAATTGAATATCTGTAATCTCTCTTGTTTTATGGATTGCTCGTAATATGTTATAATATCACTTAGGAAAAGGACAATAAAGATTAAGAATGTTATGGATTATAAAAATATCAGACACAGGAATCTGTTAAAACCTTATATCCTTTTTAGCGCTATGTATGCGGCGCTTTTGCTCTCCTATCTTTTGAGTGACTCATATTTTCATCATATAGGCAATTCAATTACGGCAGACGAGAATCCAATCAATCTCTTTACCGCGATTAATCTTTTTTGCGCATCAGTGGTATCTTTTACGGTTTTACTTGCCCATATCAAAAGGGGTGGCAGGAGTATTTCTTTTTTTGTGTTGTGGTTTATCATATCGTCGGGGCTTTTTTTTGCCGCCTGTGACGAGCAGTTTGAGATACACGAGGCGATAGGAAAACAGCTCGAGATTGCAATAAACGGTACTTCCGCGGAATTACTGTTTTACAGAATATTTGACGAAGGCGAGCAACCGGTGATGATTTCATATTTCGCGGGAGGACTCGTAATGGCAGTTTTTTTTATTAAAAAAATGATTTCTTCCCAAAGGACTGCTGCCTTTTTTATATGTGCCCTCGCTTTGCAGGGACTTGCAGCATTGTGTGACAGTTTCAATGTGGTAACTGCGGTGTCAGGAGCATATTCGCAACAGATTAATTATACCGGATACATCGAAGAGATAAGCGAATTTACTTCCGCATTGCTCTTCTGTCTTGCTATGATTTCCGAGTTTATGTGGTTGAGGATAAAACCTTCAAAGAGAAAATAAAGACACATCCGGGATGTTTCATTTGAAAAAATATTTAATTCTGCTTTTAATGGCAGTGATAATTCTTGTTTCTCTGGCATTTCCAAACAGGGATTACAGTTACGATTCAATCGAATATGCCATCGAAGCAAATAATCAGGCACCTTCAATCCATCCTCATCATCTTCTCTTTTATCCCACAATAAAAGCTGTCAGTTTTTTATTCACATCTTTCGGCGGAGATGAACTGTTTGGAATGATGCCGGTACAGTTTATGAATATAATTCTTTTCCCATTTGCCGTCCTGTTTTTTTATCTAATAATCCTTAATATCTCAAACAACATAGGGCACTCGATTATTACTTCCATGATTTTTGGTTTTTCAGGCGGTATATGGACACTTTCTCTTGATAATGAGGTACATACACTGCCTCTTTTATTTTTACTGCTTTCCATTTACCTCTTTATTTCGAAGTCATCCGTCATCCTTGCTGCAATGGTTTTCGCATTATCAATCCTTTATCATCAGTCTTATATTCTTGCATTGCCGTCTATTGCCTATCTTGTATATTCATTCTTGCCGGAGAAAAGAATATTCAGGGCATTTCTGTTTTCAATAACCTCTGTTTTTTTAACGGCAGGCGCTTATATCACCGCGGCAATTATAGAGGGAAGGACAAGTCCCGGTGAAATAATAAAATGGATGCTCTTTTACACTGAATCAGGTAAATGGGGTTCACTTTCACTTTCTAATTTCTTTTATTCCGGCGCAGGCATCTTTCAGCTGTTTTTCGCGCCGAGACTCATGCGCTTGATTATTTTCGGGGAAAAAATACACGGCACAGAATATCTCTATTTATTTCTTGAAGTTATAGGCGCAGTGCTTATAGCAGTAATCTATTTTATTCTGTTTAAGAGAAGTCTTAAGGATAATTTTCCGAAAAACAAGCTTCTGAATTTTTCTATAATCTTTATCATTCCATTTTCGGCGTTTGCTTTTTTCTGGGAACCTCAGAATGTTGAATTCTGGATACCTGTTTTTATTCCTTTACTGCTTATGATTCCATTATTCGCTTCATCCGGAGGAAGGAACTTCGGGAAAGATTCACCGTCAGGAAATGATGCAGGTATAAAAATTATCCCTCTCCTTTGCGCGCTGTTATTCATAATAATGTTCACTCATAATCTCTTTTCTGCTGTTATCCCAGCATCGAATATTCAGAACAATGAAACATATCTTTTTGCAGAGAAGATTTCTGAGTATATTTCAGATGGCGACCTGCTCATTCATAATAAGAAAAGGCCAGTGTCATATCTGAAGTATTTTTTTAAAAAGGAACCAGACTATACTTCATTCGCGGAGTTTCCTCTTTCTAAATGGAAAAACCCGGATGAAATAAAAGAAAATATTAGAGAGCAAATTGATAACCATATTGAAAATCATAAAAAGGTGGTAATAACATCATCTGAGACAAACCCTCCTGAATATGACCCCGCACTTACGCGGGTAATCAATGGGAAAGATAGAAGCGAGTTCTATAAAAAAATTATTACTCAAGAGAAAAAGCAAATTAAGCTTTATTGGAAAGATATGAAGTTGTTAATTATTCAGAAATGAAATTATGAAAACACTTTTTCGTAACCTTCCTTTAGTATGTAGATATTACCAGCAAGTCTACCGACAAGTAGGGCAAATGCCGCGCCTGATGCAGAATATTCAGGCACTAAATAAACGGAGAAAATAAAAAGAATTACAACAGTTATCATATTCTGTCTGAACACGACTTTTGAATCTCCAAGTGAGAAGAGAGCAAAGACAACAGGTTTGCATATAATCTCTACGATAAGACTGATATAGAGAATTATGAAGGGATAAGTTGCCGGCAGGTAGTCTTCGCCGAAAAAGAGGGATATAATTTTACCGGAGAAGGGAAGAATAAAGAGAGTAGGTGTGAGTATGAGTGAAATAATGGCGATACTTTTTATTGTGAATTTGCGCAATTCTTTTCTATCGTTCAGAGACGACGCTTTCGGAAGAAGAAGAGTGGAAAGAGTTGTGGATATCAATATTAGCGCTTCCGAAAGCCTGTCAGCGGCATAATAATATCCGAGACTTACGGCAGATGTAAGTTTTATAAGGATGAAGTGATTGAGCTTTAATCTCATAGCTTCCGTCACATTGGCGAGGTAAATCCATTTGCCGAAACTGAATAGCTCTTTGCCTGAATTCCATAAATCCTTTGATTGAGAAGAGTACCGCCTGTAGCAGGCAATCATTCCGAAAAATGCGGAAATCAGTGGAATGAAAAAGAGGTAAACGGCAATTGCCGCGGGAAGAGTAAGAAGGTCGTACGCCTCAAATGCCAGCACGAGGACAAGAGTTAAAATCGCGGAACCTCCTCTCAGGATGGAGTATATGAAGAACGATTGCTCCATCCTAAGCACTGACACTACAACGTCATAAATCATGATACCGGGAATTGAGCAGAACCCGAGAAGAATTGCCGTATCCAAAGATTGATTGTTGAAAAAAAGATTTGCTACAGGTCGTGCAACAAAAATACCGGCCAAAAGGATTATCACGCTCAATATGAGCTTTATCAACAGATTGGCGCGGACAATGGAAATCATTTTTTCAATGTTTGAGGATGTTCTCTGTTTTGCGCCTTCAGTTATCGTTGCCGTGTCGAAACCGAATTCGAATAACTCATTCACGATTTCGGTAAATGATACTATAAGGGCGAATATACCCAACTCTTTGGCGCCGAGACTTCTTGAAAAAATAATAAATGTGGCAAATCCTGCTCCTAGTTTTACCGCGTTTGAAGTGAGAAGAAGGGTGCTTTCCTTCGCTATTCTTTTCCCGCTGAAACTTTCATTTTCTAACATTTCAATGGTTTTATCCTGTGAGGCGGTCATAAATTTTGGTTAGAGCATCGGAACGGTTTAAAAACATCCTAAGCTTGACATATGTAAAATACTTTAAAAGGGAAAGAAATCTTTTGTTTTTTATGGTGAGAATATAGAGATTTTCAGAATAGTTGGCAAAATTGCTTTTATAAGGTTCGTCTCCTTTTAAAAAATTGTATTTTTTAACTCCTTCCGCGGAGAGTTTCTCTATGAGTTTTGCAGTAAGAAGAAGACCCGGCGACGCGCGATGGTATTCCTCATTGAATGATGTGTTGTATTCCCAAACTTCATCACGCAAAGAAAAGCATATTTTATAAGCTATGGGAATTTCACCGAATGACAGAAAGGCAATAAAAATATCCTTCTTTATGACGGATTTAATTAATGATGTAAAAAAATCAATATGGTTTTGGTTTTTAAAATAAGGCGATTTTCTTCCCGATAAATTTATGGACACAGCGTCGGTAAGAATTTTCTCATTTAAATCGTCTCCTCTATATATTGAAAGTGATACATCTCCGTATTCAGAAGCGATTTTTTCACGCCTTCTGAGGTTTGAGCGAAATTTTGGAGTTAGTTCGTTCAGATATATATTCCATCCCTCGTGAAATTCCGCGACGGGGCATTTAGAGTAGGGAATAATGTCGGCAGTTATTTTTCCTGTTCTTTGGTTTCGAATGAAATAATTGCAAAGGAGTGAATCTTCCCTGACGGTTTTAATGAATGCAAAATTCCATTCAGATGAGTTTTTTGAAAGATATGAGCATAGAGCGTCAAGAAAGGAATTATTGTCGCCATTGACTGAGATAATGTCGATGAAATCACTTTCCGGAAAGCCCGCAGGATAAATTATGCCTGAATCCAACGCGCAGGGAAATATATGAGTTAGATTTCCCTTTGTTTGCCCCGTTACGATAAAAGGCGAAAGACTGCCTTTGCAGTGATTAAACCAGTTGTATACCCATTCATAGGAAAGGAAAATGTTTTTAACGCCGGTTTCGGAAAAAAAAGATTTCCACCGTGCTTCAAGTTTTTGTACGTCTTCAAGGGAATCGATGATTTCTATATCAATCATAATTTAATGAATAGAATGTTTCTAAATAAATAATTCTATCACAGTAGTTGAGATAAAAAAATGTTTGCCTTTTTTACGGTAATATTTATTACTTTCCGATAGTTGATTTTGATAAAAGAAATCCTGAGAGTCAGAAAGCAATATTTGATAAGTATTTAAAAAATGACTTTAATTTCGTACAGCGTTAATGTTAACTTTAAAAAATTCTTAGAGTACCAAACAATGATTTATATGAGGAATAATGTATGTCTGAATTAAAGACAAGAAGCTTTGCGAAGGCAATCAGTTGGAGAATTATTGCGTCTCTGATAACTACGGGACTTGTTTATATTGTTACGGGAAAAATGGCTCTCGCTTTCAGCGTGGGAGCAATAGATGTTGTTGTAAAACTTCTTGCCTATTATATTCACGAAAGACTCTGGATGGTGATACCTCTGGGGAAAGTACTGCATCCTCTCGAGGATATTAAAATTTCCAAAGAAATCGATGAAGAGGACAAGGAAATTATACGCAGCAAACTCAAGGAACTTGGATATATAGATGATTGAAAAATCTTATTTAGCGAAAGGGAATTGTATGAAAATCAATATGCTAACGGCAGTTATTCTTCTTATTTCTCTGTCACTTATGTTTTCGGGATGCGTTTTCCTCAATATACAGACTCCCCTTGACAAGAATTATGATGAAACGGACCTTGGCACCAAAACAGGCAGGGCGGAAGCGACTATGATAATGGGATTAGTTGCATGGGGTGATGCCGGCACGAAAGCGGCTGCAGATAACGGCGGCATAAAGATAATAAAACACGCAGACAGAGAGTTGTTCGTAGTATGCTTCGGGCTTTACACGAAGATTACCACGGTGGTCTATGGTGATTAAAAATACTATGTCAATTCTTCTTTTTATCACTCTGATATTCATTCAGGGGTGCGGACTTCTCTATTCGAATGTCGTCATGCCCCAAAGCGTTGATTTCGACAATACTGTGGTCAGTGAAAAATCCTGTGAATTGAAGTCATATGGCGTAAGAATCCCAATATTCCTGACGGGGGGAAGGTTTAGAATCAGCGCTAAGTGGAGTACCGATGACATCAGAAAAGCGGCTGAGGAATCGGGCATAAAGAATATAGCATTTACGGAAATGCGCGAATTTTCGCTTTTCTTCGGTTCCTTTTCAAAAAGCACTCTTGTGATTTACGGCAACTGATTTTGTGCCGAAATTTTTCTCCGGTGACTGAAATTGAAAATCGAAATAACTTCCCGCCTGTATATCTACGAATATGAGTTGGAGGAGAAATTCGTAAGAGCATCTGGCCCGGGAGGGCAGAAAGTCAATAAAACATCTTCGGCAGTCCACCTTTTCTTTAAGATCAGTGAGAATTCCACACTTCCCGCATATGTTAAAAAAAACCTTCTCGAAATGAGTGGCAAAAAAGTGAGCAGTGACGGCGTGCTTACAATCAAAGCAATGCGCTATAAATCTCTTGATAAAAACAGAGATGACGCGTTGGAAAGACTAAAAAAAATCATAAGAGATGCCGCACGAAAACAAAAAGTCAGAAAAGAAACAAAGCCGTCAAAACAATCAAGGGAAAAAAGGATGAAAGAGAAGAAAATGAAATCTGAATTAAAGAAACTGAGGCAGAAGAAGATGCCGGAAGAAATATAGAATAGACCATACTCAGACACCTTACCGGATTGTTTAATACATAAAATCGATTGCCGCCTCTACGCCTTTTTCGTAGACTGCCCGAAAATACAAGGCGACTGCCGAAATCAACGAAAGCCCGCTAAAATGCGCGGTAAAAGCCAGCAGGAAAATTTCGCTTTTCGGAATTAAGAAAACAGAAAGAAACGATATGACAAATATCGTGAATATTATCTTGCTCCAGAATAGCTTAATTTCCCAATATTTTTTAAAACTCTCTGTCTCGGGGTTTTCAACTTTCATTTATTTCTCAGCTTTTCAACGTGATTATGTTAGAGCCCTAAAAAGTAAATATTTTGGGTTTTGTCAAGATATTTATCGAAGAAATCTGCCTTTATTGAGACAATATTTCAGAAATAATATCTTTTGTTCCGTACTTGGGTTTGCCGAGAGTATTAACTGTTTTTGATACATCCCTGAAGAAATCGTAACCGAGGAGTTTTACGAAAAGCGGGGGAATAGGGGATAGACCAAGTTTCCAGAGGAGTCCCACCAGAAAAAGTACCGGTTTTTCGGGAAGGTTAATAGGAGATGCTTTTTTACCTCCCATCTCTGCGGCATATGAATAAATTTCCGTAAGTGACATACGGTCTTCGGCGCCGATGTCAAAGATTCCGTTTTTGCCTATCGCATTGTAGCACCAGTCGATTACGTCATCCACGTGGACAAGTTGAATGGGTGGGTTTTTGCCTCTGAGTTTCATAAATCTGCCGTTTTTTGATGTGCTTTTTATCATATCACCCATACCGGGACCTCCACCCCTGAAGCAAACAATGGCGAATCTCATTATTGCCACATTGAGTCCTTCCTTCTCTGCCGCGTTGAGAAACATATCTTCCGCTTCAACCTTATCCCTTGCGTAAGAGTCATCTGCGGGATTCAGATAATTTCTCTCTCTGTCGTAAATCCCCCCTTTTCCGTTTAGGTCGCCGTAAACTCTTTCACTGCTTGCAAATACAATGTCCTTGATTCCGCACTTTAGGGCCGAGTTAATGATGTTTTTTGACCCGTTTATATCAATATCCCTTCTGAGAGCGGGTTCCATTTTGGGGTTTGTACAGAATGCCATATGGATGATTGAATCTACATTTTTCTCTTTCATCAGCTTTTCAACAGCAGTGTCGCGAACATCCATTTTTATAATACCGGGGAGGGCGTCGGTTTCCTTATAGTCGATTCCTGTAAATTCGATATTTCGTTCAGTAAAAATCTGTGCCATTCTCATTCCTATAAAACCGCCTATACCGGTTATAAGTATCATTCGTTATCTCCTTTTGAATATTTACGAGGACAAAAAGTCTATATTCCCGGAAAACTTGAGCATCAGTGTTTCAATGTTGTCAAAATCGTTTACAACTATTCGTTTAAGCATGAGCGTGTTGTCATTGGGCGAGTTTATTCCAAAAACAGTTGAACAGCAAATATTATAGTCAAGTTCATTTAATATTTCTTTGTTCACGTATTTGAAATATTTTTTACCTCCGAAAGGCATAGCAAAGGAAGTAACTTCATTGCCCGATACTTTTTCGAGAATGTTTTTTGAAATTTTTAATTCCTTTGAAATGTCATTTGCGGAAATCAGGGAAAAATCACAGTGCGAATGACTATGGGAGGCAATTTCGAAAAGGGGAATCGCCATACTCTTGACATCCTCTTTCGAGAGATAATAGTCATTGACATATTCTGCAACGAAATCTTTTCCGGAAAGCTTTTGGAAAATCTTTTTGCGCGCGGCATCAGGAATTGAAAGTATATGATTTGCAATGTCCTTTGGATTCCACTCTTTTCGGAAAGGTATCATTTTGCTCTCTGAAAGACAGGATATGGCTTTCTCAACCAAATTATCATCTGTGAGAAGCGCTTCGGTTTTGACAAAATCGGGAATGATACTTCTTTCAAGGATTCCGGTAGTAATGAAAAAAGTTGCAGGTATATCCTTACTGGCGAGATAGGGGATTGCCGTATCCCTGAGGTTTTTATAACCATCATCGAATGTTATTGCGGCAAGAGGTCTTGCGCTTTTATTGGGGGTACTTCCCCTTATGGCATCGGCGACAGTTTTTAAGGGAACGATTTTAAAATATTTTCTAATTAGATTGATTTGCTCTTTAAATGATTTCTGAGTAATATTTGTAGAAAAAGCAGTATATTCGGCACTGTTGCTGTTCTCTTCACATATTCCGTGATAAGCGAGTATGAGAAATGAATCGAAGGGCAGTTTCCTTAGGGAGTTTTCGAGGAATCCGCGTTGAAAATATCCTTTCAGTAATTTTCCCGTAAATTCAGTAATTCTTTTTTCGTTATTTCTCAGAAATTTGCGCATTTCAGGTTAATAATAAATCCTTCCCCATAGTAACTTGATTTTTTTGACGGTTTCTTTTGAAAGAGTCTTATTGCTTTTAAGAGATTCCGACACATTTCTTATTCCGTCAAACAATCCGTTTATAAAAAAGATAAAAGACCGGTTTTTGACGCTTTCAATAAAAACAAATATCGTCCAGAGGAAACTGTGACAAAACGCGTACCTAAGGGGAAGATATTTGAAGACAAGAGTTATACGGTTTCTGATGAGATAATATGACCGCTGTTTCTCTCTCTCTTCGTTTTCGGAAAGGTAGTGGTTGATTGTAACTGATGGAGAAAAGATTATCTTCATGTTTTTTTCCATCATCATAAAGGAGTAATCCAATTCCTCACATCCGAAGAAATATTCTTCAGGAAGAAAGCCGATTATTTCGAATACCTCACGTCTGAATGCGCTTGCACCTCCGAAAAAATAAGAACATTCGCGCTCCCTTTTCACTGCTTTCCCTCTGCGGAAGGGATATCCCCCGTGATCATAATCTGTATTGGAGTCATTCAAACTACAGTTTGATATTGCGAAGGTGAATGCGCTTACATCGGGATATCTGTCAAATAATTCCGCGATATCACTGAGAGCGTTGTCTGAGGAAAAATCCGCATCATCGTCTATGAAAACAACATATTCACCGCTTGCCTTCGATATTCCGAGATTTCTTCCTCCTGCAACTCCCCTGTTGGTGTCGCTGCGCACTACGGATGTTTCACGTAAGTCTTCAATCGGCAGATGTCCGTCTATGCCGTTTTTAACGAGGACGATTTCAATATTTGTATATGTCTGCTTTTGCAGATTTTCGGCGAGATTAGTTATTTCCGTCATCCTTTTTAAAGATGAAACGCTTACTATAATAGAGATAAGAGGTGGTTGGGAACTATTCATATTTTTATGTTTTTAAAAGAATTATTTTATTTCTTCATTTTAAAAAAATAAATTAACAATTGAAAAGGAATTTTGATAAATACCTTCGGACAATCTTATTTTCTGAATATGTTTGGTTATCATTAATAATTACGTTATCATCAAAACATACTTGTGCTACACTAAACATTTTACAGATGACGATCTAATTGAATTGAAGAGATTTGACCGATATGGAAGATCCAAATATATTTACTGTCTATTTTGAAACAGTAAGGGCATTGGTTACCGGAATGGTATTCCTTTATCTGTTGTGGGTTGACAGAAAGGATGATTTCAGGGAATGGGACGGATGGTTATATCTGTTAAACGGTTTTTTCTTTCTTACATTTGCCACAGCCATTGACATAACCGACAATTATCAGTCACTGGAAAAATACATCATTATAGGTCCGACACTTGCAGAGTCATTTCTTGAGAAAATATTAGGATATCTTTTGGGAACCGTGCTTCTTGCTGTTGGTTTCTTCAAGTTTATGCCGGTTATTTCCAACCTCAAAAGAGAAACAAGCGCGAGGGAAAAAGCGGAAGAATTTGCCCAAAGCGTACTTAGCAGTGTGGATGAAGGATTTATCGTTATTGACCGGCAATACAGAATACTTTCCGCAAACGATTCTTTTTTGGAACGGGTCAATATGAAATCAGAAGATGTGATGGGAAAAAGGTGTTACGAAATATCGCATCATATTCAAAGACCCTGTTATGAGGAAGGAGAGGAGTGCGCGGTAAAAAATACATTTAATACCGGGAAACCTCACACAGCGATTCATCAGCATTTTCAAAATGACGGAAGGACTTTTTACGTGGAGATAAAGTCTTATCCCCTAAAAGTGGAAAACGGAGAGGTGAAGTCTGTAATCGAGGTTTTAAACGACATTACAGATAAAAAAAATCTCGAGGAGCAATTGCTCCACGCTCAAAAACTTGAAGCAGTGGGACAGATTTCCGGAGGTATTGCTCACGATTTCAATAATTTTTTAACAGCAATTATTGGATATGCAAAAGCGATTAAAACGAAGGGGAAAACCGCCGGGCAGATTGACAGATACGCAGACAATATTATTTTAGCGTCGAAGAAAGGCGCATCTCTTACAAGAAGTCTTCTTATATTCAGCAGGAAGGGAATTATTGAAACGGCACCCGTATCTCTGAATGATATTGTTTCTGAAATGACTGAACTTTTCAAGGTTGTCGTGAGCAAAAAGATAAAACTCGAGATAGAATTGCATAATGAGGAAATTATGATAATGGCCGACAAGGGACAGATTGAGCAGGTTGTGATGAATCTCGTGACAAACGCAAATGACGCTATGTCTGAGGGAGGAAAACTCACAATAAAGACTGCCTTTGTAAAACTCGGCGAGGAGTTCATTAAGGCACATAATCTTGAACATTCTGACAGATTTGGGCTTCTCACAGTAAAAGACGAAGGCGAGGGTATAGATGAAGAAAGAAAATCAAAAATATTCGAGCCATTTTACACAACAAAACCTGTTGGCAAAGGGACGGGATTGGGACTTTCAATGGTCTATGGAATTGTCAAACAGCATAAGGGATATATTAATGTGGAGAGTAAATTGAATCAGGGGACAAAATTTTATGTATATTTTCCTGAAACGGAACTGAAACCGGATTTACCGGAATCTATCTCTGATAACTCCATAAGCGGAAACGGAGAAACAATTCTTTTAGCTGAGGATGACGAGCATATCAGGCGACTTATGCGTAACTGCCTGTGCGAATTTGGTTATGATGTCATCGACGCACCTGACGGAAACAGAGCGGTGAGCCTGTTTATTCAGAGAAAAGATGATATAAATCTTGTCATAGTCGATTATATGATGCCCGGAAAAACAGGCAATAAGGTTTGCAGTGAAATTAAAGCGATGAAGAATGATATCAACATTCTTCTGATAAGCGGTTATGCCGCCGATGTGATTGACGGACTCAAGGATGATATAGGCGATGCAAATATAATGTATAAGCCTGTTTTTCCTGAAAAACTGCTTGCAAAGGTAAAACAGATTTTGAAGAAAAAGAGGGATACTTCCCCGGTAAGTGAAACCTTCAATTAAATTACTTGTCCTGCGTCAAAGTCTGAGCATATTTTTTCGGAAGTCTGACTACCTCAAAAAGAGTGGCGATAAGTTCTTTGTTCTTTCCTGCCCTGTTTGGATTGTAAAACTCCCAGACAATTTCCCCGGAAGAAGTGATTTCAAAGGCACGACCGCTGTTAGATTCCGTAATGAGTGTATTGCCGTTTAAAAGGCGTTGATTCGTTCCGCAATATTCACTGTAAAAAGGTTGTCCTATATCTTCCCCGTAACTCCATTTTATCTGAAGGGAAAATGGGTCAAATTCTATGATTTGTGAAAAGTCTTTTTTGCTCATATTGTCAAAAAGAAGAATATTGCCGTTATCGAGAAGTGTCGCTTCGTGTTGTCTGTGCCATTGTCCCGTAAGCGCCCACACAACTTTTTCCGCCTTGATGTCTATTACGGCGATTATGTCGGTATTGCGCATAGATATGAGGACATTGCCATTGTGAAATACGGAGTTTTCCCTCTCGATACCTGTATTAATGTATTGAATAGAATTTGTGTGAAACAAGTCGCCGAATAGAGGCAGAGAATTAAGGAAGGGCGAAAATGAAGAATTTTCGAATGCCTCTAAAATAGATATTCTCTTTATTTCTTTTCCGTCGGGATTCAATATTATAATATATTCGTCGAGCACATTTCGAGTCCTGTTGATTCTCTCTATATTTTTTTCCTTTCTTCCAAGAAGGTATATGTTGCCCTTTTCGTCTATATCAAGATCATGATGAGCGCCGCAATTTAATTTCCATAAAAGCTTCGAGTTCTTATCAATCCTGATGATTCCGTACCCTTCGTATATGGCGAGCAGGTCGCCGTTTTCAAAGAGATGTATCCTTCTCCAGTAATCGAGGTCACTTTTGCTTTGCACTTCCAGTTTGGTATAGGTTGCGCCGGGAAATGCCTTGTCAAAATCGTAGTGCCATCGGTGGATGACATTGCCATCCATATCAATCATAAACGCTTCGGGGGAATGTCCTGAATTGTACAGGTTGACGCCGTCAAACGCCTCTTTCTTGTCATAGACAGTCACATTTATTCTGCTATCGGCTTTCTTGTATCCGCTTAAATATCCGATGCTTTTCAGATTGTCGAGCGCTTCTCTCTCTTTTTTAGATGTGCCGCTTTCTTCGCCCGGCGAAGTATCCGCCTTTTGCCACCAACCGCCAAGTCCGTATTCGTCGTTAATCTTTTCTCTCGGAGGAATATAGGGTTTGTAGTTTTTCTTTTTGGGGGTTTCAAAGACTCTCATAAGGAGAGAATAGGGGAACACTTTGTTTTTATAACAGATAAATCCGGCAAAAAATGATGCTGATAACGCGATAACTGCAAGAAGCACAGCGATTAGTTTTCCTGTTTTAAGCGATGACGCCATTATTAATTATAATTCCCGTTAAAGTTGAAATTCAGCTTCTGTAAAATTACTTTTTACTTTATCCCACTTTATTTTTGAAGAGTCTTTTCGAAAAAATATCTGAATATCTTTGAAGTTATAAATTTTGTAGTCATCCTTTATAAAAGGATATGCTTCCTCACGTTTTCTCCATAATTGCGCAATTGCGTCAGGTTTCAACTTTCCTATGGAATAGGAATAGTCCCACTTGATATGCCCCGGATAGAAGAATGTGTATTTATTTTCTTTTACCGCCTGCCTCATCCTGATTCTTGATATTACATTGTCGTTTTTGCCGAGTATGTCAATGGCGTATCTTTGCGTAAAATATGGCATCGCGCCTGCCCTTACAAAGGCGATTCTCGCGTCATCGGTTGTCGATTCCTTTAAAAGGAGAGATAACCCGATAGTGCGGGCATACTCTTCCGTATGAAGGGGTTTTTCAAGAAGAGTCCATTTCCTGAGAGCGTCGAAATTATTTATTCTGTTGAATTGTATCAGACAGATTGCGCAAATAAGAGTGAATACTGCCAGTGAGAGAAGTTTCGGATACTTTTTTCCCCTGCCGAGAACAGAAAACAATTTATCGGTGATTTGGTAAAGGGCATATGAAAAAAGTATGAAGAAAAGGGGCATTACGATTGAGATATATCTGTTTGACCCTCCCCACCACTCCCAGGCATCACCACCGACGTAAACACTGTAGAGAATTTGGACTATAAAGAGATAAAGAAGGAGAAATACCGCCTTGCTTCTGTTGAAGATGAGTGCGGCAAAAGGAAGAAGGAATAAAACCCATCCCATCCTCGATGCAAACTGCACCATCATGAGAAATCCCCTTGAAATGCGAAGAAATACCGGATATCCGGTCATTTTGAGATAATAGGTATTGGGCAGGATGTCTCCGTAATAAAAATATCTGAAAAGCGTTTGTGATAAGAGACACAGTAAGACGACAATAATACCGCCAAGCAGAGTCTCTTTCCTTTTTTTCTTTTCAGTAAATGAAATAAATAAAATGGCCGCAAAATAGGGAACAACCATATCTATTCTCACGAAAGTGCCTATTGCCCCTATTATATGAAGGGGAAGTATGGAAGAGGCATTATTCAGTTGCCTGATTGCCGACAGAGCAAGCAGTGATGTAATTAGAATGAGCACACTGACTTCCATTCCCTGAAGAGACCAATTGTTTATTGGAAGATAAAAAGCCGTGAATATGAGTGGCGCGAAAGGTGTTGCACTGTCTTCATCAGTGAAAGAAAGAGACAATTTCCGGATGATAAAGAGTGAAATAATTATAAATATAGCGCCGCTGATTTGTATTGGCAGACTAATC
The DNA here is from genome assembly GCA_964549305.1 of uncultured bacterium. Classification (GTDB taxonomy): domain Bacteria; phylum Schekmanbacteria; class GWA2-38-11; order GWA2-38-11; family J061; genus J061. The sequence continues at coordinate 85,312 of CAZJVM010000001.1, forward strand.
CTGGAAAGACCTATGGGAAGAAGATTAAACAGGGACATATAGATTACCCACAGAGGGTTTGTGTATCCTTCCACTCTCTCTCCACCGGGATTCCAGACAAGACCTTCTCCATTGGCAAAATTTTGCGCGTATCGCATCGATATCATCGCGTCGTCAAAAAGACAGAAATATCTTTTCCCATTTATGATGTTGCTGCTGTTAAAAATAAAAAGGAAAGCATAAATGACGTATATGATTACTATTGCCACTAAAACTATTTGTGTCAGCGTGTTTTTATTGTTCATTTTCAATTATTCGGAAGAGAAAATTAAAAATATACAACGACAATTATACTTATGCTACTGCAGATATCCCAGGGATTTTAAGGACTCGACATCTTTTTTTGAAGGAGTAAGCTTGTTGGCGCCTTTTGACAAACCCCTTTCCCCCTGTTCTCTGATGGGAGATTTTTCAAGATAAGATTTGAGCTGTTTATAAGTTTCAGTTTTTTCTGTGCTGATATTGGATTTTTCACTTTTGTCGGACGAAATGTCGTATAACTCCCAGACCTCATTTGCAATGTCATAGATTAGTTTTTCTTTTCCAAGAAGAACACCGTTTTTAATTGAAAATTTTTGTTTTGCCCGTAAGTTTTTTTCCTCATTTAATGCAAAGGTAATCTGAAAAAAAACCGGGTTGTCCTTTACGATTTCATTTTCTCCTTTTATCTTGCCTGACAACGATTTTCCGTTGAATACAGATTTGTCGTAACCGATATCCAGCAATTCGAGAATAGTGGGAACAATATCCGCTACTGAGACATTGCCTTTGATTTTTTTCGGCGTATATTCGTTTCCGGGGATATGAATCAGAAGGGGAACATGTACTAATTCTTCATAGAGATGGACAGTATGTCCCAACCAACCGTGCTCGTTGAATTCCTCACCGTGGTCTGCGGTTATCACTATAATGCTTTTATCAAAAAGATTTTCGTCTTTGAGATATTGTATGAGAATACCTATGTTTTTGTCCGTAAAGCTGATTTCCTCATCATATAAATTTTTGAGGAAGGAAAGGTCTTCGTTGCTCATATTGTCCTTCCGGGAGCGAAGGTCCCATATGTCATCTCCCGCCTTTAACTCGCCCTCATATCCGGTGCTGTAATCAAAATCTTCATGATGCTCATAGGCATAGTGAGGGTCGAAATAATGCAGCATCAGGAAAAAATCGTTTTTCTTGTTATTGTCAATCCATTTGACCGCGTTGCCTGTAACTTTATCTGATGATACTGTAGATTCATCACCCACGTTATCTTCATTGTAGTAATCAAATCCCTGCGCATACCCTAACTTTGATTCAAGAAGTTTATGGCTTATGACAGCTCCCGTTTTATATCCTTCATCGCGCAAAAGCTCTGCCAATGTAATGTTGTCGGGGGAAAGAATGTCAAAAAGGTCACAGACATTATGGTAATAGGGGAGAAGTCCTGTGATTATAGACGCCACAGCCGGTTGAGTCCACGGTGCGGTCGTATAGGCATTCAGGAATTGAATTCCCCCTTTTGCGATTGAATCGATTGCGGGAGATGTATTCCTTTCGTAATCGTAACAGCTTAAATGGTCGGCGCGAAGGGTGTCTACAATTATTAATATGACATTGGGCTTTTCCGGCACATTCCCGCCATTACAGGAAAGGGTTAAAAGAAGGATAAATATGAAAAGGAATTTTATTTTCAAGTTCTTCATCTTTCGGGAAAATTACGGTTAAAAAGCGCCTGCCGCAATAAAATTATAAATCCTAATCGGGATTATTTACAACATCTTTTTAAGATACCTGCTAAAGTCAAAGAGTCTTGGCAACTCAAGGAGATGAAATCGTCTTAAAAGGTAATGCTTCTGAGGAAAAGATATTGATGAATTTTGTTTTATTCGGGATTGAATCCGCAAAATTCTTCGTAATCGATGAGCTTGTCTATTTTTTTCTCCTCTCCGCAAAGAGGGCATTTCGGGTCTTTTCTGATTTTTACTTCCCTGAAGTCCATTGAAAGGGCATCATACATTAACAGCCGTCCGACCAAAGACTCGCCGATATTCAAAATAAGCTTGATTGTCTCGATTGCCTGTATAACGCCGATTATTCCCGGCAACACTCCCAACACGCCTGCTTCCTGACAACTTGGCACCGCGCCCGGCGGCGGAGGTTCAGGGTAAAGACAGCGATAGCAGGGACCGTCATTGGGTTTGAATATTGTCGCCTGTCCCTCAAACCTGAAAATGCTTCCGTGAACATTCGGTATATTTTTAAAATAACAGGCGTCATTGATTAAATACCTGGTGGGGAAATTGTCGGTGCCGTCCAAAACGACATCAAATCCGTCGATAATATCGAGTATGTTAGATGACGAAAGTCTCTCTTTGAATGGGATTACCTTTACGTCGCCGTTAAGGTCTTTTATGGTTTTTTCCGCAGAATCAACCTTATGTTTTCCTAATTCTGCAGTTGAATGTATAATTTGCCTCTGAAGGTTGCTCAATTCCACCACATCTGAGTCGATGATTCCTATTGTTCCGATTCCTGCCGCGGCGAGGTAGTATATGGACGGTGAACCGAGACCGCCGGCTCCTACGACAAGGACCTTTGATTCGAGCATCTTCTGCTGGCCTTTGCCTCCGACTTCAGGCAATATTATATGCCTGCTGTACCTTTCTATTTGTTCTTCAGAAAAATCCGCCATTTAAAATACCTCTTTAATGAATTATCCGCCCTTTTTCTTTAAAAGAAAAGCTTTAAAAACACAGAGTCTCCTGTTTGTCAAGACAGCATTATGGTCTTTGAGCGGGCAAAGAGGGTAAATAAACAGACAACAAGCATTAATAAAATAATAATAACATTATAAAACAAAGACATAAATGTTATTTATTAATGTTGCGAATTATGCAAGATTTTCAGTCAGTATGCTTTGAAGTCAGTGAAAAAATGCGTAAAAACAGGGCTTGATTTTTTTTAATCGCTTATCATATTGTATAATTTGGACTTTTTTGAATGACCTCAGGAGAGGGCAAAAATAGTATTGACAGAGTCTTTGCTAAGATATAAATAGTTTATACTGATTTTAAGATGACAGGGAAGGATATTAAAAAAATGGATGTAACTGCTACTATAGATATTACGAAGGACACTTGTCCGATAACTTTCGTAAAGACGAAATTAAAGCTTGAGACACTCAGTTCCGGAGATATTCTCGAGGTATTACTCAGAGAGGGAGAACCTGTGAAGAATGTTCCGAGAAGTGTTAAAGACGAGGGTCATAAGGTTTTATCGCTTGAACCTCAAAACGGCGGTGACGTTTACCGTCTTGTGATAGAGAAGAAGTAACTGTCACATTTTTTAAAATCAATTACATTGGCTATTCTCTCTCACCCGAGAGATTGGTAGGGGGCTTAAAGGACTTCGCAGCTTTAAGCCCCTTCCTTGTTTCTGCTTTGCCTTTGTATCGCGCCTACCTTTTGGAAAATAAATATCATCAGTTTTATCAATAACATATTTTCTTTAAACACTTTTTTATAAATAATATTGTTAAAAGTAATCTCTTTGCTATAATCAAAAAAAATTGCTAATCAAAAAAATACAGTTTAATTGTCAAAAAAGGAGAAATGATGGCGCGTATAAATATTCCAAAGGTTTCTGCACCTGAAAAGGCGATGTTTGACAGAAAAGGGATAAACATTAAAACGGATTTAAGCTTAGATAATGTGGAGAAGGAGATAATAGACTACATCTCATCGAATAACGTTCTTCATCTTGCTACTTGCAAAGACAATAATCCGCGCTCCACACCTCTTGAATACCACAGCGAAGGAATGAATATTTATATTATCTCTGAAGGAGGAGGCAAGTTTGCGAATTTAAGGGAAAACCCGAAGGTTTCCCTTTCTATTGCATCGATTTATAAGCCACTGGAAGATTTTTTCAGTGCCAGAGGCGCCCAAATATGGGGTGAAGCGCAGGTCTGCACAAAAGAAACTAATCCCGAACTTTTTGAAGAAGGTATCAGGGTTATAAATCCTCTTGAAGTTTTAAAACAGCTTGGCATCACACAACTTCCGGAAAGTTTTAATTATAAATTGATTAAAATCATTCCCGAAAAGATTGCATATAACTATTTAAGAGGCGGTTACAGAATGGTAACCTGGTACAGAGACTAAAAAATGAAAACGAAATTCAATATTTGCTTATTTGTTTTGCTTTTTGTCCTGTTTTGTATTTTTTCTTCAGGCGCTAAAGCGAAAAAGAAAACGCTGCTGATTAAAAGTTCATCGTCAAATGTCAAGGTCGGCGGCAATCAGCAATTTAAAGCGAAGGTAAAACCTCCGGGGAAAACATTCAGTAAAGTCGAATGGAGCATCAGCGGGATATCAGGAATAGACAACGGTATAATCGATAACACAGGCGTTTATACTGCGCCGTCGTCAATTACTTATACAGGAGTTATAACTAATTCCGACGGCACAAAAGAAGCAAAAGCTATTGATGTCAAAATTAAAGCCAAAAGCCTGAAATCAGGGGTTAAAAATGCAAGGAAGACAATTACAGTATACACACCTCCCGCAGTGATTGGTTTGGCTATAAATCCCTCAAAATTCGATATAGTTGTGGGGAAGAAAAAGAAACTTTCATTGAAGGTCAAGAAGAAGGGTAAGGGCGCCACATCTGATGTAACGTGGCATCTCTTTGTTGACGGAAGCGAAGTGACTGACGGAAGCGCGGGAAAAATCAAAAAAACAGGAGGCAAGATTTTCTATAAAGCGCCTTCAAAGAAAAAAGATATAACGGTGTTTATAGTTGCAAGAAGTGAATTTGACCCAACAAAAATATCTTCAGCAAAAGCGGTTGTAACCAAGAAAAAGCCGAAACTTGTTATTTCCGGTATTTCTCCTGTGATAGATTTCGGCACGGTTCAAATCGGAGAAGATGTTACCGGAAGGGAAAGAACATTCTCAATAACAACATCTACGGATGAAGGTGTTGAATGGCAGGTCAGTAATCTTCCCAGTTGGTTGACTCTGGAACCTTTGCGCGATAAAACTCCTTCGACAGTAGTTTTGCGAATTTCCAGCACTACGAGTCTTAAACCGGGACCCAATCGGGGTACAGTTGTTTTTAAAAGCCAAAAGGGCGGATATAAAAAGGTAAAACTGAGGGCTTTTATCAATGCAACAGAGCCTTCCGCATAATGGAAGGAGTCTTCAAGATTGCTATTCTTTTGATTTATCCGATTTGTGATTAAAAAATTCAGCAATAGTGCCCAAAAGGCGGTAAAACCTTAGGTTGTAAAAAAATCTTTTTTCGGCGTTGATAGAAAAAACAAGCCAGAAAGCCGGTTTTATGAATTTTTTGAACATCCATCTCGGTATTCCCCAGTAGCGCGCATATTCCTGTCTGTCGTAGTAACTGTGTTTCATTTTTGTAAATGACGCGCCTGACTTGAAATACCATTGCTTGATATATGCCTTTGATGAACGTGATTCAGGTACGAAGTGAGATACAATCGCTTTCGGGTAATAAAGAGCTTTTTCTCCCTCTGCAAGCATCCGCCAGATGAATTCGGTGTCTTCGTGAAGTCCTCCCGTTTTCAATGACGCGCCTGATACCCCCAAATCGATGCGAAAATTTCCGTATTTTTCAAAAGCGCTTCTTCTCAGCATCATGCAGGCGCCCATGGGGTTTTTTTGTGTTCGAACAGGATAGGGTTTTACTTCTTCTCCATAATCGTGGGAGGGAAAAACCGCCTGAATAATCGCGTAACTTCCCTCAAAAACAGCCCAGAGAGGCTTCTTTTTTTCCCATATAGGTATAACTTTGCCTCCCATAGCGATAAATTCCGGATATTCATGAACGAGTTTTTTTACCATCGTCAACCATTGCTTATCCACGATTACGTCATCGTCTATGAAAGCGAGAATTTGTCCTCTCGCATTTTTAACGGATGTGTTTCTCGCAAAGGATAATCCCTGTTGAGTTTCCCGTATATATCGTACCTGAATCTTTTTGCTGTCGAGATATTTTTTGCAAACATCGGGAGTTTCATCAGTTGAATTATTGTCAACAAGAAGAAATTCACAGTCGGGAAAACTGCCTTCCTGAGAGAAAAAAGACTCGAGGAATTTTTTAAAGCTTTCCGCCCTGTTATAAGTGCATACTATTACACTTACCGAAATACTGTCGTCGGAAGATTTATTGCCGTTAGATGTCTGCATCGTCACCGGGAGAGCTGAAAAGTTTGGGAGGTCTCACTATTTTAGTGCTGAAATCAATAGTTTTGAAGACTGTCAGAAAAGCCCACAATGCCAATCCGGCTTTAAGCCCCAAAACAGGAGCCGAAAATATGGGAAATACGAGAAAAACCAAAGTATCTATTTCCACCGAAGAGTATCTTGCAAGCAGTCTGTGCCTGAATGCGAACATACCGATAGCGTTTCTCAATCCCTTGGGTTTCTTGTTGGATTTAACAGCTTCTTTTTTTGCGTTGAGTTCCATTTCCCAGTCATACTCGATATTGTATTTTTCCAGTCTTATCCTGTTCGATTTTCCCCATATATTCCAAAGGGCAAACCAGAAAAAATGGAAGATAATATACACCAGACCCATAATCAGAATGTTGTAATCACCGTTTAAGCGAAACTGTCCGTATGCGATTCCCATTGTAACGAGAAGCATTCTGCCCTGGTCAAGAAGAAGTTCGAAAAAAGCGCCTCCCGGAGAGCTTTTTCCCGTAAGGCGGGCAAGTTTTCCGTCTATGCAGTCGCACCAGAAAGCAAGCTCGAAAAGAATTCCGCCTGCGATAAGATATGGCTGGACTCCCTGCAGAAAACAGATAAACGAAGCGATAGAAAGACACATTCCAAAGCCCGTAAAAAAAGAAGGCGATAGTTTGGTGTAATTTGCTGACAAATAAATCAGAGGTGTTACGAAAGGATCAACTCCGAAAACCGTCCAAAATGCGTCAACATCCTTGTATGTCGATTTAACATCTTTATAGGAATATTTTATTTCAGCCATTTTAGTTCATATATCCAAGACTTTTAAGTGCTTCCAAGTCCTTTTGAGTAATTTCAGGTTCGGGATTTTTGCTTTCCTTCTTTTCCAGCCATCCTAAAAACTTTCCAAATATGTTATCTTTTTCTTTTTCAATATTTTTAAGAAGAATAGATTTTAATTTACTTTCTGTTTTGTCCATTGTGCTGCCCGCGAGATTCCTTTCTTCAGAATAATCTTTCCCTATGTTATATAATTCCTTACTTAAAATTTTGCCGTATTTATCAAATGAGAGAATGAATTTCCAGTCTTTGTTTCTGATTGCCTTGAAAGAATAAACATTTTTTGGAACGGTTTTTGGTTTGTACTGATTGAGCACCTCAGGGAAAAGATATTCTCTTGTGTATTTGTTCTTATTGGTCATAAGAGGCAAAAGTGATTCACCGTCGAGTTTGTTTGCCACCTTTATATTGAGAATGTCGAGAATAGTGGGTGTAATGTCGATAATTGCCACCTGATTCTTGTCATTGACTATGTTTTTTGGAATTTCAGCATCGAGATTAATCGCAAGGGGAATCCTGAGGCAGGTATCATAAACTCGCCTTCCGTGCTCAAAATAATCATTATGCTCGCCGAGGCTTTCTCCGTGGTCTGCCGTAAAAATGATGAGATTTTTTCTTTTTGTGACATTTTTTTCGATTGCAGCAAGGAGTTTTCCCACATTTTCATCCATAAAGGCAATTTCTCCGTCGTAGAAATCGATGTACCGGTTAGCATTGTGTATATTTTTGAGACGCTGATATGTGGATATAAGCTCTATGTCTATATTATTCTTTATTTTCGATTTGAACTTTTTATCATAAGGTTTTGGTGGTGTATAGGGGCCGTGAGGGTCTATAAAGTGAATCCATAGAAAGAATTTTTTTTCGCTGTTGTATCTAATCCATTTAATAGCGGGTTTTACAAGGTTGCTTGCGCTTCTTTCTCTTAAATTTCTGTTAAGTTCCTTTTCTTCGAGTTTTTCGTCATAGACATCAAACCCCTGATTAAGCCCAAGAAGCTTTGATTTCAGAACAACATTACTTATAAATGCAGCAGTTGTATAGCCGTAAGAATGTAGAATTTCAGGCAGTGTTTTTATGTTTTTGCTGAGTTTGTCCTTTGCATTGCGCCTTACCTTGTGGTGTGACGGATACAAACCCGTAAGCATAGATGTCATACTCGATGCCGTTTTCGGATAAACGGTGACTGCGTGCTTGAACACAATGGATTTTTTGAAAAACTCATCGATATTCGGGGTAGTTTCCCTTTCGTATCCGTATGCCGACATATGGTCGGGGCGAAGGGCGTCTATGCTTATAATTATTACATTGTAATCATTCGCCGCCTTTTTATTTTCTTTTTTATCGGTACAGGCAAACTGGATAGCTACGAATATAAAAACGAATGCCAATAAGTATATTTTAAAATTCTTCACTGAATATAACCAAGAGACTTTAAAAGTTTTGCGCTTTCGCCGGTCATCGCGCTTTCCTTGATTTTTGTTTCGGGAAATTCTTTTTTCCATGCTTCAAGGGTTTCAAGAAGTCCTTTTACGATTTCCGTTTTATCATTGTAAAGATTATTCTCTTCAAGGGGGTCCTTCGAAATATCGTAAAGCTCGTTTCCCCGGACATCATTTATCCTCAGACACCATTTATCTTTTATTACAGCGTATTCACGTGCATTGAGAAATTTGTATTTTGATGGTGTCTCTTTATCTATGAGTCTTCTTTGAGAAACAATATAATTCCTGCTAAATTCGCTGTCATCGCTGCCTGTTAAAATATTTTTCAGACTGACTCCATCCGAAGAGAACTGATTTTTCTCATTTACGAGTTCAGCGATAGTAGGCGCTATGTCAACCAATCCTACGATGTTGTCAATCTGTCTGCCTGCGGGGATAACACCTTCCCACAGGAAAAACAAAGGTACGTGCATCTGACTGTAGGTAAGAATTTTTCCGTGGTCAAAAGCATATCCTCTCTGTTCCTGTATTTCTCCGAGAGTTTCTCCGTGGTCTGAAGTTACGATAAAAAAAGGCCTTTCGAGATTTGCCGGAATTTTGTCGTCAATATAATCAATAAGTTTTGAAACATAAACATCTGTAAATCCGATTTCACCGTCATAAAGGGAAGTGATGTATTCGATTTCACTTTGAGTATAGCGTTCTTCTCTGAATTTCGCGAAACCGGGAAAGATTTCCTTGTAATATCGGTATCGCCCTTTATATCCCTCATTGAATTTTGAATTATAGGGCGCGGGAGGCACATATGAACCGTGAGGGTCCCAAAAATGAACCCATAGAAATATATCTTTGTCAAGGTTGCGGTCTATCCAAAACTTCGCTCTTTTATAAGTGCCTGTGGCAATGTCATATTTAAACTTCTTGCCTCTCTTTGTCTTGAATTTTGAATTTGGAACACTTTTGTAATCAAAAGCGGGGAGTCCCATAAAATCCGGATCGAGAAATGCCCTGCTTGTAATTGCCCCTGTAGTATACCCCTGTTTTTTAAACCAACTTTGCAGAAAATCAATATCTCCGTTGCTCAGCGGCATACCGTTTTTTAACAGTCCGTGAGTGCGAGGATATACGCCGGAAAGAATTGTTGTGTGACTTGGGTCCGTTGTTGTCATCTGTGAGTATGCTCGCAGGAAAACAACGCCTTTATCGGCCTGTTTCTGAAGCAAAGGGGTTGTGTCTTTCTGATAGCCATAAATTCCGAGATGGTCTGCTCTTGTTGTATCTATGGTAATTAGAATAACCCGCCTGTGGGGTTTTTCCATTTCTTCGGCATATTTATCATTGGAAAGATATTCCGGAAAGATATACAAACCGGATAATACCACGGCGACAAGAAGCGGAATTACCGCTTTCGATGGCTTCTTCCGTAAAATGGCTTTTGGAATAAAATAAAACAGAATAAATGAGAAAATAACATACGAAATGCAGTCAAACAGCGTTAAAGGCCCGAAATGTTCGGGGGAAAGAAGGTTTAGCGCGCTTTTTGAAGACAAAAGAATACTGATAGCGATTGCCCCCGACACATAGAAGGCAAAGCTTATGGGATTTGCGGGGAGACTCTGCTTTAACTTATTTTTTAAAATCGAGATAAAAAATGCCAGTGTAATTGCCGACAATAAACTTCCAAATCCATAAGATATGATGAGAGTGCCTATCCTTGAAATTCTTTCCATTCCCGTTGCAGGCAATGGTGTGGAAAGAGTTTGTATGAGTTTAAGCGGTTCGAACAATCCGTCGCAGATACCGAGAATGACACCCCACAATGCAAAGGTAAAAAGCACGAAAAGAAATGGAAAGCTTTTCTCATTGTCACTGCGGTCAAAAAAAGACGATACATTTTTCAAAATTCCTTCAAGAGGGGATGACTTTCCGTTGAATAAAGCTTTCACAATAAAAAGAATTAAAAAAATATTAATAATTCTCGGCACGGAATTGATATTGAAGCGAACTGACAACAGAGAGAATTTCCATCCTCCCGTAAAATAGACGGCGACTGCCGCAACGGGAAGAAGGACAATAAATATATTCAAAATCTTTACAAAAATTTTCCGCATATCGTTAATTACTCCGAAGAGGAAAAAAAATATTGAAGGAGTGAATATTCAAGAAAAAATAAAGTGATGTCAACATAAATGTAATGGCGACCTGCACGGCAAACATATTATCACAAATACCCCAGGGATTTTAAAGCTTTTGTTTTTTCCTTTGATATTTCTCCGGTGAATGGTTTTATCTCGGGAAATTCTTTTTTCCATTCTTCGAGTCTTTTAATAAGGTCAGCTACGACATTTTTGTTTTTTGAAGATATGTCATTCTGCTCAAGAGGGTCATCCTTTATATTATAAAGTTCTGTCCCGAGCATCTCATTTGTTACAAGAAACCATTTGTCAGTCATAACTCCGTATTCTCTTGCGTTAAGGAATTCGGTGCCTTTCATCGGTTCGGTATATAATCTCCTCTGTGCAAATGCAGTATCTCTTTTCCAGTCAGACTGACCGAGAAGAAGTCCCGCAAAGCTTTTTCCGTCGGTTTTAAAATTTTCTGCGCCATTTGATGCGAGACTCATTATGGTAGGCGCAATGTCAACGGATTCCACTACCTGATTTAAGTCCTGTCCTTCGGGAATAACTCCTTCCCATTTCATTATTAAAGGCACGTGAATAGATCCGTATCGTACGAGTTTAGCGTGCCTGAAAGCATAGTGGTGAGTGTCCTGAATTTCACCAAGGGTTTCTCCGTGATCACCAGTTATGACAAACAGAGGTTTTTCAACTCCGTCGGGAATATTTTCCTCAAAAAAATTAAAAAGTTTTTCAATGTAAGTATCAACATAGGCAATTTCTCCGTCATAAAGCGAAGTGATGTATTTAACTTCCTCATCTGAATACCTTACGTTTTTGTCGGCGAAGAATCCGTGCTTGTCCTTTGTTCTTATGTATTTTCCCTTGTAACCGTCATTGAATTTTCTGTTATAAGGTGCAACGGGTTCATACTCGTCGTGAGGGTCCCAAAAATGCACCCAAAGAAAAATGTCTTTGTAGTAATTTTGCTTCAGCCATTTCATTACGCGTTTGTAAGTGAAATCGGCTCTCCTTGTGTTTTCTTTTCTCGGAGTAGGAACATTCACATAATCAAATCCAGGCATTCCCATTCGTCCCGGATCAAGAAACACTCTGCTGGTAACCGCGGCAGTTGCATATCCCTGTTTTTTGAACCATTCCTGAAGCGAGGGGATTCCCTTTTGCGGAAGGACTGCCGCATTCATTAGAAGTCCGTGCGTTCTCGGATATTTTCCCGTCAGTATGGATGTGTGTGAAGGGTCAGTCGTCGGTATTTGGGAATAGGCATTGATAAAACGGGCGCCTTTTTTTGCTACCGAATCAATAAAGGGCGTTGTTTCGTAAGAGTAATCATAAGAGGACAAGTGATCCGCGCGAGTTGTGTCGATAGTTATCAGAATAACGCGCCTGTGGTTTTTATTGAGTTCGTTATTTATTGATTTTACACTCAGGTATCCGAGCGAAGGATAAATCAAAAAGACAATTAGCGATAAAAAGACAGACAACGCTGTTTTTGACATATCCCTCTTTGCTGAAAAAAGCGGTATGCAGTAAAAAATGAGAAATATCAGCACCGTAAAAACAACAATATCCCAATTCGATGGGATGATTTCCGATTTTGATTTTATTATTTTAAATACATCGGGCGCGTTGTTTAAGACAACCGTTGAAACAAGGGCGGATAATGAAAATAAAAGAAGAAGGGGGTTTTTAAATCCTTCACGGAAGAAATATTTCTCTCCCAATATGAAAATAAAATACGCGAGCACTCCTGCTAAAAATGAGAAAGTGCCGTAAAAAAGAACCAGCACTTCTATATTCGAAAGGCGTTCGCCGTATGACTGCGATGCTGTTTTGAAATCTGTTATGTGTTGGGAAACGATTGATGAAGTTCCGTAGTTGTTCACTCCCAAAAAAATCCCCGCGAGCAAAAATATAATTACGGCATAGAAAAATATTTTTTTCGACTCCGAGTCTTTTACACAGAGATTTGCGATTGTTTCGGCAAAACCATCGAAAGTTGACCTTGAGGGCTTAACAATAGCATAAAGAAAAAGGCAAAGCGCCGCATAGGTAAGGGGTGAAATAACCGTAGTCAAGGATATCTTTATGCCGCCTATGATGTATTTTCCCCCTCCGGAAAAATATACGTAAATTGCCGATGCAAGCAGAATAATAATGGCGGTGCTGAGTATGCCGGAAAAAACTTTTCTGAAATTCATAAAAACTCCTCAATAACATTCTGGTTAAAAAATTCCTTTATTCTTAAAACGCAATATTGCTCCAATGTCAAGGAAGCCCCATGTTGCGCTGAGCGGCGCAACAGATATAAAAAGCGTATTGCTTTTAAATTTTATTCAGAGTATTTTAGCAATCTTAAATTTCCCTTTAAGGTCAATTAAGACAGGTTGTTTTGCTTTATAATTAAGGAATAATCAGGTGAAGAAAATACCGGGCGCTCTTTTTGCCGTCGTGCTTCTTTTGCTGGCAGTTGTGCTGTTATACACGGTTTTAGAGGGAAAAACGGTAGTCAGACTATTCGGAATGCGGATAGTTATAACTGCAGCTTTACTGCTCAAATCTATTGCGATTGTTCTCTTTGCCGGAAATATGTCTGTCTGGAGAGGGAAAGTCGCATCGCTTATAGCCGAAAAGCTCTTCTTTTTTCCAAAAGATACCCTTGAAAATAAAATATCTTTCCTATTTACCGGAGCATCGATTTTTCTTTGCGCCGGCATTATTCTCGGGCTTTATGACGCGTTTTTTGATCCCGAAACATTGAGACTTACTGTCTTTACTCCAATAACTGCGTCCTGGAATGAGCGGGGAGCGAGAATATTGACGCTTATCCTTTACTATTCTCTTCCCTCTTTTCTCATAGGTTTTTCAATGTCGGCATTGTCTTCTTTTGTCGTAAAAACGGAAAAAATTTCCGCATTCCTGATTTGCGGAGCATTTCTCGGATTCGCTCTTGTATTCAGGAATGTTTCTTTTATAAGAATCGAGCCAATCGGCTCGATTTCCGTGACAGATGCTATATTATATGTCGTCGTATCGCTATTTGTTCTGCTAATTGTTCCGCGTCTTCTAATAAGAGGAAGTTACTATCCTGCCGTGGTGTTGTTTTTCATCTCTGTATTTTCATTGTCTGCATTTTTTGCCGCGGAGCATTTTGAAAATAAAAAAATTGTGGAAAACGCGTCGAAAAATCACAGGAGAATTCTTTTAATTACAATGGATACGACAAGGGCGGACCATCTGAGCGTTGGTGGGTATGACTATGAAAAAAATACATCTCCCGGATTGAGGGAAATCGGAAAAGAAGGGGTGGTTTTCAGCAGAACTTACAGTGAAGTATCTACTACGGAACCATCACACACATCTATCCTCACAGGCACGTATCCGAGGACGCACGGACTTTTAAAAAACGGTGATAAGATAACAAATCCTAATCTTGATTTTTTGCAGTCTATTTTAAAAAGAAATGGATTTACCACTGCCGCAATTACGAGCAGAACCCTTTTTGCCGCGGAAGAACTGGGATGGCCGGAGTTCGATTATGAAAGTTATCCGAGAACGAGAAAACACAGGGCAAAAAGGCGCGAAATATTTGTCGCGGATTACGCCTTCAAAAGGGCAAAGGATTGGATAGACAAAAACTACGACAAGGATTTTTTCCTCTTTGTTCACTTTTGGGACCCGCACTGGCCATATATACCTCCGGCACCTTACCGGAAGAAGTTCAATTCAGGATTCAAGGGATATGAGACAAGACCTACCAAAAGGTCATTTATAAAGGAGAAGAATAAATATAAGCCCGATGAACTTGCTTATACAGTTTCCATGTATGACGGTGAAATTTCATATACGGACAAATATGTTACGAAACTTGTCAGATATCTCGAGAATAAGATACCCGATTCCTCTGAACGACCTCTGATAATAATCACCGCGGACCACGGTGATGTTATGGGGGAGTTGCAGGAAAAATACAGCTTTGTGTTCGACCATGGCGAAACCCTTAACTTCGGTGAGACCTATATACCGCTCATAATTAAGTGGGAAGGGCAAATAAAGGGAAATGACGTATTCGATGATTTAGTGGAAAGCGTTGATATCGCTCCAACGGTACTTGAATTGTTAGGAATCAGGGGTAAGTATAAGTTTGACGGAAGAAGTTTTGCGTCGCTTCTCAGGGACGAAGAATATGCTCCGAAACAAGCCCTCTTTGCCCAAAAAAGGCCTTATTCCGGTCATCCCGTTGCATTCGTCAATGCTCCGGAATATGCGGTCACCACAAAAGACTGGCGCCTCATAATAAACGAGGTAAAGGGTAATGAACTTTACGATTCGGCAAATGACATATTTGAAGAAAAGAATGTGGCCAGTGAGCATCCTGATGTGGTAGAAGAACTTTTGGGTTTGTTCGATGAATGGAAGGATAATCATCCTCCCGCAAAGCTTTTCGAAGGAAAAATGTCAAAGAAAAAAACAGATGTACTAAAATCCCTCGGATACATCCAGTAAATGATTGTACATTCCCCTTGTTTTTAAAACTGCTTTGACTGTAAAGAGAATTGCTGTTATAAAATTCAGTTATATATTTTGAATCCGCCTTTTCCGGAACTATAATAAAGATAATCAATTTTTGGCAGGATAGATATTGGAAGACAGGATATTTCATAGAATTAAGATGATGTCCAGGTACAGGGACTTGCTTCGCATAATAGTTGTATCCAACCTTAAAGAAAAATATATGGGTTCCGTGCTCGGTTACTTCTGGTCGCTTTTGGAACCTTTGCTTACGATGCTCATTTACCTTTTTGTTTTTTCCATTGTAGTTAGATTTAAAGTTGAAAACTATCCGGTTTTTCTTTTAACGGGAATTCTCGCCTGGAATTTTCTTCAGATGTCCACGACTACCGCTGTTTCATCTCTCACGAGGAACTATAACCTTATTAGAAAAGTGAAAATGCCGCGGGAGTTATTTCCACTTGCGGATGTTCTGTCGAGAATGATTGAGTATATACTGAGTCTTGCCATTTTACTCGTATTCATAATCTATTATAAAATACATCTTACGGCGAATATCATCTTTTTCCCTCTTGTGCTTGTGCTTCACTTCTTTTTTATATACGGACTGAATTTGTTTATTTCAAACCTTAATGTTCTTTTTAGAGATGTTCAGCGACTGCAGTCAGTTTTTATGAGATTCTGGTTTTATGCCACTCCCGTGATTTATCCGTCTTCAAAAGTCCCGGAGTCAATCCGCGATTATTATATGTTAAATCCAATGGCAGTAATAATAGAATCATACCGCGCTGTGCTCCTCGGCAAACCTTTTCCCCACGCTATATACATTGTTTTCGCTTTTTTTATGGTGGGGGCAATATATATATTCGGATTGCTCTTCTTTTTGAAGAACGAAAGACTTATGCTTAAATTTATATAAAACTATGGATAACAATATTGCAATCAAGACAGATGGGTTGGGGGTTAAATTTATTCTAAACCATAAGATAAAGCAGAAAGCGGGTTCTGTGCGCTCTCTTGTTTTGACCCTGTTCAGATTCAATGACAGGAAAGAAGATTTCTGGGCGCTGAGGAATGTATCGTTTTCTGTTAAAAAGGGCGAAATCGTTGGATTAATAGGAAGAAACGGAGCCGGAAAGAGCACTCTGTTAAAGATGATAGCCGGAACTCTCATACCCGATGAGGGTGAAATAACCACCAAAGGTTCTGTTTCGGCGCTTCTTGAGCTGGGTGCGGGATTCAGGTCGGAACTTTCCGGGAGGGAAAATATCTTTCTCAACGGCGCGATTTTGGGACTGAAACTTCATCAGATTCGGGAACGCTTTGACGACATAGTGGAGTTTGCCGGACTTGACAAATTTCTGGACCTTCAGGTTAAAAACTATTCGTCGGGAATGAAAGCGCGTCTTGGTTTTGCCATTGCGGCGCATGTTGACGCGGACGTGCTTATAGTGGATGAAGTGCTTTCCGTTGGAGATGCTGAGTTCAGAAAAAAGTGTATGGATAAAGTAAAGGTTTTTGTTGAAGAGGGGAAAACCATAGTGTTTGTAACACACGATATGGAAATGATTAAGGAATTCTGCAGCAGGGCGATTTGGCTTGAAAAGGGAGAGGTAAAAGAAATAGACGCGCCCGATAAAATAGTTGAGAGTTATCTCGGCTCTTCCTGAGCGAAATTCGGCAAGGGAAGTATTTTGAGAATATTCGTTAACAATTTAGAATTTGAAGGGAGACTGTAAGGAATGAGAAATCCTATAACACGCAGGGGTTATGATGAGCTTTTAAAAAAACTTGAGCAGTTAGAAAAAGTCGAAAGACCTCAAAATGTCAAAGATATAGCCGAGGCAAGAGCGCATGGCGATATAAGTGAGAACGCGGAATTTGCCGCCGCAAAAGAGAAACAGTCATTTATAGAGGGGAAAATGGCGGAATTAAAAACAGCCATAAGCAGCGCGCAGATTATCGATGTGGGGGAAGTAGATTCAGATGCAGTGCTTTTCGGCGCCACTGTAAACCTTGTAAATGTGGAAACCGACGAAAAACGAACTTATACTCTTGTTGGAGAGTATGAAACAAATATCGAAGAGGGGAGAATCTCAATCAACTCTCCTATTGCCAGGGCGCTTCTCAAAAAGGAGGAAGGTGATGTAGTTGAAGTCAACGCGCCCGGTGGCAAATATGAATATGAAATTCTGAAAATAGGATATAAGGGATAGAAATTTATCAGGAATTCATTATTGTTTTTTTGTCATTAATACGCTTCTTTAAACGCGGATTACAACTGTCGGAAATCTGAACATTTTTTCCTTCGATAAATCAATGAGTTGCTTTTATTTCCTGAAAAATGTCGAAAAAATAAACACTTTTTGAATACGCTTTTTATTGTATTGCCGATAATAGCTCGAAAAATCAAAAGGTTGCACTTTTGGCATAAAAATTGCAAGATGTTACACAAGAGAGAAAATATGAAATATTCCCGTTCCCATTCAGCTACAATCTAAAAGAAGATATTCCTGTTTTTCCATTCATTGCGCCGTTGAAAACAGATAATTCATATCTTTTCGGCAGGGAAAAAATGAGAAAGGAAAACAAACTAAATATTCTTGTCCTTGGAGAATGCTTTAACCGTTTCACCCCTCAGATTAACGCCTTAAAAGACAAATGCGTCTTTCATTTTTATGAAAAGCGGTCAGATTTTCTCAGGGATAAAACTGACAATGAATATTCTATCGTCATTTTTCATTTCAGAAAAATAAGCGATAAAAATGTTGCCTTTATAAGAAGATGCACCGGTATCTTCTCCGGTGAAACAATCATCGTGTTGTGTGAAAAGATTTCCAAGATAGATATGTGCCTGCTATTCAGATTGGGTGTCAGAGATATTCTTGAGCAGTCTTTCAGAAAGGATATAAACCTTAAAGAGGTAGTAGAGAGAATTAATCTGATTCACCTACGGCAAAAGAAAGAAAACGAATTCAGGGGCAATTCCGCTGATTCATTCCTGCGGAGATATTTGCAGTCCCGTAAAGACTTTCCCGTTGACGAAAGGATAGATAACGCCAAGGAATACATAGAAAAGAATTACGATACTGAAATCAATCTTGAAACCGCGGCGCAGGTTGCCTGTATGAGTAAATACCATTTTTGCCGCACATTCAAAAAAATCGAGAGCGTTTCATTCAGCAACTATGTTAACCACCTTCGAATAAAGAAGGCAAAAAAACTTCTGAGCGGAACAAAAACTTCAATATCGGATATTGCCTTTGAGGTCGGTTTTCTATCACTTTCGCATTTTACAAATCTTTTCAAGGAATCCGAACATATATCCCCCGGAAAATATAGAAAAAAGGCCCTGTCGGGCAATTTTCTCCCCTTTTAGGTCTTGGCAGTCTTCTTGTGACAAATAATTAATATCAGGTTTTTAATCGTTTATCCCTTTCCCCGGCTTTTTCTGAAAGCAATATTCAGCAAAAAAAATAGCAATATTCTGGTTGAATACGCCTTCTTTCAAGAGCATATTTATCACGTATATGACTGCCAATAGACAGCTATTCAAGTCTTTAAATCAGGAGGGAGGTGATAACAATTTAAACTGGATTATGCGCTAATCTTTAACGCAGTTAACTTTAAAGATTAAAGGAGCGGGAAACAGACATGAAAAGAATTATTTTTAACAAAACGCTATGGATGTATTTTTGCTGTATCATCATTATTGGCGCCGGGGGAATACTCGCGAACATCTATATGAGTGATGCAGTATGCCGTGCTCCCTCCGCGTGTGTGGAATGCCACGACATCATAGGAAACACTCCGGATATTATAGGTAACGCCGCGGGTTCCTGCGAACGGGGCGATTTCATTTTAGGTCCCGCGCTGACGAGCAACAGATTCATACACAGACCCGCAAAGCTGAATGACGGCAGAGTGCTGCTCACCGGAGGCGCCCATTTTCTTGGCGGAGTAACAGACACAGCGGATATATACAATCCCGCAGCAAACACAATGACACCTGCCGCGCCTATGAACAGTGTAAGATGGTCTCATACGGCAACTACTCTGAATAACGGGAAGGTACTTGTTGCAGGCGGAAGAATTAAATGGGGCGGACCGTTCCCGGTATTGACCAGCGCCGAACTTTATGACCCTTCAACGGACACGTGGACATTGACAGGTTCTATGAATGTTCCCAGGAGAAGCCATACGGCAACTCTTCTTCCAGACGGCAGGGTGTTTATAGCTGGCGGCGGCGACGCGACGAGCACGAGTGCCGAGATGCCCATCGACTCCTGTGAGATTTACGATCCTTCAACAGGAACATTTTCCCTTGTGGGTAATATGACAACTCCGAGACTTGCCCATACAAACACGCTTCTTGATAACGGAACGGTTCTCATCACCGGAGGTTCAAACGGTTTGAGTACCCGTTATCCCACCAACCTTGCGGAGATATATGACCCATCTGACGACAGCTTTACAGCCGTGGGACCTATGAACTTCTCTCATCTCGCGCAGGCGGCAACAAAAATGAGAGATGGAAGGGTACTTATTGCGGCAGGATACTACAACCCGACACATGCCGCGCAGGGAGGCGGAATCATTACGACTGAATGTGAAATTTACGACCCCGTAACGCAAACGTTCACTCCTACGGCATCGATGTTCAAACAGCGCATCGATATCGGCGGTCAGCTTCTTCTTGACGGGACCGTACTTATTGCCGGCGGTGTTTCCACAAGCGCCGTGCATCAGACATTTTTCCAGCCAACCACTGAAATATTCAATCCCGACACGGAAGAGTGGAAACTCTCCGGAATTATGAATGACGGAAGAGATGAATTCAGCGGAGTGCTTCTCAATGACGGCAGAGCCCTGATTACGGGCGGCTTTAACCTTTCGCCGGGACCGACTCTTCTTAATACAGTGGAAATCTATACACCGGGTATGGAAGAGCAGGTTAACGGTCTGAGAAACGTCATTAATGACATTCCCTCATCATCTCTTAAAGGTAATAAAAGCAGGAAAACGCTTCTCAAACTTCTCGACAAGACAGGAAAGAAATTAAGGCACAAGGAAAAAGAAGCAGATGATGACGATGATGAAGAAGATGATGATGACAATGTGGGCGGAGGAATACCGGGAGGCGCCGACGGGCATCATACGGTAAGCAATGACGGCTTTTACCATAGGCCTGAAATGTTTTATGCCGAAGAAGTTTGCGCTGCATGCCACGGCGCGGACCTTACGGGAGACTTAGGTCCTTCCTGCTACAGCTGTCACGGAGCTAAGTGGACCAAGGACGATGTAAAAACAAAGGACCTTTTAAAAGCGCTTCAAAATGCCAATAAGCTTTTGGAGAAAGTTAATGAAGAGATAACTGACGAAGCTTCAAAAGCAAATACGGCAGACATAGTTCAGATACTCATCAATACATTGACACTTGCGACAACACCGAACAGTCTTCCAACGGTAACTGCAACGGCAACGCCTTCAACGGGTACCGAACCTCTTTCGGTAAGCTTTGCGGCAACTGCTTCGGACAGCGACGGCACCGTCGATTTTTACAAGTGGAGTTTCGGTGACGGCAAGACAAGCAACGCGGCAAATCCGACGCATTCATACAATTGCGACGGAACATACCTTGCAACAGTAAAAGTGTGGGATAACAGAGGCGCAACGGCAGAGGCAACTGTGCAGATAGATGTTGCCTCGGCAGGTGGCGGCCTGAGTTATGCCTGTGACGTGCAGCTGGTTTTCGATAAATTCTGCGTTGGCTGTCACGGTTCATCTGCAGGATTGAATTTGCAGAACTGCAATAACCTTCAGGCAGGAAGCGATTTCGGGCCGGTTATCGTTCCGGGAAATTCCGCGGCAAGCACCCTTTATCAGGAAATATCTACAGGCGCTATGCCTCCGGGACCTACAAATGTCCCTGCGCAGGATGTAGCTAACATAGCGGCGTGGATTGACAGTTTAAATCCTCTTGACCCTAATTTCTGCGACTGAGATTAGGAGTTTTTATCAGGCAGTTCAAAGCCGGGGCTTAACACCCCGGCTTTTTTTATTGAGTCGAAGATCGAAACGCTGTCTTTTTATCCTCTTTTTCTAAAACTTTCTTGACACAAAAGCCCCGCGCAAACTATACCTTGTGAATTAATCAAAAGATAAAGGACTCAATATTATGAAAAATGCTCTTATCCTTGCCGCGGGTCTGGGCAAGCGCCTTATGCCACTCACGGAAAGCAAACCAAAATGCCTTGTGGACGTTGGAGGAAAGCCTCTGCTTTATTATTCCATCGAGCAGCTTTTAGAAACCGACGTAAATCAGATAACAATTGTGACAGGATACAGAGAGGAAACGATTCAACCGTTTATCATAGAAAATTTCGGCCAAAGCGCTGGTGTCTTCAGTTTCATTTACAATGAGGAGTATGCGTCTAAAAATAACCTTCATTCCGTTTTTATAGCCAGGGAGATGTTTGATGATGAAACTATTCTGTTAAACTCGGACATTCTTTATCATCCGTCGATTTTAAGGAACGCCGTAAATGCTCTCAATGGTCTTCCGGACTCCTTTCTTGTTGTTGATAATTTCAAAGCGCTCGCGCAAGAGGAGATGAAAATCCGCCTCGATAAGAATAGTGACGGCAAAATCGCTGAAATCGGCAAATGGCTTCTTCCCGAAGAAAGTTACGGCGAATACATAGGTATTCTTCATTTAAAGGGGGAGGGAAGGGAGATTTTTTTTGATGAAGCCGATAGAATGCTTTATAATGGAGAAACTGACAAATATTACGAAGATGCCCTACACAAGGTGTGTGACAGAATATCGCTTCTCACCGTTTCCACAGGGAACAAACCCTGGACGGAAATCGATGATTTTAAAGACCTTGAAAAGGCAAAAATCATTATTAAAGAAATAAAGGGAAATAATCAGAAAGATGTATCTTAGAAAAATTTCTGTTCCCTCTCACCTGAAATTTGCATCTAATTTTTCTGAACTCGCAAATGAGCTCAGAGATGTATTGAACGAGCATTCTCACCGCCGTTTTCTTCTTGTTTCGGGGAAGGGGAGTTTGAACAGAATTGCAAGGCGCCTTTTCCCGGCATTGTCAACGGGAAGGAAAGGCGATATTGCGGTTTATGAAGACAATTCAAAGGATACTGTCAACGACCTTGTTTCCCTGTCAAAAAAATTCAAGCCTGATGTCATATTGGGCACAGGTGGCGGAAAGATTCTCGATGTGGCAAAACTCGCCGCGTCAATGGCGAGGATTCCCTTTTTCAGTATTCCCACTCAGATATCTCATGACGGTATCTCATCGCCTGTTTCAATAATAAGGGAAGGCGACATGACATTGAGTTTAGGCGCGTCCATTCCAATGGGAGTTTTTGTTCCACTTTATATTGTTAAAAAAGCTTCCAGGCGAAGCACATCTTCAGGTGTAGGTGACCTCCTTTCCAATATCCCGGCAGTCAACGACTGGAAAAGGGCAGCGGAAAGAAAAGGTGAAAAGTATGACGACTACGCGGCAATAGTTGCCCATACTGCCGCAAATTCAATATATACTCTTTATAACAACAATTCACCGTCAGCAATAAAATTTACCGATGAGTTCATTATGCGCCTTGTGGAAGGACTCATATTGAGTGGTGTGGCAATGGAAATTTCCGGAAACAGCAGACCCTGCAGCGGTTCGGAGCATAAAATAAGCCACGCCATAGACGCGTTATTCAACTCACCCGCTCTTCACGGCGAACAGGTGGCATTGGGAATAATTGTTTCGCTCTGTCTTCAGGGAGAAGACTATAAAAAAATGATTAAGTTTTTCGGTCAAGTCGGGCTCCCCGTTCACCCCAAAGAGATAAATCTGAGTTGCGAACAGATGATAGAGGCAATATGTTACGCGCCGAAGACGCGTCCGGGAAGATATACTGTATTGGAAAGAAGAAGAGTGGGAAAGAAGCTTGCTACGGAAACAGTGAAAAAACTCTGGAGCGGAAAATAAATATGTCATATACGGCGAAGCATATCAGGGAAAACTGCCAGAAAAAAAAGGAAGAAGAGCAGTTTTACGCGTGGTTTGTTATGCGCCGCATATCTCCCTATTTTTCATCGCTTCTTTTAAAAACTTCAATCAGCGCCAATACTGTGACCCTGACAGGTATAATTCTCGGTGTGGCAGGAGGCATACTCTATATAATCCCGTCTATGACAGGCGCTCTTTTCGGAAGTTTGCTTGTCCAAATCTGGTATTTATCAGACTGTGTTGACGGAGAAATGGCAAGGTGCAGAAAGGTATTTTCCGACGAGGGAATTTATCTCGACGCCCTCGGTCATCATGTCGTAAGTTTTTCTGCTATGGGAGGATTCGTTGCCGGGCTTTACATTGAAAAAGGAAATACCGCGATGCTAATCGCGGGAATACTCTTTGTTACA
Source organism: uncultured bacterium (assembly GCA_964549305.1). Taxonomy (GTDB): domain Bacteria; phylum Schekmanbacteria; class GWA2-38-11; order GWA2-38-11; family J061; genus J061. The sequence goes on from CAZJVM010000001.1 coordinate 108,920, forward strand.
TTTTACCATTTTAATAAAATGATTTTTACCGCCGCAGAGCAGACTGTTTACGGAAAATATAAAGGCGAAGATGTTAAATTGCGGTTTCCCGGAAGTGAAAAGGATTTTTTCAACAGATACAGCAACAAAGAATATCCGGCGCCGGTAAGATTATTTTTGTGGGCATTTCGCCTCTGGCCCTCTACGGGCGCGTCGATAAACGAGATAGGAATACTGGTTGCGATGATGCTTACATCAGTTGCTGACTATCTGATAATAAAGCCCTTTGTTGGTGAAGGAATCTATCCCGACTCAAGAACGATAATAGTCTATTTTTACGCCCTTATGCTCCCTCTTTCTTTTTTGGCGAGGTTTGCAACGGTGATAAGACGCTCCTATGTTACGAAATGGTTAGCCGGCAACGGTAAAGAGCGGGATGAAAAATAAATAAATCCTTATATGGCCTTTATGAAAATTATATTCTGGCTTTCCGTATTTCTTATTATTCATTCATACATACTTTATCCTCTTCTTCTTTTTTTAACAGGCAAAAACTATATCCCCGCAGACGATATTGAAGAGGAAGAGTTGCCACGGGTAACGGTAATTATACCCGCGCGAAACGAAGAAAAACATATAGCCCTGAAAGTAAAAAATACTCTTGGTATTGATTATCCAAAGGATAAAGTCGAAATTATCGTGGCATCGGACAATTCCGGTGATAAAACCGTTGAGAGGGCAAGAGAAGCAGGTGGAAACAGAGTGAAAATTATCGAATTTACCGAAAGGAAAGGGAAACTGGGAGTAATTAACAGATGCGTAAGAGAGGCAGAGGGGGATTTCGTCGTCCTTACCGATGCCAATGCGATGTTTTCACCCTATTCGGTCAGGCGTCTTGTAAGGCATTTTAAGAACAGGAATGTGGGATGCGCCGGAGGGGCAAAAATAATTCTTAAGCAAGGGGGAAGCACATCGGCAAACGAAGGACTTTACTGGAAGTACGAATCTTTGGTCAAAAAACTTGAAACGAATCTTTCTTCCTGTACAGGGCTTGACGGAGCGATTTATATGGTCAGAAAATCCGTGTTCCCCTTTCACAGGGAAGACAAGCTGTTTATGGATGACCTTGCCACGTCTCTTGCTATTGTAAAAGGGGGATACCGCTGTGTATATGACGAAATGGCAATGGCATCGGAACAAAGTTCGGATTCTTTGAACACAGAATACAAAAGGAAGGAAAGAATTGCCGCAGGCGCCCTGAATGT
>CAZJVM010000002.1:0-27829 GCA_964549305.1 uncultured bacterium
TCCATTTTGACATCCAACTATAAATAAAATATATTCATCATCCTTTTTATGAGTGAACCTGTGAGGTCTTGAGGTGATGGAGAAAACTAAATATTCTTATTACATACAGACATTCGGATGTCAGATGAATGAGCACGATTCGGACAGAATTGCGGGGATTCTTGAAAAGACCGGATGTTATGAAGCGGAATCTCCTCTTGAAGCTGACGTAATCCTTTTAAATACCTGTTGTGTCCGTGCAAAGGCAGAACATAAGGTTTATTCAGAGATAGGCAAACTTTCCCTGATGAAGGAGAAGCGGGATTTCATTTTAGGCGTATGCGGATGTATGGCGCAAAAAGAAAGAGGAACAATAACAAAGCGTTTTCCTGCTGTTGACATTGTACTTGGAACAAGCGCCATTGCCCACATCGGCAGAGCGGTCAGAAGGGCAGGGAAGGGAAAGAAAATAATAGATGCACCTTCAGAATTCAAACTGTTCGACAATTCTCTGACTGTTCTGAAAAATGACAGCGTAAAGGCGTTTATAACCATAATGGAAGGTTGCGACAATTATTGCAGTTACTGCATAGTGCCCTTTGTCAGGGGCAGTGAAAGAAGCAGGCCTGCAGAAGATATTATCAGCGAAATGAAGAAGCTTGCTGAAGGCGGAATTAAGGAAATTATGCTTTTGGGTCAAAATGTGAATTCTTACCGCTCGCCTTCAAAAATGGATTGCGATTTTTCAGATCTTCTTTCAATGGCTGATGAGATAAATGGAATTGAAAGAATACGATTTGTCACATCCCATCCCAAGGATTTCGGGGAAAAGCTTGTTAAGAAAATAAAACAGCTTGATAAGGTATGCAGAAATGTTCACCTTCCGCTTCAGTCGGGGTCAGATAAGATTCTTGAACTTATGAACAGAAAGTACACCTGCGGTGATTATATGGAGAAGATTGAATATCTGAGAAGCGAGATTCCCGATGTGGGGATATCGTCAGACATAATAGTCGGATTTCCCGGTGAAGATGAAAAAGATTTTGAGTGTACGATGAAAGCAGTTGAAAAAATAAGGTATGACACGCTTTTTTCATTTAACTACTCACACAGACCTCCGGCGAAAAGTTCCACTCTTACCGATGATACGCCTGATGATGAAAAACGAAGAAGATTGACTTGCCTTCAGGCGCTTCAGAAGAAGATTTCCGCTGAGAAAAACCTTGCTGAGGAAGGGCAGGTAAGAGATGTGCTTGTTGAAGGAATAAGCAAGAGGAGTGCATCGGATCTTACGGGAAGAACTGAGCAGAACAGGGTGGTAAATTTTCGGGGTGACGATTCTCTTAAGGGACGTATCGTAAAAGTAAAAATTACAAAGGCTTTCAGTAATAGTTTAAGGGGAGAAATAGTATAGTTTTCCTTTGTTTCATCCCGCAGACACAACCTGATTTTCGAGAGTTCCTATTCCTTCGATTTCAATGCTGACTTTATCGCCTGTTTTAAGACTTCCGACTCCCGGAGGAGTTCCCGTAATTATAACGTCTTCAGGCAAAAGGGTCATAATGCGGGATATAAAGGAAACAAGAAAATAGGGTTTGAATATCATTAACCGGGTTGAAGAATCCTGAACTTTTTTTCCGTTGAGAAATGTCTTTATTGAAAGATTTTCAGGCTCAAGTTCTGTTTCGATGACAGGTCCTATGGGTGCGAATGTATCAAATCCTTTTCCTCTGGTAAACTGGCCGTCTTTCCTCTGCAGGTCGCGCGCAGTCACATCATTTGCACAGGTAAATCCCGCGACATATTTTTTAGCTTCCTGCTCAGAAACATTCCTGCACTTTTCTCCGATTACTATTGCAAGTTCCCCTTCATAATCGACTTTCTTCGACTGGTGCGGGTAGATTATCGTATCACCGTGTCCGATTACCGATGTTGATGGTTTCATAAAAAGCATTGGCTCATCTGGAAGTTTTGAACCGAATTCTTTTGCGTGGTCTTTGTAGTTCAACCCTATTGCCACTATTTTAGACGGTCTGCAGGGAGGAAGATATTCTATTTGCGAAATGGGGATATATTCTCCGGTAGGTGAGAAATCATTGTAAAAGGAACCCTCGCTTATCCCGACTTTGTCGCCTTTGACAATACCGGTAAACTTTCTTCCATTTGCGGTTGCTCTGACTATTTTCATTAACTGCCTCTCGGTAATGTTTTAAGGAATTAGTTGAATCAAAAAGAAAGTATATCAGGAATGCTTTGTTAAAAAAGTTCACCATTGTCAGGCGGTTTTTTGTTTTTTCTATTCTCCAGAAAAATGTCTATTTCCGTTTCATCAATAAGAACTTCTCTCGGCTTTACTCCGTCCGCCGCTCCTATTATGCCGTCGGTTTCCATTTTTTCAATTATTCGGGCCGCTCTGTTATATCCGACTCGGAATTTCCTCTGAACCATTGAAATGGAAACATTCTTGCTTTTCGGGAGCCATCTTATGACTTCTTCGTATATTTCGTCTTCCTCTTCCTGCGCGTCTTCGTTAACATCAGAAGAAACTGGGATTAAAACTGTCATATCGGGTTCAGATACTGCCTGAGCCTTTATATGGTTGACAACCGCCTGTACTTCGCTATTGGATACAAAAGCGCCGTGAACTCTCGAGATACGGTTATATCCCGGAGACATAAGAAGCATATCGCCTTTGCCCAAAAGCTGTTCGGCGCCGTTCTGATCAAGTATTGTCCTTGAATCGATTTTAACAGAGACCTGAAGAGCGATTCTCCAGGAGAAATTGGCTTTAATCACTCCCGTAATTACATCTACAGATGGCCTTTGCGTAGCCATTATAAGATGAATTCCGGCAGCCCTGGCTTTCTGGGAAAGCCTTTGAATAGCGTCTTCCACTGTTCGTGATGCGGCAATCATAAGGTCTGCGAGTTCATCTATAAAAATTACGATATAGGGAAGCGGGCTTTCTTCATCATCTTCTGCTTCTGTTTCAATGATACGGTTGAAACCGGTAATATTCCTCACTCCTTTTCTCTGCATCAGCCTGTACCTTCTTTCCATTTCCCTTACTGCCCATTGAAGGGCGTAGGATGCTTCCTTGGGATTGGTTACGACGGGAGTGAGAAGATGAGGTATTTCCTGATATGTGGAAAGCTCTATCATCTTGGGGTCAACCATAATCATTTTTACCTCCTGGGGTGATGCTCTGTAGAGAAGGCTTAAAATCATCATATTGACGGATACGCTTTTCCCCGAACCTGTCGCTCCGGCAATTAAAAGATGCGGCATTTTTGAAAGGTCTTCCACAACAACATTTCCAAGAATATCTTTGCCGAGAGCTATAGCGAGTTTCGACGGATGAGAAGTAAATCTATCTGACTGAAGGATTTCTTTGAGAAATACGTTTTCTCGCTTGTTATTCGGGATTTCTATTCCAACTGTGCCCTTGCCGGGAATAGGTGCGACGATTCGCACGTTTATGGTTTTCATTGCCATTGCAAGGTCATTGGTCAGACTGACGATTTTGTTGATTTTTATTCCGGGAGCAGGTTCGAATTCATACATGGTTATTACGGGTCCTGTCCTCACTTCGCATACTTTTCCCTCGATTCCGAAATCAAGAAGCTTTTTTTCCAAAATTTTGGAATTAAGAATGATGTCCTGCTTGGTTATTTTCGTTTCCACTTTCGGAGCTTCTTTAAGGATGTTGAGAGGGGGCAGAGTGTAGTTTTTCATAAAGGTAAAACTTGGCTGCCTGGGCTCTTCATTTTCAGATGCTGCGTCCTGATGTTCTTCAATCTGTTCAATAATCGGCTGGGGTTTGTCCTGTTCCTGCTTGATTTTTGGCTTTATGACTGCGGAATGTTTCTTTTTTTTCTGCCAGGTTTTATAAAAATTATAGGTCAACACGCTTTTGTCAGATATCCACCTGAAAAAAGTGGAGGTTATTTTAAATGCTTTCCTGAATATTTCTATAATTGAAAAATCGGTAACCATGAAGATAGATAATATAAATGTTAAAATAAGAAGAATATAAGTGCCTGCAGGACCTGCCATTCTTTCGGAAGGGTCAGTGAGATAAAGGCCTATTATTCCTCCAGGAGTGATGCCTTTTGCAAATTCTGTAAGGTTGCTGTTTCTGAAAGGAAACTGTAAAAGGGTGCAGAGACTGATGAAAAAGACAACAAACCCCAGTGTTTTCAAAAAAGTATGTTCAATTTTTTGATTTCGAAGCAATGACAAACTGAACAGAAAAATAAAAAGCGGCATTAACAGAGACGCATAACCGAAAAGTTCAAACATTAGCGAAGAGCATTCGGCGCCTATTAAACCTGCAAGGTTATTATATTTGCCATGTCCTACGCTTTCAGAAGTTGCGGAAAACCACGTAGTGTCAGAGGGACTGTGAGAAATAAGGCTGATTGACAGAAGCAGTGCGAATCCGAGAAGAAACAACGCGGTAATGTCGCGCTTTGTGTTTCTGCCGCTATCCGATTGTGATTTTCCCACTTGCTTCCCCGGTAAAAATGAATCACTGACCAGAACATAATTATATAGCAAATTTGTGTTTCATACAAGGACAATAAGGGATTTGCGGTATTAAAGAGCTAAAGTAATTTGTTGATTTTTTTTTATATTTTTTCTATGATGAAAAATCGGTGAGAAAAGTTTTTTATAACCTACTTAAAGGTGTCTGATTATGGCCTCAGGCGAAAAAATGAATCAGTTTTACAAGAATATAATGCTATGGGTTATATTGATAGTATTCACCATAATCCTTTTTAATGCATTTAACACGTCAAAAGAAGCAGGGAATGAATATGATTATTCGAGATTTCTTCAGCTCGTCAATGACGGAAAGGTTGCAAAAGTTTCTATACAGGGTAACGATATTGAAGGTGTTTTGACCGACAACACGAAATTTAAAACTTATGCGCCGGCAGACCCGAAGCTTATAGAGAACCTTACTCTTAAAAATGTTCAAATCAAGGCTTTGGCGCCTCCCACTTCTCCATGGTATGTGGTATTCATTTCTTCGTGGTTTCCTCTTCTCATTCTTCTTGGAATATGGATATTTTTTATGCGTCAGATGCAGGTTGGAGGCAACAAGGCACTTTCTTTCGGAAAGAGCAAGGCGAGGCTTCTCAATGAGAGTCAGAATAAGGTTACTTTTGATGACGTTGCCGGTATTGACGAAGCTAAACTCGAAGTAGAGGAGATAATAGAGTTTCTTAAAGACCCCCATAGATTTCAAAAACTCGGAGGGAAAATACCCAAGGGTGTTCTTCTCATAGGTCCTCCCGGTACGGGGAAAACGCTTCTTGCCCGTGCAATAGCGGGAGAAGCGGATGTTCCTTTCTTTTCAATTTCCGGCTCTGATTTTGTGGAAATGTTTGTAGGCGTAGGCGCTTCGAGAGTCAGAGACCTTTTTGAACAGGGCAAGAAAAATGCTCCCTGTATCATATTCATAGACGAGATAGATGCAGTGGGAAGGCACAGAGGCGCTGGACTGGGGGGAGGGCATGATGAGAGGGAACAGACCCTGAATCAATTGCTTGTGGAAATGGATGGTTTCGAATCCAATGAAGGAGTCATCCTTGTTGCCGCAACCAACCGCCCCGATGTGCTTGATCCGGCACTTCTGAGGCCCGGAAGATTTGACCGGCAGGTAGTTGTACCACGTCCCGATGTCAAGGGGCGGGAAGGCATTTTGAAGGTTCATACAAAAAAAATACCTTTGGAAGAAAATGTGGCACTTGATATTATAGCAAGAGGAACACCGGGATTTTCCGGTGCCGATCTTGCAAATCTTGTAAACGAATCCGCCTTGTATGCCGCGAGAATAAACAGGGAAAAAGTGCAGATGTCTGATTTTGAATATGCTAAAGATAAGGTGCTGATGGGCGTCGAGAGAAAAAGTATGATAATTAGCGAAGAGGAAAAAAAGATTACCGCCTATCATGAAGCGGGACACACTCTTGTCGCTAAACTTCTTCCGGGAACAGATCCAATTCACAAAGTGAGTATAATTCCCCGGGGAATGGCGCTTGGAATTACTCAGCAGCTGCCAATTGACGAAAAACATACATATCCCCTTGAATATCTCAGAAATAATATATGCGTACTTCTCGGCGGCAGGCTCGCAGAGGATATAATTCTTTCCCAGCCCACGACTGGTGCGGGAAACGATATAGAAAGAGCAACAGAGATGGCTCGCAAGATGGTTTGTGAATGGGGAATGAGCAAAGAACTCGGACCTCTTACCTTTGGGAAGAAAGAGGAAGAGATATTCCTTGGCAGGGAAATTTCCAAACACAGGGACTATAGCGAGGCAACTGCTGTTGCCATTGACAGAGAAGTTAAAAATATAGTTATGGAATGCTACAACAGAGCCAAGTCTCTCCTTTTATCAAAAATTGATATTCTTAACGCAATTGCAAAGTCCCTTCTTGAAAAGGAAGTCCTCGATAGCAAAGAGATTGATAAAATTGTAAACGGCGATGATGAAGGAGTTATAACTGCTGCTTGAATATAATTCCATTATTGAAGTAAGAAAAAGCTTAATCCGGTTATTTTTCCTTTGTTTGCTTCTTTCGGTATTTCCGGTTTGTATCACTACCAACTCCATAGGAAGTATTAATTATGGAACCTTTTATTGATTTTAAAAGTGGCGCGCGCCTAAATCTGAAAAATAATATTTCAGTTATGGGGGTCATTAACTGCACACCTGATTCTTTTTATGACGGCGGCAAATACAGGAATACGGAAGATGCCGTTGAATCAGCGCTCAGAATGGAGGAAGAGGGAGCGGAAATCATCGATATAGGAGGAGAATCTACGAGACCCGGAAGCAAGCGAATCTCTGTCGAAGAAGAATTATCAAGAGTATTGCCGGTCATTGGAAGTTTGAGAAAAAAAAGCAAAATTATTATTTCCGTAGATACTTATAAATCGGAAGTTGCACGTGCCGCCATAGAGAACGGTGCCGATATGGTCAATGATATAGGCGGATTCGACCTTGATCCAAAAATGGGTGAAACCATAGCAAAACTTCAATGTCCGGTAATAATCGGTCATATTTCGGGGGTTCCCGAAACAATGCAGAACAAGGTAAAATACGACGATACTGTCAAGGAAGTAAGAAAAAAACTTGAAGAGAAAATATGTATGGCTGTAAAATTTAATATAAAAGAAAATTCTATAATTATTGATCCTGGAATAGGTTTTGGAAAGAGTACTGAGGATAATTTAAAACTCATAAAAAACATCGGAGATATATGTGATTTGGGAAAACCGGTTGCCATAGGGGTTTCAAGAAAAAGCTTCATAGGCAATATTCTTCAACTTGCTCCGGGCGAGAGAATGGAGGGCAGTCTTGCCGCATCGAGTATCGCTGCTTTTTTAGGAGTGAGTATAATAAGGACGCACGATGTGAAGGAAACAGTAAGAACAGTTAAAGTCGTAAAAAAAATATTATATGCTTAGGTGATAAATTGGACCTTCCTTTTGGAATAACATATATTGAACTTTTCAAAAATACCCTCGATATACTCATAGTTGCGTTCATAATCTATCGTTTGATGCTTTTCATAAAAGGCACGAGAGCGATTCAAATGGTAATCGGATTAATTCTTTTCGGGTTTGTTTATCTCCTTTCGGAATATTTTGAATTGACGACTACGCACTGGATAATGGAACATTTCTGGTCAGTCCTTCTCATTGCCATAATAATTCTTTTTCAGCCTGAAATCAGAACAATGCTTGCGGAAGTAGGGCAGAGGCCTATCATTTCGTCCTTTTTCAAATACGAGGGACAGCAGGTAATGGGCGAAATTATAAAAGCCGTAATGATTTTGTCAGAAAAGCGAACGGGTGCTCTTATAGTCCTTGAACGTGAAACAAAACTACGTCCTTATGTTCAGGTTGGGGCTATTCTTATGAGCAGGGTTACGGAACGGCTGATTGTAACTCTTTTTCAGACGCAGACTCCACTTCATGACGGAGCTATAATAATAGGAGGTAACAGAATTTTTGCTGCGGGATGTTATTTGCCGATTACTCTTAGAAATGACATATCCAAATATCTTGGAACAAGGCATCGGGCGGCAGTGGGAATAAGCGAGGAAACAGATGCAGTAGTAATTGTGGTTTCCGAAGAAACCGGAACCATATCAATTGCGGAAAAAGGTCATCTACACAGCAATCTTTCTGAAGATTCATTACGGGAGCGACTTCAGTTGCTTTTTAAAATGACAGGCGATAAAGGCGAAAAGAAATGAAAAAATGGTTATCAAATAATCTTCTGCTGAAAATTTTTTCTCTCCTTTTTGCCGTTCTTTTCTGGTTCTATTTAACGGTGGAACAGGAAGCGGAACTCGGATTTCCCGTAAAGGTCAACTTTACTGGCCTTACCAATTCTCTTGTAGTCTCCGATGGGAAAATAGATCATGCGACGGTGTGGCTCAGAGGGGTTAGAAGGAACCTTTTTAACCTGCGGTCGGAAAATATGTCTTTTAATGTTAATTTAAAAGAAGCGGGAGAAGGTACTCTTGTTTATCCTTTAACCGAGGCTGATCTTGAAAAACTGCCTAATGTCGTTGTCAAAAAAATAGTACCCTCGATTTTAAGTTTAAAAATTGAAAAACTTATAAAAAAGCGGCTTTACGTCAAACCCAAGATAAGCGGCGCCATACCCAAGGGCTATAAATTTATCAATGCCAGTGTCTCCCCAACCATAGTACAGGTGCGGGGAAGAAGAAGTGTAATTCAGTCAATGAAAACTATTTATACATACCCCATCGATATATCAACGCTTACGCAGACGTCTAATTTTGAAGTTCCTCTGGATTTAAACGCATCTGAATTAAAAGTAACAAGCGGATCGCGGATGATAAAAATCCGCGTAAATGTAGAAGAGAATATTATAAATAAAACTTTCCCAAATATCTCCATCGCCCTCAAAGATGTTAACAACAATTATAAAGTTGATGTTAAACCTATGAGCGCTACATTGGAGGTCAAAGGGCCGGAGATTTTACTTGATAATTTAAAGCCTGTGGATATAAAGATTCTGGTGAGCGCGAAAAATTTGCCGGCGGGAAGAGCGTATAAAAGGAGAGCATCCGTGGAAGTACCGGAAAAAGTTTCTGTTTTGAAAATATCTCCTAATTTATTTAGCGTGAAGAGGATAGAGAGTTCCAAATAACAGCATTTTTTGTTCACTTTCTTCCGTTTTCTTTTTTTAATAACAAAAGGGATAATTTATGAAATTGGGAGTTAATGTTGACCATATCGCGACCTTGAGGCAGGCGAGGGCTTCAAGAGTCCCCGACCCTGTTGAAGCGGCTCTTGCCGCAGAACTTGCCGGTGCAGATGGTATAACGGTTCATCTGAGGAGTGATCGACGCCATATCCGGGAAAGAGATTTAAAATTGCTGAGAGAGGTTGTGAAGACAAAACTCAATCTGGAAATGGCAGTTACTGAAGATATGACGAATATTGCTTATGAAATAGAGCCCGATTCCATAACCCTTGTACCGGAGAAACCGGATGAATTGACGACCGAAGGAGGTCTTGATATTTCTTCAAACAGGGAAAATGTGAAAAACCTGGTTAAAAAGTTTAGAGACAAAAATGTCAGAGTTGGTGCGTTTATTGATACTGATTTTTCACAAATTGATACAGCAATTGAAACCGGTTTGGCGCATATTGAAATCAATACCGGAAGGTATTCCGAGAAATGGCCTGACGCAGGCGCGGAAGATGAACTTGAAAAGATAACCAAAGCAGTAGAATATGCTGTAAACAAGAATATAATTGTGAATGGCGGTCATGGACTTGATTATAAAAATGTCATTCCAATAAGGGAAATAACGGAAATCGATGAGCTGAACATAGGACACAGTATTGTTGCAAGATCTGTAATTGTTGGGATGCAGGAAGCGGTTTCTGAGATGATACTGCTTATTAATGCTTTTTAATGTTAGGAGAAATGAACAAAATGACTAGGAATTTTAATGTTGCGGTTGCAGGTGCCACCGGTGCTGTGGGAAATGAGATGATAAGCCTGCTTGAAGAACGGGATTTTCCTGTTGGCAACTTGAAACTATTGGCATCTGAAAGATCCAAAGGCAGAAAAATCAAATTCAGAGGTGAAGAAATTTCCGTTGAAGTTCTTAACAAAAATTCTTTTAAAGACGTTGATTATGCCCTTTTCTCCGCTGGTGCGTCGAGAAGTCTTGAGTTTTGTCCCGCAGCGGCGGAAAGCGGAGCCGTGGCTATTGATAACAGCAGCGCTTTCAGAATGGACCCCGATGTGCCTCTCGTAGTGCCGGAAGTTAATCCTGATGCCGCATTTAAAAATAAGGGGATAATCGCAAACCCCAACTGTTCTACTATTCAAATGGTTGTTGCTATGAAGCCTCTTCACGATTATGCGAAAATAAAAAGAGTCGTCGTGTCGACATATCAGTCTGTTTCAGGCGCAGGCAAGAGAGCAATGGATGAACTTGCCGAACAGAGCAAAAATATTTTGAATATGAAAGAAATCAAGGCAGAAAAATTTCCCTATCAGATTGCTTTTAATTGTCTTCCCCATATAGACGTTTTTCTGGAAAACGGATATACGAAGGAAGAAATTAAAATGGTAAATGAAACAAAGAAAATTATGGAAGACGATTCTATAGCGATAACGGCAACTACCGTAAGAGTTCCGGTTTTTTTGAGCCATTCGGAGTCTGTTAATATTGAGTTTGAAAAAGATATTTCAGTGGAAAAGGCAAGGAATCTTCTGGAAAATTTCCCAGGCATAGTAGTTGTGGACAATGTTGGTAATCTTGAATACCCTATTGCCATCCATGCCGCGGGGAAAAATGAAGTTTTTGTAGGAAGAATCAGAAAAGATATTACTGTCAAAAGCGGATTGGATATATGGGTTGTTGCCGACAACCTGAGAAAAGGCGCAGCGACAAATGCAGTGCAAATAGCGGAACTTCTAATCAGTCACTAAGTTTGCTTTCAGCAGTTTCATTTTATGGTTTGAGGTATGATGTTTTTTAAATGGCGTGAAAGATGTAATGTTTAAAACCTTTATGTGATATGAATCTTGCCAACTGGATAACTGTCTTCAGAATACTGCTGGTTCCTTTTTTCATTATTTCTCTGCTTTACGGGAAATTCTTGGCGTCACTCTGGATCTTTTGTGTTGCGGGAATTACTGACGGAATAGACGGATATATAGCGCGGTCGTGGGGGTTGAAAACTGAACTGGGTACATACCTTGACCCGCTTGCGGACAAACTTCTTCTTGTTTCGTCATTCATAGTATTTTCACTGAAATATCCTGATATTATACCTGTTTGGCTTACAGTCTTGGTAATCAGCAAGGATTTGATAATAATTATAGGAGTGACTATTCTCCATTATGTTATTTCTGAGCCGTTAATTGAGCCGTCTGTTATAGGCAAAATGACTACGGCAGTTCAAGTTGTGACGATTTTCTTCTCTCTGCTTTCAAAAACATATTACAATCAATCTCTTTTATATATGATAGACGTTTTTGTTTATCTGACGGCAGCTTTGACCGTTGCTGCGGGAATCCAATACGTTTTCAGAGGGTCTGCTCAGCTGAACGGGAACTAAGATTTTGAAGCGGCACGGGAAGGGAATGTCTGTTTTTATTTTTTCCTGAACCTGAATTTCACGGGGAGTCCGCTTAGATCAAAAACTTCGCGCATTTTATTTTCGATATAGCGAGTATAGGTTTTCTCGATACGCTCCGGGTAATTAGTGAAAATCTGAAACAAGGGTTTTGATGCCGGAAGTTGGTGTATGTATTTCAACTTTACCATCTTGCCCGATGCCAAAGGGTGGTGGTGTTCTTTTTCTATAAATTCGAGAAACTTGTTAAGTTCCGGAGTGGAAATTTTCATCTTCATTTTTTCTGAAAGCTTAATCATTTCTCCTAATATTCTGTCTATTCCCATACTCGTCTTGGCAGAAACCGGCAGGACAATGGCATAGTCAAGTTTTCCCAGGCGCATTTTCACGAAATCGATAAACTCCTTTTTCTCCGTTTTTTCGGAAATGAGGTCCCATTTGTTGCACAGTAGAATGAATCCGCAGTTTTCTTTATGTATAAGGTTTGCTATTTTGAGGTCCTGGTCAGTTACCCCCTTGGAAGAATCAATGACGAGCATAGCCAAATCGCATAATTTTAAGGTGCGAATTCCGGTAATGGCACTTTCCTTTTCGATGTCTTCGCTTATTTTCATTTTTTTTCTGATGCCGGGGTTATCTATCAGAATCATTTTCCCGTTTTCCGACTCCAAAAGAATATCGATGCTGTCAACGGTCGTTCCGGGGATTTCACTGACGATTATCCTGTCACTACCTGTAAGGCTGTTGGCAATGGAAGATTTTCCCGCATTAGGCCTTCCCACAATTGTTGCCTTGAGAATTATTCCCTCTTCTTTTTCGGGCTGAGCATCTTCGAGAAACGATTCGATTTTTTCAAGAAGGTCCCCAATACCCATTTTATGTTGAGCCGATATGAGGATGTACTCTCCAAAGCCTAATTCGAAAATTTCATTTGCCCTTTCAGCAGCTTTTTTAACATCAGATTTGTTTACAACCGGAATGACGACCTTCCCGGATTTTCGGACAATGAGAGCTAGCTCTTTGTCAAGTGGCAAGAGACCGCTTTTTCCGTCCACGAGAAATATCAGAATATCCGACTTATTAACTGCTTTTAGAGTTTCTTCTCTTACCTTCTCCTTGAGCGTTTCATCGTTTTCATCATAACCGCCTGTATCGGATAAAATAACTCTTGTGGATTCAATAGAGACCACAGTGTCAATTCTGTCTCTTGTCGTACCGGGGATATCGCTTGTGAGAGCTTTCCTTTTTCCTGCAATAACATTGAAAAGCGTTGATTTGCCCACATTGGGTCTTCCCACTATAGACACCGTTTTCATTTTCATTCAATTATCCCAAAAAAAAAGCAGGGAATTTCACCCTGCTTGAAAAGTTAACACATAACTGACTTTTTAGAAAATGCTATTCCGAGTCACTCTTTGAAGAATCAACAAGTTTTTTCAGCTCTTTACCTGCTCTAAAGAATGGAACTTTTTTAGGCGGTACATTTACTTTATCGCCTGTCAAAGGATTTCTACCGTCTCTGGAATCTCTCTGGCGAACGGTAAAAGAGCCAAACCCTCTGATTTCAACTTTGTTTCCCACAACAAGAGCTTTTTTAATGTTTTCGAAAAAACAATTTACTACTGATTCAGTCTGTTTTTTATTTAGAAACGAGATTTGCTCCGCTACTGCTTCAATAAGTTCAGCCTTTGTCATAACCTCTCCCTGAAATTATTTATTTCGATTTCAAATCCGAATTATCAATCAAAGTTTCAAGTTTAGGTTCAAACTTTTCCTGTCCTTCAAGATAGTCCGTGACCTCTTTTTTCTCCATATCTTCGTGTAATTCTCTTATGCTGAGGCCAATCTTTTTATCTTCGCTGTCAATTCTTATAATTTTCGCTTCAATTTCCTCGCCGAGAGAAACAGCATCTTCAGGTTTACTCAAATTTTTTGTGCTTAATTCGGAAATGTGTATGAGACCTTCAATGCCTTCTTCTATTTCAATAAATGCGCCGAAGTTTGCGAATTTGATTATTTTACCCTTTATGATGTCCCCTACGTTGTATTGTTTAGCCGCTTCTTCCCACGGGTCGGGTTCGAGATGTTTCAAACTCAAAGAAACGCGTTCATTCTCTCTGTCTATTTTAAGAACTTTTGCTTTCAGCATTTCACCTTTTTTCACAATCTCGCTGGGGTGTTTGATTTTTTTACTCCAACTCAGATCAGAAATGTGAATCATCCCGTCAATGCCTTCTTCAAGTCCTATGAAGATGCCGAAATCGGTGATGCTCTTTATCTCACCTTCGACTATTGAACCGGCAGGATATTTTACCTCGATAACATCCCAGGGATTTGGCTCACACTGTTTGAGCCCAAGTGATATCTTTTTAGAATCCTTGTCTGCACTGAGTACTATGGATTCTACACTATCGCCTACGGCAAGAAGTTTGGAAGGGTGTCTGATCTTTTTAGTCCATGACATTTCCGAAATGTGAATAAGTCCTTCCACCCCTTTTTCAAGTTCTATGAAAGCACCGTAATCGGTGAGACTTACAACTCTTCCGCGAATTTTTGTGTCCACAGGGTATTTTTCATCAACAGTGTTCCAAGGATTTTCAGTTATCTGTTTGAGTCCCAGAGATACTTTTTCTGTTTCTTTATCGAGTTTCAATATTTTTACTTTTATTTCATCGCTGATTTTAAACATTTCCGACGGATGGTTAATTCTTCCCCATGTCATATCTGTTATATGCAGAAGTCCGTCGATTCCACCAAGATCAATGAAAACACCGTACTCGGTAATGTTTTTCACGATACCGTCTACGATTTCTCCTTCCTTTATTTTCTCCATCGTTTTAACTTTTTTCTTTTCTCTGTCTTCCTCAAGGATTTTTCTTCTCGAGATAACTATGTTACCCCTTTTGTGGTTAACATTGATTATCTTAAATTCCAGAATCTTACCTACAATGTCATCCATATTTTTCACCGGACGAAGGTCTATTTGGGAACCGGGGAGAAATGCCTTTATTCCAATATCGACGGTCATTCCACCCTTAATTCTTGACATTATTCTTCCTTCGATTATTTCATCGTCTTCATATGCTTTAATAAGCTTTTCCCATATCTTTACTTTGAGAGCTTTTTCCCGTGAAAGAACAATCTGCCCGTTTTGGTCCTCAATCATATCCAAGAAGATTTCAACTTCATCACCTACATTGATTTCAGACATGTTTCCCGAATGGCCGGAAAACTCATTCAGCGGAACAAACCCCTCGGATTTATATCCCACATCGAGCATTACCGTATCAGAAGATATAGAAATAACTGTTCCGCTGATTACCTTGCCTTCCTGAAAGTTTTTCATGGTGTCGCTGTATAGCTTATCCATTTCCTCTCTGCTATACTCCTCGGTACCACTTGATTCAACTGCCTTTGATGCATCTTCTCTGGTTACATCCATTTGTTTTTTACTACCTCCTCTTCCTTTTTTTTATCTGCAGCCTTAACTGCAAAGCTTTTTTTCAATATATTTAAAAAGCCGGGACAGGACTTCTGGCACATCCATTCCCGTGGTGTCAACATAAATTGCATCATCTGCTCGCCTCAAAGGCGCGCATTCCCTTGTTGAATCGTCAAAATCTCTTTTTTTTATTTCTTCTATAAGAGCTTCTTTTGTTGTTATTTCACCCTGTGCCTTATGGTCTTTCAGTCTTCTCAGAGCTCTTTCTTCAATTGTTGCGTCGATATAAAACTTGATATCGGCATTCGGAAAGATAACAGTGCCTATATCACGTCCATCCATAACGACACCGCCGTTTTTACCTAAATTTCGCTGAATGTCAAGCAGAGCTTTCCTCACTTGTGAATATGATGAAACTTTTGATGCCCCCATTGAAACATCACGGCTTCTGATTTTTCCCGATATATTTTCGCAGTTTGCAGTGATGACAACGCCTTCAGCGGTTTGTTCAAATGCTAAAGTAGTATTTAATGTCAATTCTGTCAATTCTTTTTCAGAATCCAAGCTTATTTTTTCTTTAATTGCAAGATATGCTATTGATCTGTAAAGAGCGCCTGTGTCGATATAAATATAATTTAGATTTGAAGCAATTTCCCTGGCAAGGGTGCTTTTCCCCGCGCCTGCAGGTCCGTCAAGCGCGATTACGAGTTTTTTTTTCTCATTCAAATTTAAACTATCTTCCTTTGGTTATTTTGTTAAGCAGTTGATAAAATTGCGGGAATGAGATTTTTACGCAGTTCGCGTTCTTGATGGTCGTTACTCCTTCGGCACAAAGCGCCGCTATTGAAAAAGACATTGCAACTCTGTGGTCTGACCTGGAGTCTATTACGGTTTTTTGTAATTGTTCCGCGCCCTCTATCTTGATCCAGTCCTTTCCTTCTTCCACATGAACACCCATTTTTTTCAATCCAGTTGCCATAGCCGATATCCTGTCACTTTCCTTGAAGCGCAATTCTCCTATATTTCTAAAAACACTGGTTCCCCGGGCAAATGCCGCAAGAATGAAGAGAATGGGGAATTCATCAATAGCGGAAGGGACAAGTGCCTTCGGAAAATTTATTGCCTTTAACTGTGATGATTCCACGATTAAGTTACCGCAGGGTTCTCCGCAGTTTAATACTTTATTCAATATTTTATATCTGCCGCCCATTTTTTTGAATGCCTGTAAAAAACCTGTTCTTGTTTTATTTAAACATATGCCGTTTATTCGAAGTTTTGAATTTTTGATAATTGCCGCCGCGGCTATAAAAAAAGCCGCCGAGGAGAAATCGCCGGGAATCGTGAAATCTCTCCCTGTGAGCTCTTCTGGCTGTTTGGTTATATGAATTCTGTTTCCCGATATGCGTATATTTCCGCCGTAATGTTTCAGCATTCGCTCAGTATGGTCTCTCGATTTTGACGGCTCTATTATTTCGGTTATTCCTTCTGTCTGCAGGCCTGCTAAAATCAATGCCGTCTTTACCTGCGCGCTGGAAACTGGAAGAACATATTTTACGGATTTTAATTTTTTACCCTTGATTACAACTGGCGCCTTTGTATTCTTTTCTCTTGCGGTAATGTTTGCTCCCATCAGTTTAAGAGGCGTGACAATGCGCCCCATAGGTCTTTCCCGAAGAGAATTGTCTCCCGTTATAACGGAAAGGAAATTACGGCCTGCCAAAAGCCCTGTGAGAAGGCGTATCGTTGTTCCGGAGTTTTCCGCATTGATTACATCAGATGGTTCTTTCAAACCCTTTAAGCCATGTCCGTCTATTGTCGCTGTTTCTTCGTCTATTTGAATCGCGATGCCCATCTGCCTGAAGGCTTTCACTGTTGACATACAGTCGGCACCCTTCGAAATTCCGCTAACAGTAGAAATCCCTTTTGCTATTGATGAGAGAATTATTGCGCGATGGGTAATTGACTTGTCACCGGGGACAGTTATTTCTCCCGATAAGCTTTTGATTCCGCCCCTGATTTTTTTGGAAGAAGACTTCATTGATGTCAGTCCTTTTTACTGATTTTTTTTTTCGTTAACTGAGACTTTAAAAAGATTTTTTTCAGCTCTTCATTACGTGCCGACTTGATCAATTCTTCAATCTTGTTTAAGCGATTTTTAAACTCGCCTGATGCTTTCAATATTTCCCTTTTATTGAGCATCGTGATTTCAGCCCAAAGATCCGGGTTGCTTTTTGCTATCCTCGTTAAATCGTGAAATCCGGGACCTGTGAATGCTTCTAAAGTGTTGCCGTGAATTTTTTTCCCGCTTACGGCATTTACGAGAAGGTACGCGATTATATGAGGAAAGTGACTTGTATGGGCAACCGCTTTGTCGTGACCGGCAGAGGAGACAACCAAGGGATTCATACCTATGCTTTTCCAAAAATGTTTCAGTTTCCGTATGTTCTTTTCTGATGACTCTTTCGTAGGCGTGAGAATAACATTTTCTCCTTCGAGAATTTTTTCGTCTGCGGATTTAATGCCTGAATTTTCCGTTCCCGCAATGGGATGACTGCCGATAAAGGGAGCTTTTTTGCCTGCCTTTTTTGTTATATTCTTAATTATTGCCCCTTTTACGCTACCGGTATCAGTGATTAGTGAATTTTTGGAAATATTAGGCAGTATTTTGATTACTGTGCCTGCAATAAGGTCAACGGGAGTTGCAACGACTATAATATCGCAGGAGGATAAGGAATACAGATTTTCGGTGTCTTGCAGAATCTCGTCGGCAATTTTTTTTTTATATGCAAAATCAAGGGAAGAACTGTCACTGTCAACAGCAATTATTTTCACGTCCCTGATATGTTTTTTTGCTGAAAGGGCAACCGATCCTCCAATCAATCCAATTCCGTATATGGCGATTTTTTTAATGGACATTTTAATTTTTTACTTCTTTATTTTTATTGTCATATTTTACAAAGTATTATGGTTTTTATTATGAACAATTCAGTAATGTCAAGGATGGGATTTGCCGGCGGAATGATAAATTATCCCAATTATATTTTTTTAATCTGATTTTGTTTAAATTTGCAATAGGGGTAATTATCGCGAATTATTCATAAACAGGAAAAGCTAAGGATTCTCCTTGTTTGAATAAAGGCAAAAAATAGTATAGAAGAAATTGATGATTTTGTAGAAACTGACAATCTTCCAATAAATTGAATGATTAGCTTGAAATGAAAAGAGAGTATTACAGCAGGTTTTATTCAAACCTTAAAAACTATTTTTGGTGGTTTGCAGCAGGCATAGTTGCCGTCGTTGTTTTTGATGCTGCCACTCTCATTATTCCCTGGATTTTAAAAATTGCCATTGAAAGTTTAAAGGACTTATCGCAGGCAAAACACTCTATTGCATATTATGCCTTTTTGATTGCCGGGCTTGCCTTCGGAGGATTCATTTTCAGGATAGTTTCCAGATTGTTTCTTTTCGGTGCGGCAAGATATATCGAGTATGACCTTAGAAAAGAGCTTTTTAGCCATTTCTTAAAGCTTTCATCGCAGTCTATTCTAAAATTCAGGACCGGAGACCTCATATCGAGAGCATCTAATGATTTAAATACAATCAAAATGTTTATCGGTTTCGGATTTCTCACAATAATAAGCACCGGGTTTACATTTATTGTGGCATTTTTAGCAATGTTCAGCTTGAGCGCTAAACTTACTCTGTTTTCGCTTGTACCTTTGCCTTTTATAATATTGGTAGTCAAGAAAGTTACTCCGGCCATGTACAAGATTTCAAGGGAAACCCAGGATAAGCTTGGAGAAATAAGCGCGCAGGTACAGGAAAACGTAAGCGGCGTACAGACCGTGAAAGCTTTTGTGCTGGAAGAAGACAGTGACAACAAGTTTTTTAGAGTAAGTAAACTATACTATGATGCCCGTCTAAAAATGATTAAATATATGGGACTCATATTTCCTCTTATGGGAATGCTTGGCGGAATAGGCACACTTATCGTTATTTGGCAGGGTGGGGCAATGGTAATTAACGGGGACATAACCCTGGGCGACTTTGTCGCTTTCAACACTTATCTCGGTATGCTTATCTGGCCGTCTATCGCTCTTGGATGGATATTTACGCTTGTACAAAGAGGGTTTTCTTCCTTTGAAAGAGTATGTGAGGTTTTAGACGCGCCGACTATTGTTGATCCTGAAGGAACATATGAAACTGAAGAGCTTTCCGGGGATATCGAAATTCGCAATTTGACATTTTCTTATAACGGGAGTTGTGAAAACGGAGATAAGCGGGAGTACAGAAAGAGTATTGACAATATAAGCATTGACATAAGAAAGGGTGAAACTCTTGCGATTGTGGGACCTACCGGTTCCGGAAAAACGACATTCGCAAAACTGTTAACAAGACTGTTGGAAACACCGGAAGGGTCGGTTTTTATCGGAGGGAAAGATATTTCGAAAGTTCCTTTAGATTTGTTCAGGCCAACTGTGGGGTATGTCCCTCAGGAGGGTTTTATATTTCACAACACGATAAAGGAAAATATCGCCTACGGTCTTCAGGGGGCGGATTCGGAAAATGAGAAATTGATTAAAAAAGCGGCTTCAATGGCTGATTTTGAAAAAGAGATCAATCATTTTTCCAAAGGGCTTGAAACTGAAGTGGGGGAAAGAGGAGTGACCCTTTCCGGAGGGCAAAGACAAAGGCTTACAATAGCTAGAATGCTCATATGTGATCCCGAAGTTATAGTGCTCGATGATTCTCTGTCAAGCGTTGATACACATACGGAGAAAAACATAATGGACAATATTAAAGATATTTTACTGGAAAAGACTTCTATAATTATAACACACAGGATATCGCCTCTTAAATACGCCGACAGAATAGCGGTCATAGAAAAAGGAAAAATGACCGAGGTAGGCACTCATGACGAGCTTATGAAGAGACGTGGAACTTATTTTCAGCTTTATACAAGACAATCCCTTATGGAAGAAATGGAGGCGTTATAATGCCCGGCGGACACGGACAGGGAAATATATTTCTTGAAGAAAGCGAACTTGGCAAGGCGTATGATTCCGCAATAATAAAAAAACTGTGGAACTTCATTTCTCCCCATAAATGGCTCATAATATTTTCTATAGCTCTTTTGCCGTTTGCTGCCGGATTGCAGCTTATACAGCCCTATCTTATAAAAACTGCAATAGATGAAAATATTTCCAAGGGGAAGGTCGAAGGACTTGATATGATTGCGGTGATTTTTTTATGTGCCTTAATCTTTCAGTATTTGGTTACCTTCCTTCAGCAATTCCTCCTTCAGGTTTCGGGACAGCGAATAATTCTGGATATACGAACAAAACTATTCGCCCATGTATTAAGGCTCCCTCTCCGGTTTTTTGATAAGAATCCGGTGGGAAGAGTTGTTACGAGACTGACTTCCGATGTAGAGGCACTGAATGAAATGTTTACATCGGGAATCGCCGCTTTTATCGGTGATGGCTTTATGCTCGCGGGCATTATGGTTGCAATGTTTCTCCTTGACGCAAAGCTTGCTCTTGTGACTTTGATAATTATTCCCTTTCTTGCTATTATCGCGGGTTTTTTCAGAATAAAGGGAAGAAAGGCATACAGAGGAATACGGACGAAAACGGCATTGGTAAATTCTTATTTGGAAGAAAATCTTTCAGGCATTGAAATAGTCAAACTTTTCAGAAGAGAAAAAAGAAACTTCGGGGAATTTAGAAAATATAACGGCGAGTTGAGAAGCGCAAACATTTCGTCTGTCTTTTATGACTCATTCCTTTATGCATCAGTTGAACTTATCGGTTCGGTAGCAGTTGCCATAATAATTTGGTACGGAGGAGGACAAATAATACGGGAAACGCTTACTTTTGGCATTCTTGTTGCATTTCTCGAATATGTTCAGAAATTCTTCGTTCCCATCAGGGATTTATCTGCAAAATATGCCATTATGCAGCAGGCAATGGCGGCATCGGAAAGGATTCTGAACCTCTTTGACGAAAAGGAAGAAAATATTCTGGAAGAAAAAGAAAAACCGGATTCTTTAAAGGGGAAAATCGAATTTAAAGACATTTCTTTTTCTTATGGCGAAAGCGAAAAAAATGTTGTGAAAAATTTTTCACTTTCAATTCAACCTGGTGAAAAAATCGCTATTGTGGGAGCAACGGGAGCAGGAAAATCAACTCTTCTCAAGTTTCTTATGCGTTTTTATGAGCCTTCGCGCGGTAGTGTTTTAATAGACGGAATTAATATCAATGATATTAACCGTCAATGGATAAGAAAAAATATCGGAATCGTTCCGCAGGACATTTTCCTCTTTTCAGGCAATATAGAGAGCAACCTTAAACTTGCAAACAGCTCTATAACCAAGGAAATTCTTTCGGAAAGCATTAAAAAAGCCCGGGCTGACAGGGTGATAGATAAATTATCGGCCGGTTTGGATGAAGTTGTTTTTGAGAGAGGAAACAACTTTTCAAGCGGAGAAAAACAACTGTTGTCTTTTGCAAGAGTTTTGACATTTAATCCTGCTATCCTCATCCTCGATGAAGCAACATCGAATATCGACGCGGAAACAGAGCATCTGATACAGGAAGGATTGAAAGAGCTTTTAAAAGGCAGGACATCCATAGTTGTTGCCCATCGTCTTTCAACCATTAAAAATGTGGACCGCATAGCGGTTATGCACCACGGAGAATTAAGAGAATTGGGAACGCACGAGGAACTTCTTGAAAAAAGGGGGATATATTACAGGCTTTACAAATATCAGGGTGGGAATGATATCGGGAAAAAACAAAGATTGCTTCTCTAAGCAACTGAAAGGGAAGTTAACAAACAATAATAAGGGGATAAACAAAATTTACATTTTTTACAAAAAATTTACTGAATTTAAATTGTATGATTGTCCAAAATATTATACTGAACTTTTTTAACGTTTGTTCCATCGATTAAAAACAAAATATTCTTGTTGAACCGTAGTTGAAAGAATAACCATTTGGGAGGTTTGTCAATGCAAATTATCATAGGGATTCTTGTTGTTCTGGTTTTGCTCGCTGCAGGTTTGTTTGCCCTTTTTAAATATAAAAACCGTCAACCGACCCCTGATCTTTACGAACTTTTTTTAAAACAGGATACAACACCTGTGGGCAAGGTTGGTGTTTTTGTGACAGGGTTGATTATGCCGGAAAATCACAATCACGCTTTTTTCCACAACATTATTAAAAAAATAAACAAGGTCGTAATTCCCTGGCCTATTAATATTCTCGCAATGAAAGACAACGGGATTGCCCTTCTTGACCCTCATAATACCCATGCAAGAGAAAAATTTACCCCGACGCATCTTGAAGATGCATTCGGAAATGACTGTGACAGAGACGGAGTTCCCTATATTGAATTATATAAAGAGGGAAAAATTGAATGGAGGCCACCTTCATCGAGAATTTATCTCGATCACGGATATTTCCTTTATCCCGATCGTCTTTCTGGTGAGCCCACGTTGTGCGGAAAAGTGGGAAACAAATCGAGGCTTTATTATTACGGACACGGCATTAAGCAGGGGAAACTGCCTCATTGGCAGCAGACAAACGATATGCTTGAGAATGGTTTTAAAAAAATTCAGGAAAAATATGACAATGTTGTTTGTGGTTGGGAAACAGGCCTTATTTACTGGAATATGAGAAAGAAACTTTTCGAAATCCTTGATCAGGGTGTCGATACATTAATCGCTTCTTCTCCTATGGGTATTTATTCCCACTTCGAAGACTTTAATTCAAGTTTTCGACATATTTTTGAATATGTGGAAGAATGGGAAAAAGAGCATCCTGGGAAAAAGATAAAAGTCATAATGGCGCCTCAGATGGGAGACTATCAGCCGTTGAGACAGGCATTTCTTGAAATGCTTAAAGACCGTCTTGATACTTTTCCCGAAGGAAGCAGTGTTATGGTTGGTGTTACCTGCCACGGAATGCCATGGGATGCGTTTAAATGGGAAGCGTGGCTTAAGCAGGCACCAATATACAGGGATACACTTTTCGAGGAAGTCAAGGAACTGGTTGCGAAATATAATTTCAGCAAAACAAATGTAGTCGTCTGCCAGGACGAGTTTGCTGACCCGATTTGGGATCCCAATGAAAAATATCTCGGAACAAACAGGGCATACTGGAATGCCATAAAAGAAGGTTACGATTACTGCGTTGGTCTTCCCATCGAGTTCTTTGCGGAAAATTCCGACACCCTGATGCATCACGCAATGAAAAACTATCAGGGGTTTGATGATTATGATATTGGAGAGCCCATCGACTATCCCGATTGGTCAGTTCCCTATGTGCGCCAGTTCAAGCAGAATAATACCACTGTTATTTATAATGGTGTGCCGGTGGGTAAATATCAAAAATATGTTACCGAGGCATTTGTGCAGTCGCTTGATTCAGTATTGTCGAAAAGGGCAAACTAATTTAATTCTGCAGGAAAGTCTTTATGGTGTGAATTTTCAATTATTCCCTCTTTCATTAATTTGAAAGAGGGATTATTTTATTGATATTTAATTAAAATAGTTGGAAATTATCGTCTGTAAAAACAAAGTCTTACTGTTTTTTTAAATAAATAATCACACTTATGACTTATGTCATACACTAAAAATATCATTTCCGTTATACATTAAGATAATAATTGTGAAAGCAATGTAACGTTCACCTTTCAAAGGAGGAAGAAATATGTTTTGTAACCAATGTGAACAGACGGCAAAAGGCACCGGATGTACAGTTGCTGGTGTGTGCGGAAAGAATGAAGATATTCAGTCTTTGCAGGAAATTCTTCTTTACGGCCTGAAGGGGATTTCAGCTTATGCCTGGGCTGCAAAAAAAATGGGTAAAAGCGATCCCGAAGTAGATGCATTTATGCACGAAGCACTTTATACAACCGTTACCAATGTAAATTTTAATCTTGAAGATCACATTAACATGGCAATGAAGTGCGGACAGATGAATCTTAAAGCTATGGAGCTTTTGGATAAAGCTCATGTTGAGCGTTTTGGGGCACCGACTCCTGTTGAAGTTGATACAGGAACAAAAGCCGGTCACGGTATTCTTGTTACAGGACATGATCTGCCTGACCTTGAAGAACTCCTGAAACAGACAGAAGGTAAGGGGATAAATATTTATACACATTCAGAAATGCTCCCTGCGCACGGGTATCCTGAGCTTAGGAAATATAAGCATCTTGTGGGAAACTATGGCGGTGCGTGGCAGGATCAGGTAAAGGAGTTTGCCGAGTTTCCCGGAACGATTCTTGTAACTACAAACTGTGTTCAGATTCCGAAAGAAAGTTACAGCGACAGGTTGTTCACAATGGGTGTTTCATCTGTGGACAGGGGAAATCATATTGAAGGTCACGATTTTTCAAAACTCATCGAAAAAACACTACAGACTCAGCCGCTTGCAGATTCACCTGGTAAAAAAATAATGACAGGTTTCCATCACACTGCGATTCTTGGAATTGCAGATAAGGTTATAGACGCCGTAAAGACAGGTAAAGTAAAACATTTCTTTCTGATCGGCGGATGTGATGGAGCAAAAACAGGCAGAAATTATTTTACTGAAATAGCAGAAAGAGTTCCTCAGGATTCTGTTATCCTTACTCTTGCCTGTGGAAAATATCGTTTCAACAAACAGGATTTCGGCGCAATAGGCGATATTCCGCGCCTTCTCGATATCGGTCAATGCAATAATGCCTACAGCGCCATACAGGTTGCAGTCGCGCTTGCAGATGCTTTTAAATGCGGTGTTAACGACCTTCCGCTTTCTCTTATTCTTTCGTGGTTTGAACAGAAAGCCGTGGCGATTCTCCTTACGCTTCTTTCACTTGGCATAAAAGGAATAAGACTTGGACCTACGCCTCCTGCTTTTGTAAGCGGAAACGTTTTCAAGGTGCTTCAGGATAAGTTTGACCTTAAACTGATAACCACTCCTGAAGAAGACCTCAATGCCATATTGGCAAAATAATCTTTTTTTTGCCTTGACAAAAGAAAATAATGTTTTATCTCATCTCGTAGGTGAGAGGAAGTAGATAGGCAGTATTTTTCGAAAAGGGTAAACCCTGTGAGAGCAGGGGACACAAAGCCAACGGGTCCTGGAGGGGACGGCCGGGTTGCCGAAAAAAAAGAAATAAACAATACCTCTTTTTCGGTTTTTCCGGAAAAGAGGTTTTTTATATATTGGCAACAAAAACTTTTTTTAAAAAAAAGGAGGAATGAAATGAGAAAAAAATTTGAAAATTATGCGCTGTCTTTTTTTCTTGTATTTGCTGTTGTTTTATTACTGCCAGGTTCGGGTCTTGCAAAGGGTTTGAAGAAGATAAGTATTAAACCGGCAAAGAGTAAGGTCAACGCCGGCAAAAAAGTCAATTTCACTGCAGTAGTCAAAGCTAAAGGGAAAGTCAATAAAGGCGCGCTTTGGTACGTTAACGACCTTCTCGGAGGAAATAGTTCGGTTGGAACAATCGTATCAAAAAAAGGTGGCAAAAAAGCGGTTTATAAATCTCCTTCTACAGCTCCGAATCCTTCAACTGTCCTAATTAAGGCAGTAAGCAATGAAAATTCTGCTAAATCTGCAACTGCAAAGGTAGTAATAAAAGACAAAAAATTGAAAAAAAGCAGTTTAAGAGTAAAAGGGGTTGCCGCAACGGGATTACCTATTACTGGAGCAGACGTTGAAGTCACAAACAGCAAGGGTAAAGTTGTCGGCAATGATACCACTGATGATGTTGATGGCTCATATCTTGTCAAGATAAAGAAAAAGAAATATGACCCTCCTTTTCTTGTTAAGGTTACACCATCCCAGGGCGCTACTCCAATTTACAGTCTTACTTCGGGTACATCAAAAGTTGCCAATGTCACTCCATTGAGCGATAAGGCAGTTGAAAGTTTTATTGTTAAAAACGGGGGGAGTGTTGCAGATGACGATTACAGCGATGACATAAAAAAAATCAAGGAAACATCAGCGGATTTTGACGGTGAATTTGAGAAGGCAAAAGACGCTTTGAAAAAAGCCATCGGGCTCGACACTATCGATATTGACTTTATCAAGTCAAAACTTGATACCGAAGACCCTGAAAATGAATATGAAAAAATCCTTGAAGCTATTAAGGATTCACTTGAAAACGACAATGACCCTGAAACGGAAGATATAGACGATCTCATTGAAGTTGACGATGACTTTGTGAATGTGAATAATAACATTCTTCTCCTTTATAAAAACAAGGGGATTTTGAATGAAGACAAGTCTCCGGAAGATTTTTCCGAAGATGACCTTCCTGAAATAGAAGGGGTAATTACCAATCCCCTTACTGTCACGGATACAACAACGATTACGGGGACTGTCATCGTTACGAATACTATTACGGTGAACAATGTTGATTTGGTAATCAGCGACACAACACAGATTTCAATCAAAGATCTGAATGGTAATAAGATATCAGGAACATTTGCGGATCTCACTGCGGGCAAGTTTGTGGAAGTCAAGTATTTCATTCAGAATGACCTTTTTGTTGCAACAAAGGTTAAAGTGAAGAGTGAAAAGAATGATGAAGGAGAAGATGATTATGACGGTATTATAAGCCAGAAGAATGACATTGCAAAATCCATTGTTGTTGACGGTAAGGCCATTTTTGTCAAAAACACAACTAAAATTGAAGTAAATGAAGCAGTTGCGACATTCGCAGATCTTATAGTCGGTCAAAAGGTCGAAGTCGATACGATTCTAACCGACGGAAAGCTTGTTGCAACAAAGATCAAAGTCGAAAATCAGGACAGTGAAGATGAGAATGATACCGAAAAGGTGAAGGGGACCATAAGCACGATAAACTCTTCGGATAATACTATAATTGTTGACGGTTTGGTGATTGCCGTTACCGACAATACGAAAATCGAGCTTAATGATGTATTGGTCTCCTTTTCCGACCTCGCAGTGGGGCAGAATGTTGAGCTTAAAACTGTTTTTGCAAATGGCAGTCTGGAAGCAGTAAAAATAGAGGTAAAGATAGAAGATAGTGATGAAGGCGACAATTCAGATGATTAAGAAGATTTTTAAAGTTGATATTAAGTAATGACTATTGAAAATTAATTATCTGTTTTAGATTTTAATAAGATTGAGGCAATCCGTTTAGGGTTGCCTTTTCTTTTTTCAAAGGGTATCAAGATTGACAAGTTTATATTCCTATGCTATCCAATTTTTGAAAAAGTAGTGATTGAGCAATCAATCGGTTTTTAAAATTGAAGGATTTTTTAAAGGAGGATTGAAAAATGAAATTGCCAACACCCACGCCGACACCGGTAGAAGAAAAATGGCAAAAGATATGCCAGGCACTGTCAGCAGAAAGAATAAATCTTTATTTCGATTTAAAAAAGGTTCTCGGAAATGAAAAAGGCGAAGAGGTTTTTAAAAGACTTTATGATGCAGGGATAGAGAGGATAAGAAAAAATTTCCCCGGAGGAAAACTTCCCGTGGGTGAATTGATGAGACGCGAGCTTACAAGTTTTCCCATGCTCGGATTTGAACTTACAATTGACGAGGTTGAAGAAGACGGTGAAATGGCATATTATGAGCATTTGACGAAATGCCCTTTCATCGATATGGCGCGAATGATGAAAACTCCCGAAATCCCCTGTGATTTTTTATGCAATTATGATGTTGAACTTGCAGTAAAGGATAAACGGGGAAGATGGGAAATTATTTCGAGAATGGGTGACGGTGC
>CAZJVM010000002.1:27929-47144 GCA_964549305.1 uncultured bacterium
TATGACAGGGTTTATGAGGCAAATTTTAAAAGCCGTTTAGGCAAACTTCAGGGAATGGATTTGGGAGATATAATGAAACTCGAGGTTCAAATGTTTCCCGCAATGGGCTGGAAGATATGGATTGAAGAAAAAGAGGAAGACGGTGAAATGGCATATTATGAGCATCTTGGGCATTGTCCTCATTTAGAAGCGACAAAAAAACACAAACTTCCTCTTCCCTGTGCCATTGTATGCGATATGGACTGTAAATACGGCGAAAAATATAAAATCGGTAAGTGGGAGAGACTCAAACATATGCCTTCGGGCGATGATGAGTGCTGTTTTAAAATAAAAAAGGCGTAATAAAGGTTATATAATCTTTTTGAACTTGTAGTCCTTTACAAGCTCAAAGACTTTTGCATCGATAAAAAGCTTCACTAGATAAGGGTCAAGTTTTTTGTCTTTTGCTTCAAAAAGAAGAATATCGAGAGCTTTGTCAACTACCACCGCTTTTTTATAAGGCCTGTCTGCTGCAGTAAGAGCGTCATATATATCCGAAATCGTAATAAGTCTCGACTGAAAGGGTATTTCTTTGTAATCGATGTTGCGGGGATATCCTTTTCCGTCAAGCTTTTCATGGTGACTGTATGCAATTTCGGGAATTCCTTTCAACTCTTTTGTCCAGGGGATTTTGCTTAGAAAATTAAAGGTATGCGTTACGTGCGATTCAATTTCTTCTCGTTCTTCTTCCGTAAGACTGCCTTTTTTTATGCTTAAGAAATGAAATTCCCTTTCTGACAGTATAATGATTTCCTTTCCCTGTTTATCTACATATTTTTTGTTGATAAGTTTTGCAAGCTCTGCCGAACTTTCTTCAGGTAGAATTGAAGGTTCATCTGAACTCTTTATTATCGAAAAATAACGATTCATCTTCTCTGTTTCTCTTCGAAGTTCAGTATCGAGAGATTGAATGTACTCTATATCTCTGTCCTTTATTTCTTTTTTAAAATACTGGGACTTCCTTTCGGTGTAATCTTTTTCAAGGGATTTTTTTATAAAGTCGAACCTTTGTTTAATGATATCGATTTCAAGAGGATATAGTTTTTTTGCCTTTACAAGCACATTTTCGCGAACGCCAACTTTGCCGAAATCATGGAGCAGGGTTGCGTAGCGAAGTTCCTTTATCTCATCGGTGCTGAAGTTGATATGTTTGTATTTTCCGCTATCGAGATTGTTGAGAATTTCTGCAAGTCGAACCGTAAGGATTGCAACTCTTTCGGAGTGTCCTGATGTAGTGGGGTCTCTTTGTTCAATTGCCGTTACGGAAGCTTTTACGAATCCTTCGAATAAGTTCTCAATATTTTTGTATAGAATATTGTTTTCAATGCAGACTGCCGCCTGGCTTGCAAGGGAGTAGATTATTTCCTGACTCTCTTTAGAAAATGGAATAACCTGATTTTGCACAATTGTGGGAGATGAGAGTTTCTTTTTAAAATCCCTTTTTCGGTTGATTAGCTGAAGAACGCCGGTTATTTCCCCCGCATGGTTTCTCATAGGGACCACAATCATTGATTTTGTCCTGTAGCCGGTGCTTTCATCAAAATTGTGGTTAAAGGAGTACGGGGAGTTGGAGCGGATTGAATAGACATCTTTTAAGTTTAAGGGTTTTCCCGTAATTGCTACATAGCCGGCAAGACTCTTCTTGTTAAAAGGAAGTTTCTGGTCGAGTACATTTTCAAGTGAAAGAGTTTCATTTTGCGCAAGTTTAAACTTGAGAAATCTTTTTCCGTCATCACCTTCAACAAGGTAGAGACTCCCCGCGTCTGCAGAGGAAATTTCTCTGCACTTCTTTAGTATTTCGTTTAGAAGTTTGTCATAATTCCTTTCCGATGAAAGCGCAGTGCCAATTTTATTTACTTCCCGAAAATTATTTTCAAGTTCTTTGTACTTCTTTTTAAGTTGAGTATTGTTGTTTTCAAGTGTGAGAGTTCTGATGCAGTTTTCCATTATTTTGGAAATTTCTTCATCACTGTAGGGGGGATAAATAAAATAATCGAAAGCTTTCAAAATGTTTTTGTCATTCAGTCGCAGAGAGCTTTTGTTGCCAGCAAATATGACTATCACAGGTTGTTTTTTGTTAGAGGAAACTATTTTTTTGAGATACCTGGAAAACTTGGAAATCTTGTTTGAAAAAACTATAACGGCAGGGATGCCGCTTATAAAAATATCGTTTATTTCTTCAGCCGATGTAAAATGGTGAAAATAAAATTTAGAAGATAAGGTTTTTCTTTTTACAAAATCAGAAAAAGCGCTTTTTCCCTGACAATATATTGGCAGATTACTTTTTTTTATTATTTCTTTCAAAGCAGGTTCTTTACTTAAAAATTGACTTTCAATGTGAACGGAATTATAAAATTATTTCCATTCCTTCCTGTGCGGCAAAAGTATTTGGAAACTCTTTTTGTGCGTCTGCTTCGATTTTATCTATCGTTGCGTCATCGTGTTCCTGGTCATGGTGAAAAAGAATGAGCTTTTTTATCTTTGCCGCTTTTGCAAGCTTAACTCCCTGTTCCCACGTTGAATGTCCCCAGCCCGTTCTCGGAAAACCTTTTTCTCCGGAATATTCTTCTTCAGTGTAATTTGCATCATAAATCAGGACATCACATCCTTTAGCAAGATTGTAAACCGATCTGTCTATGCAATTGAAATGTTCGGTGTCCGTGGCGTAAACGAAGGATTTCTTGTTGAATTCGATTCGGTAGCCCATGCAACCGTTGGGATGGTTAAGCCTTCCCATAGATATCTTCATTCCGCTGTCTTTAATGACGTCGTTCTTGCTTATTTCCTTAAATTCTATATGGGCATCCATTTCATCGAGGCTTACGGGAAAGTAGGGAAACATCACCTGTCCCGAAAAGAGATGTTCAAATGAGTATGAAAGCTTTGATTCACCATATAAGGTAATTTTAAATTTTTTGTTGTAAACAGGGAGAAAAAAAGGAAAGCCCTGTATATGGTCCCAGTGAAAATGAGAAAAGAGAAACTTTATATCATAGGCTTTTCTCCGAAGAATTTCTTTTCCAAGTTCTCTAAGTCCGCTTCCCGCATCGAGAATATATGTTTTCTTCCCGCATCTCACTTCGACGCAGGGAGTATTGCCGCCGTATTTAACGGTAGATTTTCCGGGTACGGATATGCTTCCTCTTGCCCCCCAGATTTTTATCCTTAATTTATTGCTCATTAGCTTTCTCCTATTTCGAATTGACTTTGAACAATTATATCAGTTAATTAAAAATCATATCTGATGGCAATTTATTTTTCAATTTCTTTTTAGGGAGAGTGGAATGATAAAAGTTCTTATTGTGTACCATTCAGTGAGCGGAAATACGGAAATGATGGCAAAGGAGGTTGCAAAGGGTATCTCGGAAAACGGCGCGGAGGTTGAAGTTAAAAAAGTTGAAGATGCCGAAGTGGATGAACTCCCCCGATATGACGCGCTTATACTCGGTTCACCTAATTATTTTGGTTCAATGTCTGCAGAAATAAAACAGTTTATTGACAAGTCGGTAAAATATTTCAAGAAGCTTGAATGGAAGGCAGGTGCTGCATTTACATCAACTGGTATGCAGGGAGGAGGCGGTGAGCTTGTGCTTGTTGACCTGATTAAAGCATTGATGATTCACGGGTTTGTGGTAAAAGGAGAACCGTCGGCAGGGCATTTCGGTCCTGTCGCAATAGGAAAACCCGATGACACTATTTTATCAGAGTGCCGGCTTCTTGGAGAAAAAACGGTAAATCTTATCAAACGGATTAAGAGTGAGTAGCGCGTTTAAGAAAAAATCAAAAAAAAATCTGCCTGAAACAATATTGTCAATAGATACTTCTGCCAAGAGAGGGAGTATTGCTCTTTTTATCCCCTCGACAGGCGAAAAAACCGAAATTGTGCCGGATATGGGAAAGGTTCATGCCGAAACTATTCTTCCGTCTATTGATTGCATCCTTGATAAGAGTGGATTAAAAATAGAGGATATTGATTTAATTGCAGTTGCCATAGGTCCGGGGTCTTTTACGGGATTGAGAATAGGAATAGCTACTGCTAAAGGATTAGCCGCTTTTTCGCGTATTCCCGTTAAAGGCATATCAACTCTTGAAGCACTTTCACTGAGAAACGAATTTAAAGGAAGAACCGTATGCCCTTTTATTGACGCAAGAAGATCTGAAATCTATTATGCCATTTTCGAAAGCGATAGCAGAGGCATGCTGAAAAAAATCCACAAAGAATCTTGTGGGCCCGTTAACGTTTTTTTTGAACTGGTAACGGGGGAAAAAAATGTCGTTTTGACAGGCGATGGTATAGACAAATATGAAAGCGAAATAAAAAATCTGTTTGGAAATAATGTTTCTCTGGCGCCGAAAAAAATAAGATATCCAAATGCTTCTTCTATTGCCGAGATCGCTTTTGAAAAAATAAAAACAGGTGATGGCTATGATAAGGTTGCTTCTGTTTCGCCGTTCTATATAAGGGCGTCAGATGCGGAAGAAAATGAAATCAGACCAAAAGGCAAATGAAAGTTTCAATATGTCATATGAGCGAAAAAGATCTTTCTGCTGTTTTGGCTATAGAGAAGGAATGTTTCAGCCGGCCGTGGACTGAAGAAATGTTCCTTTTTGAATTGGAAAGAAACCGGGTGTCACTGACCTATGTGGCAAGATTGAATGAAAATTCCAAAACATGCGGATATATTTGTATATGGTTTCTTCCCGGTGAAGCACAAATTATTAATGTGGCAGTGCATCCGGAATATCAGGGCAGAGGAATAGGCAAAAAGCTTTTGGACTTTGCTATTGATAAAATCGTTTCGAAGAAAGTAAAAGAAGTTTTCCTTGAAGTACGCGTTTCAAATGCTACGGCAATACATTTGTACGAGAAAGCAGGTTTTATACAAATAGGTAAAAGAAGAAAATACTATTCCGACACGGGAGAAGATGCGTTTATTATGAAAAAAGACTTATTAATCAGTTAGTTGTGTGATTTTTATTTCCTTGATATTTTAAAGTTATTTTGTTAAAATCGAGTTGATGATTAAATCCTGTTTGCGAAGAGGAAAATAAGTTTTAGTTAATTTTTTTGGAGGGCTTGTCTACTATGATTGAGAGAGATAGTCTTATCAAATCATTGCAGGAAAACAACGAAGAATTTAAGAATTTGCAGAAAAAACACATTGAATATGAAGCAGAACTTGAAAAGATTGCAGAAAAAAAGTTTCTTACGCCCGAAGAAGAAATCCAGAAAACACAACTAAAAAAGCTCAAACTCGTTGGCAGAGACCGCATGGAAAGTATAATCAGAGAATTCGGAAGCAAGCCAACGGTCTAAATCCAATACAAAGAAAAAATTCATAATTATATCCGCTCACAGATATATGTAAAAGTGTCCGCATATTTTTTATTTTTAAAAACGTCACACGGAGAAGTGTAATGAAAAGCAATGAAGTGAAAAAAGGAGTAGAAAGAGCACCCCATAGGGCGCTTTTCCACTCTACGGGAGTAAGAAAAGGGGATTTTAAAAAACCTTTTATCGGGGTAGTTTCAAGTTTTACGGATTTAATTCCTGGGCATACCGGAATGCGGGAGCTTGAAAGATTCGTAGAAAATGGCGTTCATTCCGCCGGTGGATATCCTTTTATTTTTTGTGTCCCGGGAATTTGCGACGGTATTGCAATGGGGCATAAGGGAATGAGTTACTCGCTGCCATCGAGAGAACTTATTGCTGATATGATTGAATCCGTTTCTACGGCGCACTGTCTTGACGGACTTGTCCTTATAACTAATTGCGATAAAATAACTCCCGGAATGCTTATGGCGGCTGCAAGGCTGAATATTCCATCTGTGGTATTGACTGCGGGACCGATGATGACAGGCCGTTTGCGCAAAAAAAGGCTTTCCCTTGTAAGGGATACTTTCGAAGGTGTTGGAAGGTGTAAGAGTGGAGAAATTTCCATATCGGAGCTCGGACGACTTGAGATGGAAGCTTGTCCCGGACCGGGTTCCTGTCAGGGACTTTATACGGCAAATACAATGGCATGCCTTACCGAGACATTGGGAATGTCCCTTGAGGGATGTGCAACGGGGCTTGCCGGACAAGCGAAAAAGAGAAGACTCGCTCTCGATAGCGGTGAAAGAGTGGTGGAGCTTGTAAAAGAAGGAATTACTCCCAGAAAGATTCTTAATTCAAAAGCTTTTCGGAATGCCATTGTTGTGGACCTGGCGCTTGGCGGCTCGACAAATACCACCCTTCATCTTCCCGCAATTGCAAATGAAGCGGGAGTAAAATTTTCTCTCGAGGAGTTTGATAAGTTGAGCAAAAAGATTCCACATATAACAATGCTCGAGCCCGCGGGAGAACACTATATGGAAGATCTCGAGTATGCTGGAGGCATTACTGCAGTTTTGCACACCTTGAAAGACAAATTGTATGACAATATTACCGTTTCCGGACGTACTATTAAAGAAATAGCGAATTCCGGAAAGGTTTTCGATAGCGACGTGATAAGGCCTGTAAAAAAAGCATATCACAGTGAAGGCGGATTGGCGGTTTTAAAAGGTTCCCTTGCTCCTGACGGGGCAGTGGTTAAACAGGGAGCAGTGACGGAATCGATGATGAAGTTCAAAGGTAAAGCAAGGGTTTTCAACTCTGAAGAGGATGCAATAAAAGCGATTGTCGGAAAGAAGATCAAAGCGGGAGATGTAGTCGTTATTCGTTATGAAGGTCCCAGAGGCGGACCCGGAATGAGAGAAATGTTGCTCCCTACTGCCTCACTTATAGGAATAGGACTCGGAAACAAAGTTGCTCTTATAACAGACGGACGTTTTTCCGGCGGAACACGCGGTCCGTGCATAGGGCATGTATCTCCCGAAGCGGCAAGCGGGGGCCCAATCTGTGCTGTTAAAAACGGTGATATAATATCGATCGATATTCCGGGACGGAAAATTGATATTCTAATCAGTAAAAGTGAACTTAAGAAGAGGATAAAAAAAGTGAAACACCCTCAACCAAAAGTTACTGACGGATATCTTGCGCGGTATGCAAATCTTGTTCAATCGGCAAATACGGGAGCAGTAGTGAAATAGAAGCACTTTATTTGAGGATAAGGATTGAAAAAAGGTTCTGAAATAATTGTAAAGTCATTATTAAATGAAGGTGTGGAGTACGTTTTCGGGCTTCCCGGGGCTGTTTTATGCGATGTCTACGATGTTATGTATGACTCCTCCATTGAATTCGTAATATGCAGACACGAACAGGCTGCAGCCCATGCGGCAGACGGTTATGCCCGGGTTACTCATAAACCTGGAGTTTGCATGGTGACTTCCGGTCCCGGCGCCACAAATATTGTTACGGGAATCGCTACTGCGTATATGGATTCGATTCCTATGGTTGCAATAACCGGTCAGGTGCCAACTACAATGATAGGGGATGATGCCTTTCAGGAGGCGGATATTGCCGGCATTACAAGAACAATATCGAAGCACAATTATCTGGTGAATGATATTAAAGATCTTGGAAGAGTAATCAAAGAGGCTTTTTTTATTGCTTCGACAGGCCGCCCCGGTCCAGTGTTAATAGATATTCCAAAAGATGTGATTCATGCAAAAACTAAGTTTGAATATGCGGAAAAAATTTCAATAAGGGGGTATAACCCAAACCTTAAAGGACATCCCAAACAGATCGAAAAAATTGCCATTAAGCTGAAAGACGCCAAAAGACCTATTATATACTTAGGTGGAGGCGTGATACTTTCAGGAGCGGGAAAAGAAGTAGAAACTTTGGCGGAAAAAGTCAATGCGCCCGTTACTTCAACTCTTATGGGATTGGGAGGTTTTCCCGGAGATCATAAACTTTTTCTCGGTATGCTTGGTATGCACGGCACATATTGGTCAAATATGGCCGTGAACAATTCCGACCTGATAATTGCCCTGGGAGCAAGGTTTGACGACCGTGTTACTGGAAGGACAGACAAGTTTGCTCCTGATTCGACTGTTGTGCATATAGATATCGACCCTTCGGCAATTAGTAAAAATATTTCTGTCGATATTCCCGTGGTGGGGGATGTAAAAGGCATTCTCAAACAGTTGAATGATGAAATAGAAAAAATGATTAAAGTTCCGCCTAAGCGGAAAGAATGGTTCAATCAGATTGACAAATGGAAGCAAAAACATCCGCTTGCTTACGGAAAAAGTAAAAAAGGGTTTTTAAAACCGCAATGGGTCATTGAAACCATTTCAGATATTGCCAGCAAAGACACGATTATTACCACTGATGTGGGACAACATCAAATGTGGGTTGCGCAATATTTTAAATTCAAAAAACCCGGCACTTGGCTTACTTCAGGCGGTTTGGGGACAATGGGATACGGACTTCCCGCCGCTATCGGAGCTAAAATGGCAAGCCGCAAACATCCTGTCGTAAATATTTCCGGTGACGGAAGTTTTCAAATGAATTTTCAGGAAATCGCCACGGCTAAATCCTATAATGTACCTTTTATCGCGGTGGTGCTCAATAACAACACTTACGGAATGGTCAGGCAGTATCAAAGTATTTTTTATAAAAAGAGATATTACGCAACGGATTTGAGTTTTAATCCTGATTTTGTTGGGTTGGCAAACAGCATGGGAGCGGAAGGATATAGGGTCAATAATGAAAAACAGTTCATAAGTGTGTTTAAAAAAGCATTAAAATCAAAAAATACTGTTATAATAGAGGTTATCATTGACAAGGATGAAAAAGTTTTTCCAATGCTTCCGTCAGGCGGTTCGGTAAGCGATATTCTGGTGAACTAAATGAAACACATAATTTCGGTTTTAGTTGAGAATAAATTCGGTGTTCTTGCAAGGGTTGCTGGGCTTTTTTCCGCCCGGGGATTCAATATTAAATCATTGACCGTCGGCGAAACTACAGATCCGAGTGTTTCGAGAATGACTATTATTTCTTCGGGAGATAATCAGATAATAGAACAGGTAATCAAGCAATTAAGAAGACTTGTAGATGTAATAAAGGTTTCAGACCTTACTGAAGAGGATTACGTCGATAGAGAAATGGTATTGGTAAAAGTCAATGCGGAAGTAAAAATAAGATCGGAACTGATGCAGATAATTGATATTTTCCGCACAAAAATTATAGACGTTGCGCCGAGAAGCTTTGTTGTGGAAGCAACCGGAGACAACGATAAAATAAATGCCCTTATTGACTTGTTGAGGCCTTTCGGGATAAAGGAAATCGCCCGAACCGGATGTGTTGCGATGAGTAGAGGGAACAAGAACAAAAAATAAAATAACCAAAAGGAGGAAGAAGTTAAAATGTTAAAGATTTATTATGAAAAAGATGCCGATTTAAAATATCTTAAGAAAAAGACTATTGCCATTATTGGTTATGGTAGTCAGGGACACGCACAGGCTCAAAATTTAAAAGATAGCGGGCTTAATGTCATCGTGAGTGAACTGAAAGGATCAAAGCAGTGGAAAGACGCTAAAAAGGCCGGTTTTGATGTATACGAGGCAAATGAAGCTTGTGCAAAAGCTGATTTTATGCAGGTTCTCGTTCCCGATGAATTCCAGGGCGCAGTCTATCAAAATGCCATAAAAAATAACCTTAAAAAAGGTGATGTCCTCGGATTTTCTCACGGGTTCAATATTCACTTTCATCAGATTGAGCCGCCTGAAGGTGTTGATATTGTAATGATTGCTCCAAAAGGCCCGGGTCATCTTGTGCGCAGACTCTATACAGAAGGAAAGGGTGTCCCTGCGCTTGTTGCTGTTCAGAACGATGAATCCAAGCAGGCAAAAAAAATAGCTCTCGCGTATGCAAGAGGTATTGGCGCAGCAAGGGCTGGTGTGATTGAAACGACATTCAAAGAGGAAACAGAAACAGATCTTTTCGGTGAGCAGGTTGTCTTATGCGGTGGTGTTTCGGAAATGATCAGGGCGGGTTTTGATACTCTTGTGGAAGCGGGATATCAGCCGGAAATCGCTTATTTTGAATGCCTTCACGAACTGAAACTGATTGTAGACCTTATTTATGAAGGCGGGATTGCTAATATGCGCTACTCCATAAGCAATACTGCGGAATATGGCGATCTCACAAGAGGACCGAGAATAATCACCGATGAAACGCGCAAAGAGATGAAAAAAATACTCAGTGAAATCCAATCCGGAGAATTTGCCCGTGAATGGATTAATGAGAATCAGGCAAACGGCCCCGTATTCAAAGCGCTTGCGACTCAGGGCGCGGATCACCTTATAGAACGAGTAGGCAAGAAGTTGCGAGGAATGATGTCCTGGATCGGGAAGTCGGTTAAATAACCTGAAAAGCTATGCGAATTCCGCTGGCAAAAGACGGACTAAGGTTTATAATTCCGCTGACATTATTGGCAGCAGCCGGTTGGATATTTGACTTTCCGTTGGTTATCAACTGTTTACTTACGGGATTGTTTCTTTTCGTTACGGCTTTTTTCAGAGATCCGGAAAGACACTTTCCCGAGGGGACAGACTTAGTGCTTTCTCCGGCAGACGGTTTAATCCTTAAGGTTGAAAAAATAAATAATTCACCTTATGGAAGTGATGAGTGTATAATGGTGAGTATATTTATGTCTGTTTTTAATGTCCATGTAAACAGAATACCGGTAGCCGGAGTTGTTAAAAAAATTATATACAGTCACGGAAAATTTATTTCGGCATTTAAAGATAAAGCGTCGGAGGACAATGAAAAGAATGCCGTGATAATTGAAAGAGGTGGTCAAAAGATTATTTTGGTTCAAATTGCCGGACTGATAGCAAGAAGGATTGCCTGTTGGGTAAAAGCGGAAGATAAAGTTGAAAGGGGGCAGCGTTTCGGATTGATACGTTTCGGTTCCAGGGTGGATATATATCTGCCGCTTTCGTTTGCACCCGAAATAACGCCTAAGCAAAAAGTAAAAGCAGGTAAAACAGTTTTAGGGGTTTTAAAGTGAAAAAGGGTATTTATATTCTTCCCAGTCTTTTTACTACGGGAAATGCATTGTGCGGGTTTTACGCGATAATAGCGGCAATAAACTCCATAACTGTTGTTTCTCAGCAAAGTTTCACTATAGATGATAAATGGATTTTGCGCTCAGCTTTTGCGATTCTTTTGGGTGGAGTCTTTGACGGGTTGGACGGCAGAGTGGCAAGAAGTACAAAAACCACGTCCAAATTCGGAGTGGAATTTGATTCGCTTGCCGACCTACTGACATTCGGACTTGCCCCCGCAATACTTGTTTATGTCTGGGCATTGAGACCATATGGAAAGATAGGCTGGATTGCGGCTTTTTTATTTGTAATATGCGGCGCATTGAGGCTTGCAAGGTTTAATTCTCAGGCAACCGGTAAAAAATCAAATTATTTTACGGGGCTTCCCATTCCCGCTGCGGCAGGTACCGTAGCATCTCTTGTAATATTTTATTTTTCATACTGGAAGTCATGGGAGGGAATTTTTAGATACAGAGCCGTGATTTCAGTTGTTGCAGTTTATTTTGTCGCTTTGCTAATGGTCAGTACGCTTAAATTCAGAAGTTTTTCGGGGATTGATGTTTCAGGAAGCAAGCCTTTTAATGTTTTGATTGGCGTAATTCTTTTTATTTTTCTCATTTTGATAAAACCATCTTTGATGTTTTTTATTATTTCATGGGGATATCTTTTTGCCGCGTTGACCGAGGCAATATATCTCTATTTGAATAGGAAAATTATTAACGATGAAGGTGACTCTTTTGAAAGCGGCAAGAGAGAAAAGATAAAAAAGACTTTTAACAGGACCAGAAGGAAAAAGAACAATTATGGAACGCGTTAGAATCTTTGATACAACTTTAAGAGACGGCGAACAGGCTCCGGGCAACAGTCTAAATATTAAAGAAAAAATAATAATGGCAAGACAGCTGGCAAAGCTCAAGGTTGACATAATAGAAGCCGGCTTTCCTATTGCATCTCAGGGAGATTTTGAAGCCGTAAAAGAAATAGCAAAGAATATTAAAGGAAGCTATATAGCGGGGCTTGCAAGGGCAAATAAAAGAGATATCAAGAAAGCTTGGGATGCGGTTAAATATTCCAAAAAACCTCTGATTCATACATTTATCGCGACTTCTGAAATTCATATGAAATATAAGCTCAGGATGGGAAAGAGCGAGGTTTTAAAAAATACCGCTTTAGCCGTTAAATACGCAAAATCTTTTACCAGAGATGTGGAATTTTCCGCTGAAGACGCCTCAAGATCACAATTGCCTTTTCTTGCAGAAGTTGTGGAGACTGCAATAGACGCAGGTGCTGTAACAGTAAATATCCCTGATACAGTTGGTTACTCGATGCCTGAAGAGTTTGGGAATATAATAGCCTATTTGAAAAATAATGTTTCAAACATAAATAAAGCGATAATTTCAGTTCACTGCCATAATGATTTAGGACTTGCAGTGGCTAATTCCATTTCCGCTATAAAAAACGGAGCCCGTCAAGTGGAATGTACAATTAACGGCATTGGAGAAAGAGCGGGAAACGCTTCCCTGGAAGAGCTCGTTATGGGGCTTTATGTAAGAAAAGATATAATGCCTTTCAATACGAGAATCAAAACGAATGAGCTTTATAAATCAAGCAGAATTCTTTCAAGGCTGACCGGAATTTTCGTACCACCTAACAAGGCGGTTGTGGGCGACAATGCCTTTGCCCACGAAGCCGGAATTCATCAGGACGGAGTTTTGAAGAAGAAGCTTACTTACGAAATAATGACCCCCACAATAGTGGGAGTAAAAGACAGTAATTTGGTTTTGGGAAAGCATTCGGGTCATCATGCTTTAAACAAGCGCTATGAAAAATTGGGCTACAATCTTAGCAAAGAGGAATTAAACAAAGCCTACAATATATTTACGGAACTGGCTGACAAGAAAAAACAGCTTTTTGATGAAGATCTCGAAATAATCATAGATGAACAGGTTAGAAGTTTTAAAGAAATTTATAAACTTGTTGGGGTTCAGGTTCTCAGCGGAACAAGGGTTACACCTGTTGCAACGGTTAGCGTAAAAAAAGGGAATAAAATTTTTGTAGAAACACTTTCGGGGTCCGGTCCGGTTGATTCTGCTTGTCAGGCCATCGAGAAAATTACAAAGGTTAAGGGAAAACTTTTGGATTATTCCGTAAGGTCTGTTTCCGCGGGAAAAGATGCCATAGGAGAAATATTTGTTAAGGTGAAATTCAATAACGATTGCTTTTTTGTCGGAAAATCCTCAAGCACAGATATAGTGTTTGCCAGCGTCAAGGCATATCTTAATGCCCTGAATAAATACCTTTCAAGTGAAAAAGGTAAAGAAGTATTGAAAGGGTTTTAGATCATTTCATTTACCTTTTTAATAGATAACCATTATTTTTAAGAGCTAATTACTATGGGAATGACAATAAGCCAGAAAATACTTTCTGAAAAGGTTAACGCAAGTAAAGTTTCTGCCGGTGAAATTATAAGCGCAAAAGTGGATATAGCCCTTGGAAATGACATTACGGCGCCCATATCAATCGAACTTTTTGAAAAATATAATGCAGAAAAGGTTTTCGATAGAGAAAAACTTGTATTTGTTCCCGATCACTTTACTCCGAACAAAGATATAAAGTCCGCTGAGCAATGCAGAGTTTTAAGAGAGTTTGCCAAAAAACATGAAATAAAACATTATTTTGAAATAGGAAGAGTGGGAATCGAACATGCCCTTTTGCCTGAACAGGGAATTGTTGTGCCCGGAGACCTTATAATAGGCGCGGATTCCCATACTTGTACATATGGCGCGCTTGGGGCGTTTTCTACAGGTATCGGAAGCACTGACCTTGCCGCAGTTATGATTACCGGAGAGATATGGCTGAAAGTTCCCGAATCAATTAAATTCATTTATCACGGCAAATTAAATCCCTATGTATCCGGGAAAGATTTAATTCTCTATACCATAGGACTAATAGGAGTTGACGGAGCCAATTACAAATCAATGGAGTTTACGGGAAATGTAGTTAACGAATTATCAATGGACGCGAGATTGACAATGTGCAATATGGCTGTTGAGGCAGGTGCTAAAAACGGTATTGTACCTCCTGATGAGAAGACCGTTGATTACGTTAAAAAAAGAAGCATAAGAGAATTTAATGTACATGAAAGTGATTCCGATGCGCAATATTCTGATATTGTCGAGATTGATTGTTCAAAACTTCAACCGCAGGTTTCTCTCCCGCCTTCTCCCGGAAATGCAAAACAGGTAAATGAACTTTCGGATATAGCAATAGACCAGGTTGTCATAGGTTCCTGCACAAACGGAAGATTAAGCGACCTTCACGATGCGGCAAAGATATTAAAGGGGAAAAAGGTCAACCCAAATGTCAGACTGATAGTTTTTCCCGCTACACAGGAAGTATATAGCGAAGCGTTGAAACAGGGGTTGCTTGAAATATTCATCGATGCCGAAGCGGTTATAGGGCCTCCTACGTGTGGTCCCTGTCTCGGGGGGCATATGGGTATTCTTGCAAAGGGAGAAAAGTGTCTGGCAACGACTAACCGAAACTTTGTTGGAAGAATGGGACATCCTGAAAGCGAGGTTTATCTTTCGGGGCCTTCGGTAGCTGCCGCATCAGCAATTACGGGGAAGATAACTCATCCGGAGGAAGTAATGTGACATTGCTAAAATTTAGCGGAAATGTTTTTAAATATGGCGATGATGTTAATACCGATGTGATTATTCCGGCAAGATATTTGAATACGAGCGACCCTGACGAACTCGCATCACATTGTATGGAAGATATTGACACCTCTTTTGCCTCAAAAGTTAAAAAAGGCGATATAATTGTTGCAGGGGAGAATTTTGGCTGCGGGTCATCGAGAGAACATGCTCCGATTTCAATAAAAGCTTCCGGCGTTGCGTGTGTTATCGCAAAATCATTTGCCAGAATATTTTACAGAAATTCCTTCAATATAGGACTTCCCATTATAGAATGTTTGGAAGCTGTTGATAACATAGAGAACGGAGATAGTGTCGAGATTGACCTTGAAAAAGGAATAATTAGGAAAAATAGTGAAAAAAAAGAATTTACACCTAACCCTTTCCCCGATTTTGTTAAGGAAATTATCCTCAAAGGGGGGTTAATGGAATACGTATCATCAAGAAAATCATAGAAGAGTCATTGACCGAAGAATAGCCAAAAATAATTGATGATAAAAGTATGTGTTTATTTCATAAAAGCCATTGTTTGAGTCTCCGCTTCTATCTATGCCCGTTAAAGGCAAAATAGGTGTTTTATAATGACAAATGCTCTTGCTCTCGCAATGCATTTTCACCAACCGGTGGGTAATTTTGATTTTGTTTTTGAAAGAGCGTATTCAAATGCCTATTTGCCATTTATAAAAACCGTTCTCAAGTATCCCGAAATAAAAGTAAATCTGCATTATTCCGGCTCACTCCTGGAGTGGATTGAAAAAAATCATTGCGAGTTTTTCGACTTGCTAAATGTGCTTGTTGAAAGAAATCAGGCGGAATTGTTAACGGGAGGTTTTTATGAACCTGTCCTTACGGCAATTCCGGAAAGGGATGCGCTGGGTCAGGTAGAGATGTTAACAGATTATATCAAAAAAAAATTCTCCTTCAATCCGTCGGGAATTTGGCTTGCTGAAAGAGTTTGGGAACC
The DNA here is from genome assembly GCA_964549305.1 of uncultured bacterium. Classification (GTDB taxonomy): domain Bacteria; phylum Schekmanbacteria; class GWA2-38-11; order GWA2-38-11; family J061; genus J061. The sequence continues at coordinate 43,611 of CAZJVM010000002.1, forward strand.
GCATTTGCCCAAATTATTAAACAGCGCAGGAATACGATATACGATTCTCGATGACATACATATTGTACGCGCAGGCATCAGGAAGGAATCGGTCAAAGGATATTATACGACAGAAGATGAGTCCCAAAAAATCGCTGTATTTCCTACGGATAAGAAGTTGAGATATCTTATCCCTTTTGCGGAAATACAGGAGTTTTTTTCTTATTTCGAAGAGAAATCCCGTATGGGATGCAGCGGTATTTTGACCTACGGTGATGACGGAGAAAAATTCGGAGAATGGCAGGGAACTTATGACTTAGTATACACAAAAAGGTGGCTCGAATGTTTTTTCGGGGAAATCGTTTCCGGAAGAAGAGATATAGAAACGGTAAAATTCAGCGAATATTTGGAGAGGGAGAAACCTGAATGCCCGGTTTATATCCCTCCGTCATCTTATGAGGAAATGATGAAGTGGTCTATGAACAATGAAAATCAGATTGTTTTAGATAAAATCAACGATGAACTTTCGGACAAAGATGAGCTGAAAAACTATGTAAGCATCATTGCCGGCGGGGTTTGGAAAAATTTTTTTATTAAATACCCCGAGTCTAACCAGATGCATAAAAAAATGATTTATACAAGTAAACGCTTTGAAAAGGCAGGCATCCGGTACGGAGATGGTTATTCAGATGAAGAAGAAAACGCAATAAAGAGTTTATACAGGGCAGGATGTAACTGCGTTTATTGGCACGGGCTCTTTGGCGGGATTTATCTTCATCACATTCGCACCGCTGTCTACAGAGAGCTTATAAATGCAAATCGAATTCTAAATAACCGTTTGCATGAACAGGAAGTCTGGATTGAAACAGATGAAGGTGATTTTGATTGTGACGGATATGATGAAATAATTGTTTCAAACCCCGACATATCTCTTTGGATTAATCCGGCAGAAGGAGGTTGCGTTACGGAAATAGACTGGATAAAAAAGGGGACTAACATTCTCAATACGCTTTCAAGGAAGAAAGAACCGTACCATAAAGGATCAAACTTAGATGAGCTCATAAGCAAAGATTCCGGGGAAGAAGAAAAAACTATTTCCGAAGATGACAAAAATCTATTTGGTTTTGATAATCTGAGGCGCGTGTCATTTGCAGAATGTTTTTTAGATGAAAAAGTGAAAGGTGAGAACATTATTTTAAACAATTACGGAAAATCTTTCCTCTTTGAAGAGAGAAACAGGTATTTACATTCAGTTAAAAAAGATGCTGATTCTGTGCATGTCACTCTTGAAAATGTTCTCAATGCAAAAGAATCCGACCCTAAAATCATAAAACGTTACTCAATTAAAGATCACGACACTTATATAGAGTTTTCCTGTAAGGTTAATAATTTTCCTGCCGGTTTCGGGAAAAAAAGATTTGCATTGGAATTTAATTTTTCTTTGCCGTCGGCGAATGGCATGGATAACAGAATTGCCGTAATATCTTCGAATCTCTGTGAATACGATTTGAACAGTGTCATAGAAAGTGAGGATGTAAAAGGGATAAAAATAAAAAGTCCTTATGATTCTGCGGGTATAGAGATAAATCTTTCACAAACTTGCAATCTGTTCTCTTTTCCTGTTAAAACAGCATCGAGGTCTGAAAGAGGCTTTGATTTTAACTATCAGGGAACCTGTGTTTTTTTTATTTGGGATGTCGGTGAGATGAATGAGATTGATATTTCAACGGGGATGTCTCTTATTGGCGGAGAAGAATAAAAGTATCCATATCTGTAAATTATGTTTTAGAGGAGCCTAAATGAAAAGAGTGGAAATGGTTGTTTTGCCCGGAGACGGTGTTGGTCCTGAAGTAGTTGATGGAACATTGAATGTTCTAAATGCAGTGGGTGAAAAATATGAAATAAAATTTATTTATAAAAAGAAACTTATCGGTGGCGCGGCAATCGATAAAAAAGGTACTCCTTTGCCCGATGACACTTTGCTTGAGTGCAGGAAGTGCGGAATTGTACTCTTGGGTGCTGTGGGAGGACCTAAATGGGATAAATTAATGGGGAAATTAAGACCGGAGTACGGTTTACTCGAGATAAGAAAAAAACTGGGACTTTTTGCAAACCTAAGGCCGGCAAAAATATTTTCTCCCCTTATTTCCGCTTCCACACTAAAAAAGAATGTTCTAAAGGATGTTGATTTTATTGTTGTCAGAGAATTGAATTCGGGAATATATTACGGGAAACCACGAGGTATAAAAAAGACGCAAAAGGGCAGAGTAGGCTATAATACTATGTCTTACGATGAGAAAACTATAAGACAGATTGCGGAGAAAGCCTTTCAGATTGCTCGAAGCAGAAGAAGAAAAGTGGTGTCAGTCGATAAGGCGAATGTTCTTGAATGCTCCCGTTTGTGGAGAGAAATAGTTGAAGATGTTCATGTGGAATACAAGGATGTTGAACTTGAACATATGTATGTTGACAACTGTGCAATGCAGTTAATCAGAAATCCCGCGCAATTTGATGTTGTTCTTACGCCAAATTTATTTGGCGATATTATCAGCGATGAGGCGGCAATGGTTACCGGTTCAATCGGAATGCTCGCTTCCGCAAGTATAGGTAGAAAATCATCTCTTTATGAACCCGTCCACGGAAGCGCGCCTGACATTGCAGGTAAAAACATGGCCAATCCTTTGGCGACAATACTTTCTGCGGCTATGTTGCTTAAGTATTCTTTGAATCACCATGAATCTTATTTGGCAGTGGAAAAATCCGTTGAGAAGGTTCTCAAAGAGGGTTACAGGACAAAGGATATATATAGTGGGAAGGGAAAAATTGTCGGGACGAAGGAAATGGCCTCACTTGTCACCGAATACTTGCAGGAACAATAAGCGATTATGCCTTTACATTGCGCAGTAATCAGCCTTGATACAAAGGGCTACAGCGATGTCATAGATATTACCGGTTTTGTTTCGGAAATTGTGTCGGAATCGGAAATATCGAATGGAATTGTTGCAGTTTTCATCCCGGGTTCAACGGCCTCTGTGACTACAATAGAGTATGAATCGGGAGCGGTTGAAGACCTTAAAAATGCCATAGAAAAAATCGTACCGCAGTCTGCAAATTACAGCCATGACGCCAGATGGGGGGACGGGAACGGGTTTTCTCATGTTAGGGCGGCGCTCATAGGCGCTTCGATTTCCATACCTTTAATAAACGGGACGCTTTCTCTTGGTACCTGGCAACAGATAATTTGCGTAGACTTTGACAACAAACCGAGAAAAAGAAAAGTTGTTGTGCAGGTCTTTGGCGAGTAGCGTAACTCCATAATTTTATTCAACTTTTGTCCTTTTTTGTCAATCGACAGGGTTTTCTTTATTATCAAATCATCATTATCGAAAAGGTAAAGGATTATTAATACCATGCCGATATTCTTGATTCATAATTCAAAAACAACTGTGCTTGTCAGAGAGCAGAGATTAAATATTTTAACAAAAAGATAAGATTAAACTATTCGCAGGACAAGGCCGAATAAACAAAACAACTTAAAATTCAGGGATGAATTAA
>CAZJVM010000002.1:47244-98111 GCA_964549305.1 uncultured bacterium
GAAGTTATCAAGTATTCATTACTTGCCTTTGCAAAAGAAGTCCCTCCCCAGATGGCAGTTGAATACGGAAGGAGAGTTCTTTACAGCGACACGAAACCATCTTTTAAAGAACTCGAAGAGAAAGTCAGAAAAAAGAAGGCAGCTTAAATTTGAGATAGAAAATGGCTGATGAAAATACTCCTATAATTGTAAAGAAAATTAAAAAAGTTTCACATGGCGGCCATCACGGAGGCGCGTGGAAAGTTGCCTATGCCGATTTTATTACAGCGATGATGGCACTTTTCCTGGTTTTATGGTTAGTGGCAATAATGTCCGTACAGTCAAAAAAAGGTGTAGCAGAGTATTTTAGAAGTTATTCCATTTTTAAAGGTGACAAAGCCGGTGGCGGAAAGGGAATGTCAATATTGCCCGGCGATATTATAAGCGTTGGTGAAAAGGAAGACCAATCAATTAAGGAAGAGATGAGCAAGGTAAACATCGCGAATCAGATATCAGATATGGTTGAAAAGGAACTTGGTGAACTGAAAAATCAGGTTCTTATTTCAGTAACTGGCGATGGTGTAAGAATGGAGTTGGTGGAAAAAATAGGAAGCCCGATGTTTGAATTGGGTAAGGCAAATCTCATAGAAGTAGGAGACAAAATACTCGATGTCGTATCTGAAAGTTTAAAGAATATAAATGAAAATATTATAATCGAAGGACACACCGATTCTTACCAATATACCGATGAAGATTATACCAACTGGGAGCTTTCGGCAGACAGAGCAAATGCCGTAAGGCGGTCTTTGATAAAAAACGGAATTGATTCTGTAAAAATAGTGAAAGTGGTGAGTCTGGCAAACACTCTTCCGTTGAATAAGGACGACCCATATGACCCAATTAACAGAAGAGTGAGCATATTGATTCAAGGCAAGCCCGAGACTGCCGAGGATACAACTCCCGAAACTATTGAAATCATATCCGAGAAAGAAAAAAGCGCTTCCATTTATTCTTCAGAGGAAAATGTTTCAGAAAATTTGGCTGAAATGTCAAATTAGAACAGTCCGGGATTTAACCTTCTTTTTTTCATTCCAATCAAATATACTTATTTTCGGGAGTTTCATTTAGTGGCAGTTCAATATCAGAAGATAAATTTGCTATGGATAAAAACCCTGTTAAGTTTTTAAGAGATTATGTTGATTACCTTCCTAAAAAAGGAAAAACGCTTGATATTGCAATGGGAGAAGGAAGGAATGCGATTTATCTTGCCGAAAAAGGTAATGCCGTAGACGGTGTGGAGATTTCAAGTGAATCTATCAGTGCTGCGATTTCTAATGCCAAGAGAAGGGGGGTAAAGGTCAATATTTATAAATCAGATCTTGAACAAAATGGGTTTCATGCGGATGAGGAAAGTTATAACGCTATAATTTGTTTTTACTACCTTCAACGGTCATTGTTTCCGCATATCAAAAGGTGGTTGAAAAAGGGCGGTATTTTTATGTGTCAGACTTTTACCGTAGATAATCTAAAATATCAGACCCGCCCAAGAAATCCCAATCATGTTTTAAAAGAAAATGAGTTGTTAATGTCATTTGTTGATTTTAGAGTCCACTTTTATCGGGAATGCGTGCTTGACGGTGAAACCGCGGTGGCAAGTATTATAGCCGAAAAAATATAGAATCTTATTTTTCTATTTCAAATTCTTTCTTTTCCCACCCCTCGAATCCTCCTTCAAGGTAAGATACATTGTTATACCCGATGGTTTTTAAAGTCTTTCCGGCAAGAATGCTTCTCGGTCCCTTTGCGCAGTATACTATTAGTTTTGATGTTTTATCGGGTATTTTCATTTCAGCGAGAAACTCAAGCATTCCTCTGGGAATAAGAATAGAGTGTTTAATTCTGCCGGTCGAATTTTCCTCTTTTTCCCGAACATCGAGAATTATGGCATTATCATCATTATTGATTAATTCATCGAGAACTTCAGATGTAACTGCTGAAACTTCAAGCTTTGCCTCTTCGATTAATTCCATTACTGTTTTTTCACTCATTAAAGTTTCTCCTTTTGATATATATATAATATTAAAATAGTTTTTGTGCTCGGATATTTTTTGTATTATCTTTTTTAATATGTAGAGGATTTTCGAATGTCAAATAGTATTATACTGCAATTTTCGAATCTTGAACCTGGCGATAAAATAACAGTTTCCAAAGAAGAGATGTCTGTTATCGAAAAGCGAAAAATACGATTTGGCGAAGCTTTTACTTTTTTGGATGATGATGGAAATTACTTTAGAGGAAGGCTTCAAAAGAAAAAATCGGAAATTTATGTGATTGTAATAGAAAAGCTTAGGATTCCCACAGAATCACACATTGATATTGTTTTGTGTCAGGCAATACCTGAAAAGGAAAGGATGGAACTTATTATTGAAAAAGCTGTGGAGCTTGGTATAAGAAAAATAATTCCTTTCGAATCGGACAAGTCGGTAACTTTGCGGGAAAGGGAAAAAAAACAGAAAAAGTCGCATAAATGGCCAGATATTGTTTTAAAGGCATATAAACAGTGCAGGCGCAGTGAAATAACTGAAATAGCAAAATGCATCAAGTTCGATAACATAATTGATAATATACGCGGGCAAAAAGGAAAAGTCATATTGTCAAATTATGGTTACTCTTGCAGTTTAAAGAATGCTTTAAAAAGGATAAAGCATTTTAAGGAAATATATTTAATGGTTGGCCCTGAAGGAGGATTCAGCAAAAGAGAAATTAATGCGGCGAAAGATATAGGATTTGTGGTTGCAAGTGCCGGAGGAAGAGTATTAAGGACAGAAACCGCCGCTATAGCCGCAATGTCTGTCATCCAATTTGAACTCGGAGATTTTAACTGACCTTTAGTATTATCTTCATAAATCATAAAAGCGAAAAGCATAATGGAGTCCGAAAACAAAATAATTATAGATCTCGATAACACCCTGTATCCCGAAGAAAAGGGGATATTCGCTCAGGTGAACTCGAGAATAAATCTCTTTATGAAGGAGAAAATGAGTTTTCCGAAAGAAGATATAAACAGAGTTAGGATTGAATATATGAATAAATACGGCACAACGTTAAGAGGTCTTATGATTAACTATAATCTAAAGCCTGATACCTATCTTGATTATGTCCATGATGTTGAAATAGAAAGCATACTGAACTACGATTTCGGGCTTGATTCTTTTCTGTCAGAATTAAAAGGGGAAAAAGTTGTTTTTACAAACGGTTCGTCTTTTTATGCGCGAAGAATAATTCGTTCTTTGGGAGTTGAGAAGCATTTTTCTTTTGTATTTGATATTGTCTCTATGGATTTTATTGCTAAGCCTGCAACATATGGATATGAAAAACTCTTGAGTAAGCTCAAAAACGGCAAGGGAATAAATTGTTTGTTCATTGATGACAGGATTGAAAACATTATTACGGGGAAGAAAATAGGGATGACTACCGCACTGGTAAACAGACTGGTGGATGCGAAAGATAAAATTTATGCAGATTATGTTGTCGAAAGGATAACAGATTTACAACCCCTCATAAAACCTACTCCTTTTCTTTGACCAGTTAGATAAAGGATTATCGAAATATTTTATTTAATTTTCTTTAACCCAGCGAGAATCTTTTTATAAGTTTTTTCAATATATTCCGGCATTACTTTTGTATCGGCTATGACTGGCATGAAATTTGTATCACCGTTCCAGCGGGGAACAATGTGCATGTGGATATGTCCGTCAAATCCTGCCCCTGCTGTTTTTCCCATATTAAACCCTATGTTATATCCCTGCGGATTCATAAGTTCATTCATTACGCATATAAGGCGCTTAAGAAGCTTGTACATTTCTGTGTTTTCCTCTTCCGTTAACAGCACTATGCTGTCTATATGCCTGTAGGGGGCAATCATTATATGGCCATTATTGTACGGGTATCTGTTCATCAATGAGAAACAAAGCTCTCCTCGCTCAAGAAGAAGGTTTTTTGAATCTTTTTTTTCAGACGGAATGGCGCAAAAAATGCATTCTTCATCTCCACTATTTTCTATGTATTCTATTCTCCAGGGCGCCCATAGCGTTTTCATAATTTATCCTTTGATTATTTTTTTAAGCAATGCCTCCGCTTCTTTCATATTGGCTCGGTTTTTTTTCGAATCATGATCAAAGCCCACAATATGAAGTATTCCATGCAGAGACAAGTCACAAATATTTTTTTCAATGCTTATATTGAACTTATATGATGTTTTTTTTACGTTATCGGCGGATATAACGATATCGCCCATTTCTTTTCCGGGGTTTATCTCCTTAAACTCTCCTTCAAGAAGAGAAAAAGAGAGCACGTCTGTCGCTCTGTCAATATTCCTGTATTTTTTGTTTAGAAGACGAATGCTTTTATCGTCAACAAAATTAATATTAAGGTTGTAATCCATCAACTTCAGGAAACTTAAAACTTTTGAGAGATTTCTTTTAATAAATGTGGCGTTTATTTTAAAATCGCAGTTATTGATAATATTTACAGGCATTGCTTAGCAGTTTATTTTTCGTTTTTAGACGTACCGTTATTCTCATAGGCTTTGATTATTTCTTTTACCAAATGATGACGAATCACATCATGCTCATTGAACTCTATTACTTTTATGCCGCTAATATGTTTCAGCAAATTATTTGCTTCTACAAGTCCCGATGATTTTCCTTCAGGTAAATCAATTTGTGTTATATCGCCGTTAACTACCACTTTTGAACTACTGCCCAGTCTGGTGAGAAACATTTTCATTTGTTCTGATGTGGTGTTTTGCGCCTCATCGAGAATAATAAAACAATTATTCAGGGTCCTGCCTCTCATAAATGCAAGCGGTGCTATTTCAATGATTTCTCTTTCTACCAGTCTTGCAGCATATTCAAAGTTAATCATTTCGTACAATGCGTCATAGAGTGGGCGAAGATATGGGTTTACCTTTTCAAACATATCTCCGGGAAGAAACCCGAGTCTTTCGCCTGCTTCCACTGCAGGTCTTGCAAGAATGATTTTAGAAACCCTTTTTGTATTTAACAAATGGATGCCGGCAGCAACGGAAAGATATGTTTTGCCCGTCCCTGCAGGACCGATTCCGATTACTATATCAAATTTTTTAATGGCATTTATATAGTTCTTCTGGTTTTGGCTTTTAGCGGATATAACCTTTCCTGAATTTAGCTTGATTGTTTCGTTAAGAAAATCGGAATCATTCATTTCTTTCTTCCCGTTAAGTGCTGCGTTGGTTACGGCAAGAATATTGCTGTGACTGAGTTCAATGCCGGAATTCTTGAGTTCGTAAAGCTTTTTAAAGGCAGTTGAAGCAGATATTACATCTTCTTCCCTGCCCTTCAATGTGACGCAACTTCCTCTGTAGACTATAGATATTTTATAACAGTTTTCTAAGAGTTTTTGATTTTTGTTCAGGTTTCCAAATAATGACCTGACAAAATCCGAGTTGTTAAACTCTATCTTTTTTTCGATTAAATGTGTTTCCAAATCTACAAGGCGTTATGTTTGTCAATTTCTTATTTTTATTTAAAATATGCGTTCCTTAAAATCAGTCATAAGGAACACATACTCAATACAATAATATCAGTAAAAGGAATTTTTGTCATCCGGTAAGCTTGCAATTTATTGAATATTTCAAAAAAAAAATATTATAATCCTTAAAATCTTGACACTTTACAAAAGTTATTTAATAAGATGACACTCAACCGTTTCTTAATATCAATTTAAAGGAGGCGTTATGAAGAAGATAGGAAGTTTTACGGCAATTGCAGTTTTGTTGATCTTGTTGGCAGTAGGGTGCGGACCGTCTCTACCTCCGGAACAACTATATATCAATCAGTTGACGGAAGCTTTTAACGGTAAGAATTTTGCTGCCATAAAAGAGGCGGCTTCTCAGCTTGAAGGTCTTATATCAAAGGATAACCCCACTTATATGCAGTATTACAATGCCGCGCTTGGTCAGTATAAAATTGCCGATTATCTGGATTTGAATGCAGAGAGCGGAGTCGATAAAAGCGGTGATGCTGAAAAGGCATGTGATACGGCAAGGGATTATCTGAAGAAAAGCATAAAGCTGAAATCTGATTTTTATGATTCTTACTATTTGAAATATATGGTGTTAGGGAAAAAATTCGGCTATGTGGGATTTCCCCGCCTTATGAAATATGTTGGTGAAATAAGCGTTGATTTTCAAAATGCGAAAGATATCGCTCCCGATGATGCCAGAACGAAACTTCTTGAAGGTATAGCTTCTGCTAACAGTTTTCCTCAGCCGGACCCTCAGGAAACGATTGATATGATAAAAGAGGCCCTGAAAATTAACCCTGAATACTCTGATGCTTATTATCACATCGGGTTGACGGAGCTGAAAAGGAATAATAAAGAAGCAGCAGTCGAGAATTTGAATAAAGCGATTGAGCTTGACCAATATAATTTTTGGGCAAAGAAAAAGCTCGCAGAAATAAAAGGGAAATAATCGCTTTTTATTTTTTAATATTTGAATAAGAAAGTTTTTTAAATAAAGATCCCCTGATATGTTTTAGGGGGTCTTTATGTTTATTGCGTTATAAATTGCATCTTAATACAAAAAATCTTGCCAAAACTTGTGATATGTATGTCAGTGAAATATTGTTGAAACACGTAGCTGAACGCGGTGACAAAATATTCCTTAAAGAGAAAAACAAACAATATAGTTTTTCCGTTGTGTCGGCACATGTTGTTGAAGCTGCTCAATTCATTTTGAAAAACAATTTTGAATCCGGAGACCGGATTGTTTTAATTCTTCCAAATTGTTCCGAATTTGTTTTTTTCTATTACGCCTGCGCTCTTACAGGTGTCATATGCGTTCCTGTGGATACACGATACGGCAGCAAAGAGATTTGGGAAATAATTGAAGATTGTTCCCCGAAAGGAATAATTGCCCTGTCAAAGTATAAAAACAGAGATTACATAAACATTATAAATGGAATTTTGAATGAGAGAGGTGAAAGTATTCCGGTCATTGCACTGGATAAAACAAAAATCTTTTGTGACGAAATTTCAAAGCTTCCTATGGAAAAATTGATTTCAGACTTAAAGCGATATAGTAAAGTGCCCAATGATTTACCTTTTGTAATTATGTATACCTCAGGAAGTACGGGAAAACCTAAGGGAGTGCAGTTAAGTCAGTTAAATCTTCTTACAAATTCTAATGCTGTTATTTCAAGGCTGGAAATAACTGAAAAAGATGATTTTATTTTGATTGTTCCCTTCTCCCATGCATTCGGGTCGAGTGTGCTTTTAAACAATGCCTTTGTTGCCGGTGCATCTATAATTGTCAGAGATACGTTTGATGCCGGTGATGTTCTTTCAATTATCCGTAATGAAGGAATTTCTTTACTTTATGCTGTCCCGACACAAGTTGTTAAGCTTTGCGAAGAGAAGAAAAAATTAAATAGTGTTGAACTCTCTTTAAGGTCGGGTTATATTTCTGGTTCCTCTTGTACTCCTGAGTTAATAGAGAAGCTTGAAAGTGAATTTTCCTGTTCTGCTTGTATAGCTTATGGAATGACAGAAAGTTCCTGCATCTCCATTTCATCTGTTAATGACAGTTGTGCTATCCGCGGAAATTGTGCGGGAACTCCGGTGGAAGGGATGAGGGTTAAAATTGTCGATGATGATGACAATGAGTTAAAAATGGGAGAAGCAGGAGAAATAGTAATAAGCGGCAGTAGTCTTATGAGCAGATATTTCGAAAGCAAAGAAGTTGTTGACGGTTGGTTTCATACGGGAGATACGGGATATATAAGAGACGATGGAAGAGTATGTATTTTAGGGAGAAAAAAAGAATTGATAATAAGGGGCGGTTTTAATATTTATCCCGGAGAAATTGAAAGATATCTGATGGCTAATGAATTTATTGAAATGGCTTCAGTTTTTGGTATAAGTGATAAAATTTTTGGAGAAAAAATTGTTGCATCCGTAGTCTTGTCCAAAAAAGGTGTGTTAGGCGGTGAAGATATTATTGAATATTGCAGGAAGTCGCTTGCTGTTTATAAAATACCGGATTATATAACATTTAACGAATCATTTCCTTTGACGGTAAGTTCAAAAATAAAAAAAGATAAATTGAAATCAATGGTATTAAACGAGATGAGTTCCGGTAAAAATACATTGACAATATTCGAAAAATTAAGACAATGAGAGAAACTTTAAAGGAGGCTTTTTGATGATGGTGGAACGGACAATAACAAAAATTAGAAATAATCTTATTTATTCCCTGGTCATATTTATTTCATTCGGACTGTTAGCGGGATGTAGTCAAGATGGTCCTAAACAAGGCAGTATTGTTGTTGCCACAAAAAAGAGCAACGGTGAAGGTATTGACTGCAAAGTAATAGCTTATGCAACTGATAATCATATTGACCAGATTAGAGAAACAGTTTCCGGACTGGATATGTACCTGAAAGAGGGTGTTTACGATATAAAAATCGATTGGCGCGGAAATACGAAATGGATAAAAGGAGTCAAGGCTGAGGAAGGAAATAAATATACCAATACTGTTGTGTTCCCTTCGGGGAAGTTAATAGTGAACTCCACAAACAAAGATGAATCTGTGGCAGCGGCTTCCGTAATTATTGTTCCTGACAGAGATCCTGAAAAAGGCGTGGATGTTTCTTTGAATGAAGACGGCTATGTCACTCAGCTTTTTGTTCAAGGCGAGGCAGTCAGGCTCGGGAGTTCTCTCGAAGATGTGGAAAAGATTTTGACACCGGAGATGTTAAGGTCGCCGGTTATCAGGGAAAATGATGCAGGAACAAAGTATGAAACACGTTTTTATCGAGTGCTTGGCGCAAATGTAGATATTACTTTTGTAAAGCAAGGCGCCATTCCCTTCAAGGTTGATGCTTTGGAATTTGAGAGGAAAGTAGGCGCAGGTATAGCAGGCGACCCTATTGAGCTTTACCCCGGGATTTATGATATTAAGGTTAACCATGAAGGTGCTGACAAGTGGGTGGATAATGTTGAAATTAAAGATTTAGAAGAGAAACAGATAGACTTGGTTTTCGAACAGGGCTGGATTTTGGTAAAAGTTACGAACAACCCTTCAAATATGAACCTACCGGTAACGATATACCCTTCGACTGACAGAAATAATCCCATAAAGAGCGGAAGAATAGGTGAAAAAGTATCCATTGTTCCAGGTATTTATGATGTAATCATTGATTACAAGGGAAAATCACAGCAAATTATGGGACTTAATGTCAAAGACGGTAAAACGATTACTAAAACCATAAAATTACCCAGTTAGTTTCTATAGGCAGGCACTGGAAAGTTGAAAGATTTTCTTAAAGCTTTTAGAGGGTATTTAAAAAGCCAAAATCTCAAATACACTTCGGAGAGAGAAACTATTGTCGAAGTCATATTTGAGACACACGATCATTTTGATGCTGATCAGCTTGAGACTGTTTTAAGAAAAAAAGACAGTAAAATTTCGAGGGCAACCATATACAGAACCCTTGATTTACTGATTAAGAGCAAGCTTATTGTTCAGCATCAAGCAGGTTTTGGCAGGAAAATATACGAACACATTCTCGGTCACAGGCACCATGATCATCTAGTTTGTTTACGTTGTAACAGTTTTATAGAATTTGATGATGAGCGGATTGAACATCTGCAAAAAGAAGTCTGTAAAAAAAAGAAGTTCCTCCCCGAACGACATAGTCTGAAAATATTCGGTTACTGTAAAAAATGCCGAGATGCGGGTATGACTTCAAAATAATTAGCCAATTATTCTTATTCCAATTCACTAAAATATCTTAGTTTTTTCACTGCTTTAGATTCTTCCAAAATTCAAGGATAGTTTTGTCTTTTAGTCGATAACATATTGGAAATATCCAGTAAATTTTCATTTTAAAAAAAATGAAAGAAAATGAACGATGTAGTAAACATTATCGAAAAATTTCCGATTAAAATCTCTATAAAAAATAATTATTATCGCAGGGGTGTATATAAATGGCGTCCAACAGGATGAATGTATTGAGCAAAAAACATAATCCGGATTTGATAGAAATGCAACAACATAAAATTCTTGTCGTTGATGACGAAGAAGTAATGAGATGTATGCTGAAGGATGTGTTGATGGATGAAGGTTATTATGTCGATGTGGCGTCAAATGGATTTGAAGGTGTGGGAAAAATCAAGTCCAACAGTTATGATTTGATAATTACCGATATTGTAATGCCGGAAATAGATGGAATCGAGGTTTTGAAAAAGGCTAAAGATGTTGCGCCGAATTCTGATGTCCTCGTTATGACCGGGTATGCTTCAGTGGAAACAGCAGTTAAATCAATGCGCCTTGGAGCCACTGATTATATCGTCAAACCATTTAACATTGAACAAATTCAAATAGTAGTTTCAAGAACAATAGAAAAGAGAAATTTGCAAAAAAAGGCGGAAGAAGGAGAGTTTTACCGTGAACTTTCCCAGATAGACGGTTTGACGGAAGTTTATAATCATCGCTTTTTTCATCAACTCCTCGATGCGGAAATTAACAGGTCAAAGCGATATGACAGACCTGTTTCGGTTTTGATGTTGGACTTGGATAATTTCAAAGAGTACAATGACGGCAACGGTCATCCCGCGGGGGATATGTTACTTAAACAAATTGCATGGATTCTTACCAAATCGTGCCGGGATTGTGATTATGTTGCCCGATACGGAGGAGATGAGTTTTCCGTAATTTTTCCCGAAACCGACGAGAAAGAAGCATTTATGATTATTAAGCGCCTAAAACAGGTTATCGAAGAAACTCACTTTGATAAACAGGAAATATTGCCAGGAAACAGGGTAACCGTTAGCATGGGACTTGCAAGCTATCCAGATAATGCCAAAAATAAAAAAAACCTCATAGAATGTGCGGATAAAGCATTATATGCAGCGAAAAAAAGAGGCAAAAATATTCTTGTCCTTTCATCCGATATTCAAAAATAAGTGGTCTAATGGCAGAAAAAATAAGAGTTCTCGTTACAGACGATTCAAAGATAATCCGTAAGTTTGTCCAAAAATCTCTTATAAGCCTCGGATATGAAGTAAACAGTGCTGAGGACGGGGCGGATGCATTGGAGAAGCTGAAAGTTGAATCTTACGATATTCTTCTTACGGACCTCATTATGCCCAAAATGGATGGCATCACCTTGGTAAAGGAAGTCGGTAAACTGGGCAAAGATGATATGGCTGTTATCGTAATGACGGCACACGGCACTTTAGAAACGGCAAGAATGGCCTTAAAGGAGGGAGCAGCGGGATACATTCTGAAGCCTTTTGATTTGAAGGAGGTTGAGGGGGTAATTAAAGATGCACTGACAAAAAGAAAAAAAAAGGAAGATGATATAAAGGTCAATATATTCAGCGAGCTATGTTCGATTAACGAAAAAATAAATTCAAATATCGAAGTTGAACATATTATAAAAATGGTATTTCAATCCGCATTGAGCAATACAACAGCAAGTTTTTGTTTTGCAGGGTTGTCTGATGACAACGGAAATGAAAATTTTACGGTTAGTAGTTTTCCGGAACGAAATTTTAACGAAGAATATGATTTTAAGAGATTTATGAAAGACTTCAGGTCAGGTTCAACTGTCTCAAGAGCGGTGGTCCTGGATAGAAACCCCGATAAGACCTATCCATTGAGAGAGAGATTCATTTCCTGCAATATTTCAAAGTACCTGTTTGCAAGTAAAGAAGTTAACGCGATTATATCTTTTCCTCTAACCTTTTCAGGCGGATATAGGGGAGAAATAGTATTTGTCTTTGACTCCTGCGATTCTTCAGAAATTAATGAAAATGATATACAGTTTCTTACATTTCTCTCCATGCAGGCTTCAATGTCCATTGACAATTCAAGACTCCTTAATGACCTTAATAATTCGTATCTTTGTGCTATAAGCTCGCTTGTAATGGGAATTGAAGCAAGAGACAGTTATACATCAGGTCATAGTCAAAGAGTAACAAGCGTGGGACTTCTTATAGGAAAAAAACTTGGATTAACGGAAAAAGAGTTGAAAATTATTGATAACGGTGGGAGGCTTCACGACATAGGAAAAATAGGGATTTCAGATACCATCCTTAACAAGCCCGGAAAGCTTAACGATGAGGAACGGGAAATTATAAAAAGGCATACCATTCTCGGAGAAAAGATAATCGCACCCATCAAAGCTCTCCAGGATGTCAGGTGTATAGTCAGAAATCATCATGAAAGGTATGATGGCAAAGGATATCCTGACGGATTAAAAGAGAACGAAATCCCTGACATAGTCAAAGTCATAATTGCAGCGGATTCATATGACGCTATGGATTCAAAACGGGTTTACAGAGATAGATTGCCTTCAGAGTATATTAAGAATGAATTTATCGCTTTGCGGGGTAAGCAATTCGACCCTTTGGTGAGTGATATAATGATAAAAATTATTGAAACCGGAGAAATTAAAAAACAGTTAATGCTTGCCGGTGACAATTCCGTCATTCAATTATCAGCAGCTTGACACCTCCTTCCACCGTATCTCCCTCATTTACTAAAATGGACGTTATCTTGCCTTTCCTGGGCGCTTCTATTTCGTTCTCCATTTTCATTGCTTCCAATACAATCAATCCCTGTCCATCTTCCACATCATCGCCTTCTTTAATCAATACTTTGATTACTTTCCCGGGCATTGAGGCATTAATTACCTGCTTTCCTGCAGTGTCATCAAACCCTGTTTTCTTAATCTTCGATTTCTTTTTTTCATTTACAATACTGATGTGGTAATGTTCTCCGTTGATATGGATTGAGCAGTCGCCGTTTTTGTTATTGAGATTCACTTCATAAGATTTTCCGTTTATCAGGAGAGAGTAAAGCGAGTGTTCAGAATGAATAAGGTCAACTTCTATTTTTTTACCGTTAAGTTCAACTGCAAATTTATTTTCTACAATATTATTTATGTCTATTTTATATTCTTTATCATCATGAACAGCTATGTATCCCATAATATTATGCTACCTGCCTTTCCATGGATTGAACTGTTTAAGGTGAGGTATGGCAATGTTATTCCCACCATTCTTTTTTTCATTTTCATAGGCGTTGAGCGCCGCAGAGATTAATGCAATATCAAAGTAATCATTTTTTGCCGTAGCGCTTTTTTCATCTTTAAAAACATTGTCTATAAAACCTGTATTAAAATTGCCTTTAATGAAATGATTACTGCTCATAACCTGCTTGTGAAAAGGTATTGTTGTTCTGATACCGCTTATATAATATTCATCGAGAGCCCTTCTCATTTTTTCTATTGCTTCCTTTCTGCTTCTGCCCCAGCTTACAAGTTTGGATATGAGGGGATCATAGTAGAGTGAGACTTCAAATCCTTCAAAAACTCCCGAATCATCTCTGATACCCGGTCCTCCCGGAGCGCGTAAACTAAGGATTTTACCCGGTGAAGGCATAAAGTTGTTTTCAGGATCTTCCGCATATATTCGGCATTCAATGCTGTGACCGTTTACTTTAATATCTTCCTGAGACATGCTCAGAGGTATTCCCGCCGACACTCTTATCATTTCCTTTACGAGGTCTATGCCTGTAACCATCTCAGTTACGGGATGCTCAACCTGAAGCCTTGTATTCATTTCAAGAAAATAAAAGTTTTTGTCTTTGTCGACAAGAAATTCTACAGTCCCGGCACTGTGATATCCTGCTGCCTTTGCGGCTTTAATTGCGGCATCCCCCATTTTATTTCTCATCGATTTGGTTACGATTGGAGAAGGGCTTTCCTCGATTACTTTCTGATGTCTTCTCTGAATTGAACATTCACGTTCGTTTAAGTGTATGACATTGCCCTTTGTGTCGGCAAGAATCTGAACCTCTATATGTCTTGGATTTTCAATAAATTTTTCTATATAAACTGAGTCGTCGCCGAAAGCCGATTTTGCTTCGGAACGGGTTGTCCTCAATGCGGATGTAAGCTCCTTAGAGTTGTTAACGAGACGCATACCCTTGCCTCCTCCTCCTGCGCTCGCCTTCAGCATAATAGGGAAACCTATTTTTTTTGCGATCCTTCTCGCTTCATTGTCGTTCTTAATTTTTTCACTTGTCCCCGGTATTATTGGCACTCCTGCTTTTTCCATAGTTTTTCTGGCAAGAGTTTTAATTCCCATATTTTTTATTGCTTTGGCGTTCGGGCCTATAAAAACGATTCCGGATTTCGCGCAAAGATTTGCAAAATTAAAATTTTCGGCAAGGAAACCGTATCCGGGATGGATAGCGTCAACCTTGCTCTTTTGGGCAATTTTAACGATTTTTTTGTAGTCAAGATAACTTTCGTTCGGAGAGGGAGGGCCTAAGCGAAATGCTTCGTCTGCGTATCGTACATGGAGTGAATTTCGGTCTGCGTCTGAAAAAACCGCTACGGTTTTAATATTCATTTCTCTGCAGGCCCTAATAATTCGGACTGCAATTTCACCTCTATTCGCAATAAGAATTTTTTTAAACATCTTATAGATACCTCTTAGAAGGGAAGGTTGCTGTGTTTTTTCTTGGGCATGGAGTCGACTTTATTCTCAAGCATTAAAAGCGCAGTGATGACTTTCTGCCTGGTTTCTTTAGGTTCGATAATTTCGTCAATATACCCCAACTCTGCTGCAACATAAGGATTTGCAAATCTTTCTCTGTACTCCTTTACAAGCTCCTCTTTCTTTTTCGCGGGATTTTTAGCTTTTTCAAGTTCTTTTCTGAAAATAATGTTTACAGCGCCTTCCGGTCCCATTACGGCTATTTCTGCGGTAGGATAGGCAAAACTGATGTCACCGTGTATGTGCTTACTTGACATAACATCATAAGCGCCGCCATAGGCTTTTCTTGTTATTACCGTTATTTTCGGAACAGTGGCTTCACAATAGGCATAAAGAAGTTTCGCACCGTGCTTGATTATTCCGCCGTATTCCTGTGCTGTGCCGGGAAGAAAACCGGGAACATCTTCAAAAGTTATAATCGGTATGTTGAAACAATCGCAGAATCTTACAAATCGCCCTCCTTTAAGAGAAGCGTCAATGTCAAGCGTGCCCGCGAGGTGTGCCGGCTGATTCGCCACTATTCCCACAGAACGCCCGCCAAGACGCGCAAAGCCGATGATAATATTCTTTGCCCAGTGTTCGTGAACTTCTAAAAAAATGTTGTTATCAACGACGCACTTTATGAGTTTTTTCATATCATAGGGTTTGTTGGGATTATCCGGAACGATTGTCTGAAGTGATTCGTCAACTCTGTTAGGATCATCTTCGCAAGGGATAGACAAAGGGTCTTCCTTAAAGTTTTGCGGAATATAGCTTAATAATTCCCGCGCCGCCAATAACGCGTCTTCATCGTTTTCACATGCAAAGTGAGCGACTCCGCTTTTTGAATTATGGGTCATTGCGCCTCCCAAATCATCTTTTGTGACATTTTCGTGAGTAACTGTCTTGATGACATCGGGACCGGTGATGAACATATAACTTGTATTTTTAGCCATTATAATAAAATCTGTCAAAGCGGGGCTGTAAACGGCGCCTCCGGCGCATGGACCGAGAATGAGAGAAATTTGAGGAACTACACCAGATGAAGTTACATTGCGCATAAATATTTCGGCATATCCTCCCAAGCTTAGGACTCCTTCCTGAATCCTGGCTCCTCCCGAATCGTTTATACCGATAACAGGACATCCGGTTTTCGTTGCCATATCCTGAATCTTAGATATTTTTCTGGCATATGTTTCGCTGAGACTACCGCCGAATACGGTAAAATCCTGTGAAAAAACAAAAACCTGTCTCCCGTCTATTTTACCGTATCCTGTGACTACACCGTCTCCGTATATTTTCTGTTTGTCCATTCCGAAATCATGACAGCGGTGGACAACGAACTTGTCTAACTCTACGAATGTTCCTTCATCGAGCAGTATTTCTATTCTTTCTCTTGCTGTGAGCTTGCCGGCTTTATGCTGTTTGTCGATTTTTCCTTTTCCTCCTCCGGATTCTGCCAAAGCATTTTTTTCTTTTAGTTCCTTGATCTGTTTTTCTATGGACATTGAATTTACCTCTGAATTTATTTCATACCGGTTAAAAATGCAGTTTTTTCACGTGCTCCCTTTTAATTTAAACGTTTGAGAAATATTATAAGCGCCCTTAGTTGTCAAGTAGGATTTCTTCGTCTGATTATATTTCAGTTTGATAAAAAATAGAATTGACTAAATGCTTTATCATTATTAAAATCAATATCTTAAATTATTTCAGTTAACGGTTTGTTTTATGGAAGATAGAGGTTGCCACCAAGTTGTTGCCGACGGTGGTGCTTTTATTAGAAAGGTTTGTAGTTAATGAAAAAGAAAGGTGCGGAAATAATAGTAGAATCCCTTATCAGGGCTGGTGTAGATACGGTTTTCGGATATCCCGGGGGTGCTAATATTCCCATATATGATGCGATTTACGGGAGAAAGGAAATCAAGCATATCCTCACCCGGCACGAGCAGGGAGCAATTCACGCAGCCGACGGATATGCCAGAGCCACAGGAAAAATAGGGGTGGTTTTTGCAACATCGGGTCCCGGTGCAACAAATCTTGTGACAGGTTTAGCAAATGCATATATGGACTCAGTGCCGTTACTGGCAATAACCGGTCAGGTGCCTACTCATATGATAGGCAATGACAGCTTTCAGGAAGCTGATATTTACGGGATAACCGTACCAATAACAAAATACAATTATCTTGTAAAAGATATCTCCAATCTCGAAAAAACAATGGCTGAAGCCTTGTACATAGCATCTAACGGAAGGCCCGGTCCCGTTTTAGTAGATATTCCGAAGGATATTCAGGAAAAGCCGGTGAAGATGCAGAAAAATTTAAGTGTGCGGCTTCCCAGTTATAAGCCAAACTTAAAAGGCAATTCCGTACAGATAGATGCTGCCGTAAAAGCGATAGATAGTGCTGAAAGACCATTAATGTATGTAGGAGGCGGTGTTGTTATTTCCGGCGCATGCAGAGAGCTTTCGAATATCGTAAATAAGGCTTCCATTCCCCTCGTGCTTACTCTTATGTCAATGAGCGCTTTTCCTACGGAGAACGATTTTTGTTTGGGAATGGCCGGAATGCACGGCACTATATACGGGAATCTTGCCATAAGAGACTGTGACCTTCTTATTGCAGTAGGAGCGAGATTTGATGACAGGGTTACGGGAAATCCTGAACGATTTGCAAGGAATGCCAACATCATCCATATAGATATAGACCCTGCGGAAATAGGTAAGATCAAGAAAGCTTTTATACCTATTGTGGGGGATGCAAAAGCCGTTCTTTCTCTGTTAGCTGAAAAAGTTAAACCGCAAAAAAGAAGAAAATGGTTAAATAAAGTTAAACAATATAAAAAAGAATTTCCCCTTACCTATGAGAAATCAAAGGATACCATAAAACCACAGGCGGTTATCGAAGCATTGAATGAAGTGACTGGAGGAAACGCTATCTTTGTTACAGATGTGGGACAGCATCAGATGTGGTCAGCGCAATATCTGAAGTTTAAAAATACCCGTTCATTTATTTCATCCGGGGGATTGGGCACAATGGGTTTTGGTTTTCCTGCTGCTATAGGCGCGCAAGTGGGGCAACCCAAAAAAAATGTGGTAAATATAACAGGCGACGGAAGTTTTCAGATGACTATCCAGGAACTTGCCACAGCATCGCATTATGAATTACCTCTTAAAATAGTTATTTTAAATAATGGTTTTTTGGGTATGGTAAGACAATGGCAGCAACTTTTTTTTGACAGTCGCTATTCTTTTACTGATTTGGGGGCTAGTCCCGATTTTGTAAAAATTGCTGAGGGCTATGGTGTTAAGGGAATGAAAATCGAGAAACCCTCTGAGGTCAAATCTGCCCTTAAAAGTGCTTTCAAACATAAAGGAGTTGTTCTTCTTGATTTTAGTGTTGAAAGAGAGGAAAATGTATTACCTATGATTCCTGCAGGTGGGTCCATAGACAGTTTTATGGAGTAAAATGTAAAATGGAACGACATACATTATCGATTCTTGTGAGAAATCATGCCGGAGCGCTTTCACATATTGCGGGTTTATTTGCAAGAAGGGCATACAATATAGAAAGTATTGCCGCAGGTGTAACCGATAAACCCGATATTACAAGAATAACCATTGTCGTGAAAGGCGACAATGACATTCTTGAGCAAGTAATAAAGCAGTTGAGAAAGCTCATTGATGTCATTAAAGTGATTGATTTAGGGTATTCTGATTCTGTCAGCAGGGAATTAGCGCTTATAACTGTGAAGAGTTCAAAGTCAACAAGAAGTGAAATAATGGAAATCTGCAATGTTTTCAATGCCACAATAGTTGAGCTTTCCGAAAAGCTAATGACCGTTCAGGTTGCAGGAAATGACAGGCAGATAAAAGGAATAATAAAGTTGCTCTCATTTTTCGGAATAGAGGAAATGGTGAGGACCGGAGTTATTGCGCTTCCTTACAGGAGTAAAAGAGAGTAATTTTATAATTTGACAAAAAAAATATTTTAGAAGATTATTGTGTTCCGAATTTTTTAAAAAGAGGCAGAAGTCAAAGGAGAAATTAATGAAAGAACTGACGGAATTGATTGTGCAAAAACTGGTGGACAAACCGGAAAATGTTGGTGTTACCGAAACAAAGAGTGAAACAACGGTGATTCTTGAAATCGCAGTTGCGAAGGAAGAAATAGGATTGGTTATTGGCAAAAAAGGTAAAATTATAAATTCCATTCGAAATATAATTAATGCTGTTGGAAGAAAAAACGGGAAAAAGGTAATTGTGGGAATAAAAGAATAATTGCTAATGTTCTTCAACTGCCAACAACTTTTCAGTTATCTTTAAACAGGTTTTGAGGAATAGTTTTTTCGTGAAATAGGAGTTCTAAATAGTCGGCGGTTTTATTTCCATCAGTTTAGGAAGAAATACAGGTATTATTTCCAGAAGTTGTTTCTCGTCGTTTTCACTAAAATCTTCACCTGATTCCTCCAGAGTATATCCTTTTCTGCTGATTTGAATTACTCCGATTGCTGTTTCGCCCTGCAAAAGCGGAACGGTAATCATTTTTTGTATCGGTTTTGGCTTGTTCTCATCCATTTTTACCTGTTCGTAAATGCTGAGGTGTTTTATTTTCAGCATGTCATTTTTAATTTCACATTTTTTTGTCATCATTACTTTGGTTGAAACACTTTCTCTTTTTGTCAGAGGAAAGGTTGCGCCGCCGTGATAAAGTTTTTTTGGAGCGATGAACCTGAGAAATCTCTTATTGTTTGTCAAAACAATAAGAGCGATTTCTTCCGGTGTCACCTTGAACAGTTCGGCAAGATATGCGGAAATAGAATCGGTCAATTCCTCGAATATTTCTTTTCTGTTTTCGTCGTTCAGTTTTTCGCAAATCTCATTTATTTTGGCTGTAAATCCTTCCATATTATTCTCTTGTCGCGTTAACTGAGTTTTTCTTTAAGGTCCTGAACATCTTTCGCGAGTTTGTTGTTCTTTTTAAGTTCATTCTCGATTTTTTTGACAGAATGTATCACAGTCGTATGATCTTTTCCACCAAATTTTCTGCCTATCTGGGGAAGCGAATCGGACGTCAGTTGTTTGGAAAGATACATAGCAATCTGTCTTGGGATTACAAGTTCTCTTCTTCTGATTTTTGATTTTAAATCGCTTACTTTTATTCCAAACTTACTTGCAACTTCTTTTTGTATATCTTCTGTTGAGAAATATTTAACCGTTGATTTCATATAGTGCTTCAAAATATCGTCTACAAGTTGAGTTGAAATTTTTTTGTCAGATATTTCGGCAAACATATTAACCTTTTTTATTGCTCCTTCGATTTCTCTTACATTCGAACCGAGGTTTGCAGCAATATGCATTGCAACATCATCTGATATTTTTATGTTCCACATATCGGATTTTTTTCTGATAATTGCTGCTTTTGTCTCGATATCAGGTTCCTGGATATCCGCGATCAATCCCCATTCGAAACGGGATTTTAATCTTTCTTCGAGACTCGAAATTTCCTTTGGAGATTTGTCACTGGTAACAACAATCTGTTTTTGCGAATCGTAAAGGTCGTTGAAAGTGAAGAAGAATTCCTCTTGTGTGCGAACCTTCCCGGCAATAAATTGTATGTCATCAATTAAAAGGATATCGGCTTTTCGGTATTTTGAGCGGAAATATTCCATTCTGTCAAAACGTATCGAATTAATGAGGTCGTTCACGAAATTTTCCGAGGACATATAGATTATTCTTTTATTTCCGTTCTTTGATAAAATAAAATTGCCTATTGCATGAAGAAGGTGAGTTTTTCCTAATCCCACACCTCCGAAGATGAAGAGAGGGTTGTATCTTTTGCCAGGTTCTTCGGCGACTGCCATTGATGCTGCATTTGCCAGTTGATTCGATGTGCCTATGACGAAATTTCTAAAAGTGTAATAAGAATTTAATGAATTGCTCTTTATATTGGAATATTTGCTCTGTTTATTTTGCTCTTTTGAAGGTTTGTCATCACTGTCTTCCGTGGCAATGAAGCTTACTTCAATATCGTTTTTTTGGGTGATTTTCGATAGTGTTTTTTGAATCAGCGCAAGATGCTTATCCTTTAACCACGTTTCGAAGTAGGGATTAGGTATCTCTATAATTATTTCATTCTTCTCAGGAAAGTAGTCAAGAAGCGAGGTCGGTTTAAACCACGTATCAAAAGCTTTTTGATTAACCTTTTCGGAAATCAGTTCAAGCGCCTCATTCCAGATATTATTTTCTATCATGACAATTATCAGACCGCTATAACAGGATATATAACAAAAACAAAATGAAGATGAGTTAAATATAGATATCCGATGATTTTTTGCAACTGTTTTTTTGTTTAAGCGAAAATTTATTTTTTAAAAGAGATGTTTTTCTGAAAATATTTCAGTTTGTCAGGAAGAAATGTATGAGTAGATTTCCTATGATGTTTAGCGCTATGAAGAAAAAAAGATAGATTATAAGAAAAAGCGGTTCTTCTTTTAATGTTGAAAAGATAAGAGATGCGCCGTTTTTCATTCCTTTAACCTTTGCGTTTATAACTATTAAAGCAAGGTATTTTACCAGGAAGTAACTGCATAATATGAAACTTATCAATAATACCAATACGTTTTCAAATGACATTATAAAAGTTCTTTAATGATTTTTTTTAGTTCCGTTAAGTCGGCCGATTTCACAATATAGGCATCTGATGCCCAAACACCGAAATCCTGTTTGTATTCATCATAAGCGGTACACATTACTACGGGAAGTTTTTTATTAATCTCCTTGATTTTTCTCAAAAGCTCGACTCCGTTTGTGCTTTTAAGTTTTATGTCCAGAGTTATCAGGTCGGGTGCTTCCTCCCTTACCTTTTTCAAAGCGCTTTCTTCATCTTCGGCAGTTATAACATCATAACCTTCATCGGAAAGCTCGACTTCATAAAGATTTCTGATATTTTCTTCATCATCTACGACAAGAATTTTTTTCATCCTCTTTTACCTCCTTCAAGGGAGTTTGATTTTATAAAATTCCTCGAATCTTCAGGCTCTTCCAGAGGAAGAGCGAATTCAAAAATGGTGCCGTTGCCAATGTTATTTTCAATGCTGATGCTTCCGTTATGGCTTTCGATAATATTTTTAGTTATTGAAAGTCCCAATCCTACTCCCGAATCTTTTGTTGTAAAGAAGGGATTGAATATGTTTTTCAATATATTAGGAGATATACCTCCGCCTGTGTCAGATATTCTTACACATACCTGACTGTTATCATTTGTCCTGTAAGTGCTGATTGAAATAATGCCGTTTTTCCCGATTGCCTGAGAAGAATTTGTTATTACGTTTATTATTGCCTGTTTTACTCTTATTTCATCAAATTTAAAATGTGGAATATTATTGTCAAGATTAGTTTTTATGGCAATATTTTTTTCAGCGAATTCAACTCCGAAGATAGTTACTATCTCATCTATGAGCTCACTTATGTTGTTTGTCCTCAGATCTAAAATGGGCTCTTTGGAGAATGTGAGTATTCCTCTCAAAATATCTTCGAGCCGTTCGACTTCTTTGATTATAATCTCCACATAGCTTGTTTCATCGGTCATGTTTTCAAGCTTTTTTTTCAAGCGGCGCGCGAATCCTCCTATTGATACAAGGGGATTTCTTATTTCATGGGCAATGTTTGCCGCCATTTCTCCAAGCGCCCGGAATTTTTCAGATTCAATTAGCTTGTGCTGAACATTTTTCAATTCGTCATTTGTTTCCTCAAGGTAGGAATAAAGGCGGGTTGTTTCAATGGCGAGTCCCGCCTGGTTTGCAAAGACTGCGAGAAATCTGATTTCATCATCGGTAATCGGCTTTCGGTTATATTTGTTGTCTGCAATGAGTATGCCAATAACCTTGTTTCTTGCCATTAATGGTATCGAGGCGAAACAATCTGTTTCGAGCTTGTCGAGAATTTCCCTGCCGATTTTTTGTTTTTTTCTTTTCCCTGTGACATTAATTGGTTTTTTCTCTTTTACGGTTTTAGACAATACATTGTCCGGGTCAGAAAGGTCGATTCTTATGGTTTTGGCAATTTCGTTAACTTTTGACTCTGACAGGTTTTGTATGTAATTTTCCGATCTCAGCGCGTCTGGCAATCCGAATTTAGTGTTGCTAAGCTGACTCCATATCCTGCCGGCATCCTCTGCACTTTCAGGTCCTACTCCAAGCATACCCTGAAGTATATTTGTTCTTTCGTTATACATTAGTATGAATGCCCTGTTAAATCCAAGTCCTTCGTGTATCGTTACTGCCGTCAGCACCATATAAAGTCGTCGTGTAAGATTAGTAGTTAATCTCAGAGCATTTGAAATTTCGTGGAGAATTGTCAGCTCTCTGACTTTTTTTACAGTTTCCTGAGTTGTTTTTTCCATACTTTCGAATGTAAAAACCTTTTCAAAAACTATTGCCGCCTGATTTGCGAGATGGGAAAGAAGATTGATGTCGTTTTCGGAAAATGATTCTGCAACTGCGCCGAAAGGTAAAGTTTTGTCGAAGAGTGAAAGCGTACCCACTACTTTGTTTTCTATCTTCAAAGGGATACAGACTACTGAAGATAACTTGAGGCTTCCTATAATGTTTTTTCTTTTTCGAACCTCTGTTTTGTCAAGGGAGAGCGGTTTTCCCGTTTCGGCAACAGTGCCTGCGGTAAATTCGCCTTTTTTCAACCGGGGATATTTTTTAACTATTTTTTCCACGTTAAAATGTGATTTTATTTCAAGAGACTGGTCTGAATTGTTCAATATCCTGAGAATACACCCTTTTGCGGGGACAAGCTCGAGGGATTTATCGACAATAAGCTGAAAAACCTCATTAACGGAATTTGCAGATGTTAGCACCTTTCCGATTTCGTTTAGTTCTTTGAGCTTTCTCAAGTTTTCATCCGCTCCGGAGACCATTTCCCGGAAAAGAAAAGTTTTACAAATATATCTGAGAGCATTTTCCATTTCTTTTTTTGTGAAAAATTCTTCATTTTCGCTAAATCCGTTTAGGATTATCAAGACATAGTTTGTCCCTTCGAGGTGTTGCGCAAAAGCGAAGAAACCTTCGTCTTTATGGAAAAAATCAGAGGCATTGCGAAAATAAACTTTTGCCTCTTTCAAGGATTTAAAAGTGATTTCTTTTTTTCTCAGAGGCATTTCTTTTGCCGATGATTTAACGCATTCAAGTGTGTTATTTTTTAACTTTTCGCGGTCTTTGGCGGAAACCGCAACAGGGTAAAAAGTGTTTCCGCCATCACTTGAAAGAAAAATGATTGATTCCCTGCAGGATAGATTTTTGCGCAGAATATCCGATGATTTTTTAAAATATGCTTTGTTGTCCCGGAGGGACTGCGTTAAGTCTATGAGGGATTTATAAAAGTCTGTAATATTCATCGCCGATATTTTTTAGCGTTAAACAAAACATTCCCTTAAAAACTTTGCCGACTGCTCGGGAGGTACCGGATTGATATAAAACCCCGTACCCCATTCGAAACCGGCTATTTTAGTGAGTTTAGGCATTATTTCTATGTGCCAATGGAAGGATTCGCTCTTGCTTTCATCAAATGGCGCCGTATGCATTATGTAATTATATGACGGATTATTCAGAGTGATATTTATTCGTGACAGAACGTTTTTAAGAATTGACGCTAAATCTTTGATTTCTTCGGGAGTAGAATTTTCAAAAGCCGCCTGATGTTTCTTCGGCATAATCCAGACTTCAAAAGGAAAACGTGGAGCAAAAGGAGCTATTGCAATAAATGAGCTGCTTTCCTCAATCATTCTTATTTCTCTGTCGATTTCCTGGCTCGCAATATCGCAAAAAATGCATCTTTCCTTATAATTAAAATATTCTGTGGCGCCGGAATTTTCTTCCTTCACTCGTTTAGGAGTTATGGGCAGAGCAATGAGCTGAGTATGGGGATGCTCCAGCGATGCGCCTGCCGCCTCTCCGTGGTTTTTAAAAATCATAGCATACCTGAATCGTTTGTCATCTTTTAAACTGAGAATCCTGTCCTTGTAGGATTGTACGATTACCTCGACCTTATCTTTGGGGAGTGTCGCTATCGAATCGTCATGGTTGGGTGTCTCTATGATGACTTCGTGCGTGCCTATGCCCGCCATTTTATCGTAAACGCCGTCTCCTGATTTGATAAGTTTCCCGGTATCATATAAAGCCGGGAATTTATTGTTAACAACCCTGAGATGCCACCCTTCGGTGTCGGGTTTAGTGCCGTTTTCACGAACAGCCGATATCTCGGGAGGCGTTTTGTCTTCGTTGCCCGGGCAAAAAGGGCAAAATCCGCCTTTTTTAGTTTCCTGAGGCATTGCAAAATCAGTAGGCCTTTTGCTTCTTTCGGTGGCTATAATAATCCATCTTCCAATGATAGGGTCTTTCCTGAGTTCAGGCATTTAAATTCTCCGCTATTTTAAAACTGTTTGTTAACTCTTTGTCCAAATGGGAAATATCATTTATTCTCAAAACTCTTTTCGCACTGCCGTTAAACGTTATTTCGCAAATAGAACAGTTATCATTTTTAAAATGCCACAGACTATTCATGTGCTGTCCGAGCACCGTGCAAAGGATGATATTTATTACGCCGGCGTGTGACACTATAATATGTCTTTCTTCGTTTGATTGTAACATTTTATCAAGCCATCGCGTAATTCTTTTCTGAAATAATTCGAGTTTTTCGGCTTTGGGAATTATGGTTTTTGCCGGCTTGTCTATGAAGCTTCTAAACATTTCCCTGTCTTTGTCAATAAGCTCCTGAAAAGGTTTTCCCTCCCATTTGCCCATAAAGATTTCTCTTATTTCATTTTCATAAATCACCTGAATATTTAATTCCCCGGCTATTATTTCTGCTGTTTCTCTTGTGCGAAGAAGCGGGCTGGAGATAATTCTTTTCACATTCACATTTTTTAATTGGCCCGCTACGCTTAATGCCTGTTTTATCCCCTTTTCGGTGAGTTTGGAATCAAGTTGTCCCTGAACGCATCTTTGGCGGTTGAGAAGCGATTCTCCGTGTCTGATAAAAAGAAAATTTTTCATTGTATAGTTATTTCCTTTTGGCATTGTGAATCTGACTGAGGTTAAATTCTAATACTATAACAGTTTATGCTTTATTTGAAGACAAATCGAAATATGTGAACGGTACTTTTCTGGAATATGTGAATATTTCTTTCGCGTTAATTTTAAATCCTTTTGCCAATGGAGTAAGTGCGCTCCTCATTGATAAAAAAACCACTATGTGCTAAATGCCGCAGTTGGAGGAGAAAAATATTTTATGGTGAAAAAGATTGTCGCCGGGCTCAGAGAATTTGACGGAATTATCAGGAAAAAAGACATAAAACTAGTGGGCGAAGTGCTGAAAAATTCTTTTTTCCCGGAAGATGTCGTTATGGGACCGGGTGATGATGCGGGAGTAATAACCGTCAAAGGTATTGATGATTATCTCCTGCTTGCCTGTGACGGAATACATCCTTTATTGGTTAAAAACGAGCCCTATGCCGCGGGCAAGGCGTCCATAATGGTTAATGCCAATGACATATACGCAATGGGTGGCATTCCCGTTGCCGTTGTAAATGTCATATCATACACCGGCGAAGAAATACTAAAAGAGATTCTTGAGGGTATGAAAAAAGCGAGCATCAAATACAGGATCCCAATTCTCGGAGGGCACATTCATCCGGGCGCGCCGGAGAATGAAGTTTCAGTCGCTATACTCGGAAGAGCTGACAAAGTAATTTCCGCATACAATGCCCGCGAAGGAGATGACATTATTCTTGCCGTTGACCTTCAGGGTTCTCAGGGGTGTAAGTCGGTCAACAGCTGGGATTCGACTTCAGGCAAGTCTTCTTCTCTGCTTCTCAAACAGCTTGCCGTAATGAACAGGGTTGCAAAGGATGAATTGGTTTCTGCGGGAAAAGATGTGAGCATGGGGGGAATAGCAGGCACTCTTGCAATGCTTCTTGAAAGTTCGAAAAAAGGCGCTATTGTTGATTTGGAATTAATCCCCGTTCCTGACAAAATGGAATTGTCCCGATGGCTTAAAAGTTTTTTAAGCTACGGATTCCTGTTGACCTGCAGTAAAGGTTGCACTGAAAAAATCAAAAAACTCTTTGGAGATACGGGAATAAGAGCTGAAAAAATTGGAGAAGTCAACGACAGTAAAATTATGACTCTTTGCTGCGGACAAGAATCAGAGGTACTCTTTGACTTTAACAGGGATTATTTAGCTTGTCTTTAATAGATACGATTCTTGATGTTATCACACAGAATGAAAATATCTTAGGATATGCCATCCTTTTCTTAAGCTCATTTACAGAATATATTTTTCCCCCTTTCCCCGGGGATACCGTCACTCTTTTCGGCGCCTTTCTCATTGCTGTGCATCATTGGAGTTTTTTTGCAGTTTTCTTCAGTGTTACCGCGGGAAGTATTGCAGGCGCGAGTGTTGATTACTTTATTGGTAAAAAAGTCAGTAAACAAGACGGTACCGACAAAATGCCGAAGCTTATTCGTAAAGGGAATGCCGTTCTCACCAGAGAGAGATACACGTATATTAAGGAAAAATTCGATAAATACGGAGCGTATATAATCATCTTAAACAGATTCATGCCCGGAATAAGGGCGTTTTTCTTTGTGGTTGCGGGTATGACGGGAATGAAATTTCTTCCGGTACAGTTATTTAATGTAATAAGTGTAATATTGTGGAATCTTTGTATTATCTGGGCAGGTTATTTGGTAGGAAACAACTGGGATGCGCTTTTGGCGGTTTTCTCAGTTTACTCAAAAGTTGTCGGAGGCGTCCTGTTAATAGCAATTACGGCGTTATTGATTTCTTTTTACATCAAAAGAAAAAACGGAAAATGAGATTTTCCTTTGTGGCATATTCTTCTTGTAAAGGCCCTAAATTTGATATAAAAGCAAAGACTTATATAAAAAAAGATGTGTGATTTATGAAAGATAAGACAGATTGTTATATAGCGTCAACCTATAAAAGACTGCCTGTAGAGTTTGTGAGAGGGCAGGGTGTATATCTTTTTGACGATAGCGGTAAAAAATATCTCGATTGCCTGAGCGGTATTGCCGTGAATAATCTCGGATACGCAAATGAAAAGATTATTGAAATACTTAAACAATGGGGAAACAAACCTCTGCATACTTCCAATCTTTTTTACTCCCGCAGTCAGGGTCTTCTTGCTGAATCCATAATAGGGGAAAGCTTCAGGGGAAAGGTCTTTTTTGGCAATTCCGGAGCGGAAGCAAATGAGGCGGCATTCAAACTGGCGCGGAAGTATTCCTTTTCGAGATACAAAAAAAAAGATAGACATGAAATAATTACAATGAAGAATTCCTTTCACGGAAGGACTTTCGCTACGATGTCCGCAACGGGTCAGGATAAAATAAAGGGGAATTATGACCCGCATCTTACAGGTTTCAGGCATGTTGATATAAATGATTTTAAAGGGCTTAAAAGCGCGGTGAATGATGCAACCTGCGCGATAATGCTTGAAGTTATTCAAGGTGAGGGAGGTGTAATCGAAGCGGAAAACGAATATCTGGAAGATGTAAGAGATTTATGTTCCGAGAAAGACATCCTTCTTATTTTTGATGAGATACAAACAGGTATGGGAAGGACCGGCAGGATGTTCGGCTTTCAGCATTTTAATGTGGTGCCGGATATTTTTACTCTTGCAAAAGGGGTTGGCGGAGGACTGCCTCTCGGATGCATGGTGGCAAGGGAAAGCATAGCGGGTTTTTTCCAACCGGGCGACCATGCGAGTACATTCGGCGGAAATCCCCTGGCGTGCGCGCTCGGCACGGAGGTTATAAATCAGCTTAACGGAGGCATTTTGGATAGTTGTGTTTCAACGGGGGCATATTTCAGGGAAAGATTGTTTGCATTAAAAGACAAATATGAAATGATTACGGATGTAAGAGGGAAAGGCCTGATGCTCGGAATTCAATTCGATAAAGATGTTTCCTGGCTTGTGGGGAAATGTTTCGATGGGGGATTGATTATAAACTGTACTGCGGGCAATGTTATACGGTTTCTTCCGCCTCTTATAATTACTGAGGATGAGATAAATGAAGCTCTCATAATTTTTGAAAACTCACTGAAAGAATAAAATGGAAAAAAAAGATCTGAAAACTCTGGCTGATCTGAGCAAAAGTGAAATCTTCGACCTCATTGAAAGAGGAAAGATGCTTAAACAGTGGAAGTCGCAGGGTATATGCCATAAACCGCTTGAGGGGAAAACTCTCGGGCTCATATTCAATAAACCCTCCACCAGGACAAGAGTTACCTTTGAGGTTGGAATGTATCAACTCGGAGGCATGGCTTTATTTTTAAGCGAAAAGGAAATTCAGCTTGGACGGGGTGAGACTGTCGCGGATACGGCTAAGGTCCTTTCGAGGTATCTTGACGGAGTGGTAATGCGAACTTTTAAACAAAAAGACATCGATGAATTTGCCGCGGAATCCTCCTTTCCCATTATTAACGGATTGACCGATTCCTTCCATCCCTGTCAGGTGCTTGCGGATATCATGACAATAGAAGAAAATATGAACAGGATTGAGGGAGTAAATCTTGTCTATGTGGGAGATTTCAACAATGTTGCCAATTCGTTGATTCTCGGCGCTCTTCGCATGGGTTTTAAAACAATTGTAGCATGCCCCGAGGAGTGTAAGGAAAGCGATGACCTTAAGGAAAAAATAGAAATTGTTTCAGCTGACGGCGCGCCGGGAAGTTACGAGGTCATAAACGACCCTTTTGAAGCAGTAAAGGATGCGGATATTATTTACTCGGATGTATGGATTAGCATGGGGCAGGAAAGTGAAAGAGAGGAAAAATTGAAATTATTCTCTCCTTATCAGGTAAATAGCGGTCTGATTGCAAAAAGCAGGGAAAGTGTTAAGATAATGCATTGCCTTCCCGCGCACAGGGGCGAGGAAATAACATCGGAAGTACTCGAAAGTGAAAAATCAATAGTTTTTGACCAGGCGGAAAACCGTCTTCACATACAGAAGGCAATTCTGGAGTACTTGCTTTAAATGACAATCAAAATACCGTGTATAGATTGAAATTTATTGTTTCATCCAGAAACTTTTTGGATTATGAATTAAGTGTATTTAACAATCTTTCCCCGGTTTCGGGGTAATTAATGAAGCGGAGAATGTAATATGGCGAAGAAAATAGTGCTTGCTTATTCAGGTGGTCTTGACACCTCGGTGATATTGAGATGGTTGATGGAGACCTATGACAGTGATGTGATAGCCTTCATAGCTGACCTTGGACAGGGGGAAGAACTTGAAGATGCGCGGAAAAAGGCATTTAAAACGGGGGCGCGAAAAGTCTATGTGTGCGACCTTCGCGAAGAGTTTGTGAAGGATTTCGTTTTTCCTGTTTTCAGAGCAAATGCCCTTTACGAAGGACAGTATCTTTTGGGCACTTCAATCGCAAGACCTCTCATTGCCAAAAAACAGATAGAAATAGCCCGCAAGGAAAAGGCGTCTATGGTTTCCCATGGCTCAACGGGCAAGGGAAATGACCAGGTGAGGTTTGAGCTCAGTTATTATGCCCTCAATCCTTCCATTAAGGTGATAGCTCCGTGGAGAGAATGGGATTTAGATTCAAGGGAGTCGCTCATTGCTTTTGCTAAGAAATGGAAAATTCCGGTTCCTGTTACCGCAAAAAAACCTTATTCGTCTGACAGAAATCTCCTTCACATAAGTTTTGAAGGAGGCGTTCTTGAAGACCCCTGGAATGAACCGCCGGAAGATATGTTTGTCCTTTCGAAGTCGCCCGAAAAAGCCCCCGACAAGGCAACATATGTGGAGATTGATTTTAAAGAAGGAAATCCCGTCAAGATTAACGGAAAATCCCTTAAACCTCATAAACTCCTTGAAAGCCTTAACACTTTTGGCGGAAAAAACGGAATCGGACGTGTCGATATGGTGGAAAACCGTTATGTGGGAATGAAATCAAGAGGAGTATATGAAACTCCGGGAGGCACGATACTCAATATAGCCCACAGGGCACTCGAGACTTTGACAATTGACAGGGAAGTGATGCATATCAGAGATTCCCTCATCCCCGAGTATTCAAGGATAGTTTACAACGGATACTGGTTCAGCCCCGAAAGGGAAATGCTTCAGGCGCTGATTGACGAGTCGCAAAAGAATGTTACCGGAAAAGTGAGACTCAAACTTTATAAAGGAAACTGTACCGTCTGTGGAAGAAAATCGGCAAAATCCCTTTATCGTGAGGAGATTGCCACATTTGAAAAGGGAAGCGGATATGTACAGTCAGACGCTACGGGATTTATCAACCTTAATTCACTTCGTTTAAGAATCAACACTCTTGTAAACAAGAAAAAATAAAATGAAAAAGAAACTTTGGGGCGGTCGCTTTAAAAAGGCGACGGACAGCGTCGTTGACGAATTTACCACATCCATAGATTTCGATAAACGCCTTTACAGGGAAGACATAAGGGGGAGCATAGCCCACTGCAGGATGTTGAAGAAAATAGGAGTCCTTACGGCAGGTGAGTGCTCGAAGATAACGGGAGCGCTGAAAAAAATAGAGAAATCCATAGAATCTGGAAAAATCAGGCCCGATTCATCGTCGGAAGATATTCATATGTTTATAGAGGCAAAGCTAACGGATATGACCGGCAGTGCCGGAAAGAAACTTCATACGGGAAGAAGCAGGAATGACCAGGTTGCTCTTGACACAAGGATGTATCTCAAATCCGAGACAAGGGAAATACACCGATTGCTTAAAGCGTTAATATTCGCAGTGCTCGATTTTGCCGAAATGAACAGGGATGTAATAGTCCCCGGATATACCCATCTTCAGCACGCTCAACCGGTGCTTCTTGCCCATAATCTTCTTGCCTATGCCGAGATGTTTTCAAGGGATTTGAAGCGTCTTGAAGCCTGTTTTACAAGCGCAGACGTTATGCCTCTCGGTTCCGGCGCCCTTGCGGGTTCAAATTTCAAACTTGACCGTAAATATGTAGCTGAACAGCTTGGTTTCGGAAAAATTTCATCAAACAGCATTGATGCCGTGAGTGACAGGGATTATCAGGCGGAGTTCCACTTTTTTGCATCACTTCTTTTTATGCACCTGAGCAGGCTTTGCGAGGAATTGATATTGTGGAACAGTTCCGAGTTTTCATTCATAGAACTTCCCGATGAATTTACCACGGGAAGCAGTATAATGCCTCAGAAAAAGAATCCCGATGTCCTTGAGCTTACGAGAGGAAAAACGGGAAGAATTTACGGCAATCTTGTCTCTCTTATGACTGTTATGAAGGCGCAACCTCTTGCTTATAACAGGGATATGCAGGAAGACAAGGAAGCTCTTTTCGACTCTGTGGACACCGTTAAGGGTACTCTCAATGTCCTGTCAAAGTTTATGAGTAAAATCAGGATAAGAGCTGACAGAATTGAGTCTGCAGTGGGAGAAGGGTTTATGGAAGCCACGGATATCGCGGATTATCTCGTAAAAAAATCGGTACCCTTCAGGGAAGCACACGAAACCGTCGGCAAAATAGTGCTTTATTGCATACAAAATGATTGCAGGCTCGAAGATGTCCATATTGATACTCTGGTCGGTTTTAACAAAGCCTTTAAAAAAGATATCAGGCATATTCTCGGAGCAAAGAAATCGGTTTCCGCAAAAAAAACGGAAGGCGGAACAAATCCCGGCGAAGTAGCCAGGAATCTCAAGAAGTGCAGAAACTTTCTCAAAAAATCAAAACTGCCTTAAAGTATTTTGATGAAGAAAAAATTACTCATGTTTAAAAATTTTAAAAAAGGCGCTTTATGCATTTTAGCGCTGTTACTTTGCCTTTTTGTCTCCTCCTGCGGGAAAAAAGCGCCTCCGAAACTTCCTTCTCCCGTAAAGACAAAAGAGATTAAAATACAGAATTCATCGGTTGAAGAAGGTAAAATATCCCTTTCCTGGACTAATGATGCTGATTTATTACAGGCAAAGTTTTTTGACATATACAGAAGCGAGAATGAAGGGGATTTTTTGAAGGTGGCATCAGTTTCCGCGGAAAGAAAAGATGATGAAAAAAATAAAAAAATTCTGAAATACAGCGATTCCGAAGGGCTTGAAAGAGGCAGATGGTATCATTATGTGATTTCGGCTATTAATAACAAGGGAGAATTAACGGGAATAAGCGAAACGGAAGATATATTTTTTTCTGAAGAAGTTTCTTCCCCTGACGCCCTTGTGGGGAAATTGATATACGGGTTCGTCAAATTGAAGTGGAACAATCCCTATTATTTACAGGGGAAGGGGAAGGAAGATAAAATTGCGGGATATAATATTTACCGGCGAAGGGCGGGCGATGAGTTTTTCAAACCGGTCAACAAAGCATTAATAAGAAAAACAAGTTTTGTTGATATGAAGATAAAAAAAGACAATGTCTATGAGTATGTCGTTAAGTCCGTAGATAATTTTTTCCCTCCCTGGCACGAAAGTTTTCCTTCCGGGACAGTGGTAATAGATACTGCCGACAGGGTACCTCCGGAGACTCCTTCCGGTTTGGTCGCAGTGGGGGGAGTGGACAGGATTAGTCTTCGCTGGGGCAAAAGTGTTTCCGGGGATGTAGCGGGTTACAATATTTACAGAAGTGATTCCGAAAGCGGAGAGTTTATTCTTCAAAACGAAGGGGTACTCGCGAATGAATATTACGATGACGTAAATGTGCAGGCAGGCGAAAGTTATTATTACAGAGTAAGCGCAGTTGACAATTCAGACAATGTCAATGAAAGCGAATTGTCGGAAGTCGCTTCATCTGAATCTTTTTAGGAGATATTCAAAGGTATGAATGAATTTAAGTTTAAGGGGGGTAAGCTTTATTGCGAAGGTGTGTCTGTTGAGAAAATTGCCCAAAAGGAGGGGACTCCTTTTTATCTTTACAGCAGAAAAACTTTTTTGAGACATTTCAACGCTTTTGACAGCGCCTTTAAAAAAATCGATCATATAACCTGTTTCGCGGTTAAAGCAAACTCCAATATTGCCGTTTTAAATATCCTTTCAAAAGCGGGCGCAGGCGCGGATATTGTTTCGGGAGGTGAACTTTTTCGCGCTAAAAAAGCGGGGTTTTCACCTAAAAAGATGATTTTTTCCGGAGTGGGTAAAACAGTTGAGGAGATTGAATATGCCCTTCGCGCAGGAATTCTAATGTTTAACATAGAATCATCTGAGGAGGCGAAAATCATAAATGAAACCGCCGCGAGGATTAAGAAAAAGGCGTCTGTATCATTCAGGATTAATCCCGATATAGACCCGAAAACTCATCCTTATATTTCAACGGGACTGAACAAAAATAAGTTCGGGATTTCTTTAGATGATGCGGTAAAGGAATACAGTGCGGCAAAGAAAATGAAATGGCTCGATGTGGTCGGTATTCATTATCATATCGGCTCTCAACTTACATCAGTTACTCCCTTTGTGGACTCGCTGAAACGAATGAAGGTTCTTCTCCAAAATCTTCGGGCAGAAGGGATAGATATAAAATATTTTGATATGGGGGGAGGACTCGGCATTACCTACAAGGATGAATCTCCGCCTCATCCCCGCGAATATGCCGCGGCGCTCACACCGCACATCAAGGGATTGGGATGTACCGTGCTCTTCGAACCGGGCAGGGTAATAGCCGGAAACTCTGGGATTCTCGTCACAAAGACCCTTTTTACGAAGAAGACAGAAGTGAAAAATTTTGTTATAGTCGACGCGGGGATGAATGACCTCGTTCGCCCCAGTCTTTACGGAGCATATCAGGAAATAGTTCCCGTAAATAAAAAAAGCGGCAAAAAAGTGGAGGTCGATGTTGTAGGTCCAATCTGTGAGACAGGAGATTTTCTCGCGCGCGACAGGATGTTGAGAACGGTAAAAAGAGGTGAATTGCTTGCAGTAATGAGCGCCGGCGCATACGGATTTACGATGAGTTCAGTTTATAACTCAAGACCTAAGGTGCCGGAAATACTTGCAGACGGGAGAAGTTATCAGGTCATAAGAAAGCGTGAAAGCTATGCTGACCTTGTCAGAGGAGAGAAGATTTTTAAATGAATAATTCACACTTAAAAGGAAATGACGGTGGAATAGTCTTTTCGAAAATGACGGGGAGCGGGAATGATTTTATCCTCGTAAATCTCCTCAATCAGACTCTTCCGGAAAGCAATTTGTCTGCCCTTACCAAGAAAATATGCCACAGGAGTCTTTCTTTGGGTGCAGACGGAGCGATTTACATAGAAAAAAGCTCCGGAGACGCTGATTTTAAATGGAGATTCTATAACTCAGACGGAAGCAAAGCTGAGATGTGCGGAAACGGCGCGCGTTGTGCCGCGAGATTTGCTTATATGAACAGAATCGCCGGTAAAAAAATGACTTTTGAAACAATAGCGGGAACAATCAGCGCTGAAATATTGAATGACGAAGTCAAGGTAGGGTTAACCGCGCCAACTGATATGAGAAGTGATTTAATCATCGATACAGGCGGTAAACAATATAATGCGGATTTTATTAATACCGGAGTACCCCATACTATCATATTCACCGACGATATTGAAAAGTGCAATGTTGATGAGGAAGGCAGAAAAATTAGATTTCACGAAGAATTCAAACCGGCGGGAACAAATGTCAATTTTGTCGAAAAGGTAAGTGACGGCTATATAAAGGTGCGCACCTATGAGCGCGGTGTTGAAGCAGAAACTCTTGCCTGCGGTACAGGGTCGGTAGCTTCTGCCATATTTCATTTTTTAAGAGGTGCTAAAGAATCGCCTGTTACCGTTTTGGCAAGAAGCGGTGAAGAGCTTAAGGTTTATATTGAAATAAATGGTAATGAAATCGCTGCGGTTTTCCTTCAGGGAAAAACAAGGCATATTTGCAATGGCGTCCTTGAACGAGAATCTTGGGATTATAAATAGTAATTTTTGGGAGATAAAAATGTTTACAGGAAGTTTGGTGGCAATTGTCACTCCTTTTAAAAATAACGCGGTGGACTGGGATACCTTTGAGAAACTCATAGAGTTTCACATCGAAAAGGGAACTGCCGGAATTGTTCCCTGCGGGACAACTGGAGAATCGGCTACTCTTACACCTGAAGAGCATAAAAAAGTCATAGAGTTTGCAGTTAAAAAAACTGCCGGAAGAATTTCCGTAATCGCGGGGACAGGGTCAAATTCAACAAAAGAGGCAATAGCTCTCACGAAAGAGGCAGAGGATTGTGGTGCGTCGGGATGCCTGCTTATCTCCCCCTATTACAACAAGCCCACTCAGGAAGGATTGTACAGGCATTTTTCGGCAATTGCCGAAGAGGTGAAATTTCCTATCATCCTCTATAATATTCCTTCTCGCACGGGAATTAATATGCTTCCCGATACCGTAGGCAGACTGGCATCAGATTACGTGAATATCGAGGGTATCAAAGAGGCATCGGGTTCGCTTTCACAGATGCAGGAAGTTGTTGCCGCCTGTCCTTCCGACTTTGTTCTTCTTTCCGGTGATGACGCGCTTCTTCTTCCCGTGCTTTCAATCGGAGGCAGGGGCGTGATATCTGTTGTGGCAAATATCGCACCTGAGAGAGTGGTGAAGGTAATAAATCTTTTCGAATCCGGAAATTTCAACGAGGCAAGACAACTCTACTATGAGCTTCTTCCTTTGATAGGTGCAATGTTTTATGAAACAAATCCGATTCCCGTTAAAAAGGCGCTTTCACTAATGGGAATGGGCGAAGATGAATTACGTCTGCCACTCGTGTCTATGAGCGCGGGCAATGCTGAAAAGTTGTCCGCCTGTATGAAGAAAGCAGGAATTATTTAAGGAGATTGACACAGATGATAAATATTGCAGTTTGTGGCGCAATGGGAAGAATGGGGCAGAGAATAATCAACATTATATCGCAAACCCCAGATGTTACGCTATCAGGTGCGACGGAATCGCCGTCACATCCTCTCTGCGGAGGAAAAATTGATTTTATAAAGGACGGAGAAACAAAAAAAGTAAATGTTGCCTCAAGCGTTGCTGATGTTGCCGAAAGCGCCCATGTGATAATTGATTTTACGCGCCCCGATGCAACGGAAAAAGCGCTTGCCTTTGCCGCTGAAAGAGGCAAGGCAATTGTCATTGGCACTACTGGATTGAGCGAAGAACAAAAAAAACTAATTCAGAAAGCATCTGAAAAAATCGCCGTAGTTTTTTCACCGAATATGAGCATTGGTGTAAACCTTCTTTTTGAGCTTACGGCAACAGCTGCAAAAATCCTCGATAAAAACTATGATATTGAAATTTTCGAAGCCCATCACAGAAAAAAAGTTGATGCTCCGAGTGGCACAGCGGTGAAACTCGCCGAAATCATTGCAGATACCCTGAAAAGGGATTTGTCAAAGTCCGGAGTCTACGGCAGGGAAGGTATTGTAGGTGAGAGGACAGATGATGAAATTGGTGTGCACAGCATAAGGGGAGGTTCCATCGTCGGAGACCATACGGTGCTTTTTG
The DNA here is from genome assembly GCA_964549305.1 of uncultured bacterium. GTDB lineage: Bacteria > Schekmanbacteria > GWA2-38-11 > GWA2-38-11 > J061 > J061. The sequence goes on from CAZJVM010000002.1 coordinate 84,351, forward strand.
CCGGCACAGATGAGAGAATCGAGCTTACTCATAAAGCGCAGAGCAGAGATGCTTTTGCACGGGGCGCTGTGCGTGCCGCGATATTCGCCGCAGGCAAATCTTCCGGTCTTTTTTCAATGAAGGATGTGCTTGGTTTTTGATATTTGTCAGAAACTTACTTCCAAAAAATTGTAATTTTTTCAGGGAATAATCCATTCCATTTGGGATGACAGTAATGTGTGTATTAAAATTCGGAAGAAAATTATTTTCAGATTAATGGCTTTGATAAAATCCGCCATAGTAGGCAGGAAGCTATTCGTTCAGGTTTTTAATTAGTACCCGGTTTCATTTATTGAGTGCCGAAAAAATTATCCTTATTCCGGTTTTTTGCCGGAAAACTTCCTTTTCTTCTTGATTATAAGTTTTATATTGAATAGCTTTTTCATTATTTGACTTATTTTGAAGTTTTATATGTAAAGTGGAATATTCTTAATCTACGATACTGCCTCCCGTGCGGCGGAAAAATTAAATGGATAAGAAAGAAGGGTATAAGACTCTCGGTATCTCACTACCGGGGGGAGTGAAACCGTACAATTTTTGGTCATTGATTGCCGCGGCGTTTCTCGTCAATGTATCTCTCCCGCTTTTTCACATTATTCAGCCCGTCTGGCTTGAGAAGATAATCAGAATCGAGCCGTCGCAATACGGATTCATAAATTCCAATCTTCAGATTATTATGGAGATTGTCCAGATTCTTTTTCTCGGATATATAGGGATTGCTTCTGACAGATTCGGCAGAAGGTTTCTTCTGTGGGCGGGATTCCTGTCATTCGGTTTTTTGTTCTACTGCTACGGGTTGTCCGATACTGCGGCAGATATTATGGGTATCTCTCCAATCTATATTGTTTACATTTTCAGGGGGATAAACGCTTTTTTCTTTCTCTTCCTCTGGCCCCAGATAATAACTCTCATCGCTGATTATACCTATGTTGAAAACAGGGGCAAAGGCATGGGAATAGTAAATTTCATTTCTATTTTCGGGGCTTTCTTTTCTCTCATATTTCTTTCGCAGATTCCAAAGCTTGCAGGGATAAGGAGTTTTTTTTATATCGGGCCCATCGTGGGGATTATGGGTTTTGCAGTGGCGTTCTGGGGAATTAAGGACAGAGAAGATATAGGCATCGGACTTAAAAGGGGAAAAAAAGAAAAGAAGGAATGGCGAAGCGTATTTAAGCTTGCAAAGGAAAAGCCGGGACTACGGGTATGTTTCTTTGCCGCTTTTGCCGCAAGGGCGGACCAGTCAATTCTCGGTCTTTTTCTTATAACATGGGCTGTGAAGATTGCCGCGGATGTGGGCAAGACTTCAGAAGAGGCGACTGCCGTAGCGCCCGCGATTATGGCGGCAAATGTTCTGCTTGCCACCGTCTTTTCACCTCTATGGGGATATCTTACGGACAGGATAGGGAGAAAAATCGTGCTTGTTCTTTCATTGATTTTCAGCGGCGCGGGATATATTTGGATGGGCCTGATTGATTCGCCGTTTCATTTTGAAATGTTTATAATAATGGCTTTCATAGGAATAGGTCTTTCCGGTATAACTATCAGCGCGCAGACACTTACGGCAGACCTTTCCCCCGAAAAACTCGTTGGCTCGGTTCTGGGAGTTTACAATACATCCGGTGCTTTGGGGATTCTCTTTTTCGCGTTTATAGGCGGATATCTTTTTGATAATATCGGCTACACAATGCCCTTTCTCGTTAAGGGAATTGCCGACGTCTGCGCCCTTCTCTATGCCTGCAAAAACTGGAAAAATATTTCCGCTGTGCCTTGCTCGCAGGGCTAACGGGAACATTTTGGTCCTTCTTAAAAATCGGAAAGCCATGGAAAGACTGCCCCTGATTTTTTTAAATTTTCATAAATTTTGACGGCACAGGGAAATAACTTTTTTAGTGGATGTCGGATTTGGATGAGAGACAAGGAAGTATACTGCGAGAAATACCGCAGCATACTGTGTTGTATGTGAGGTTTTCGAGCAGGAGTATGAAGCAGTATATCGCCAAAGTCAGCATCCACAATGGTTGTTAGGAAGAAGCAACTCCCGATATATCTTCAATAGCCAGTCTGAATAAGCTTGGTCCGTCGGGGTTGTTCAGGATAAAATCCGCAACCTTGTCAAAATGAGTTTCTTCCACATTTCTGATTTTTGCGACCATTCTCATTACCCGGAAGACTTCCTCCCTGTCGGTTAAATAGTCGGCTTTCCCACGTATGCTCGCCGCTTTCCACTGAGGATAGTCGTGGTCGGCGTTGCAGACTTTTATGAGGATATTGCTGTTTTTCTTGATGCAGTTGTGCATAGCGCCTCCCGGTCTCGAACCGCAATAGATGAATTTTCCGTCAGTTGCATATGTAACTTCAATTGCATATGGCGTGTCGCCGTTAACGGCGGTTATTGTGCACCACGTCCAGTCATTGATGAATTGCCTTGTTTCTTCTTCTGACATTTTCCTCATATAAATATCCTCCACGAAGAGTTTAAAAATTGCAGGGTTTATCTCTGCCGCGATGAGGCGAGGATAGGAAAAAAATATCAATAAGGCAATTTTATTTTTTGGGATAATCCGTTACAGAAATAAAAAAGGCGGCTTTATAAGAATAAAGCCGCCTTACTTTTTGCAATTTTTTTAATTAGAGCGGTTTCACATTTACGGCGTGAAGACCTTTTGGTCCCTCCTGAATTTCAAATTCCACTGATTGTCCTTCGGAAAGGGTTTTAAATCCTCCTCCATCAATTGCGGTGTAGTGAACGAAAACATCTTCCTCACCTTCTCTTGAAATGAAACCAAAACCCTTCTTCTCGTTGAACCATTTTACGGTTCCCTGCGCCATACTTCTAACCTCCTTTCTCAACGGGGAGCACTGTAACTCCCAAAAGCTTTAACCGCTTACTGCCGAATTCAGAAGATCTTCGAGGGACCGAAGCCAAACTAAATTCAAACAACAAAAACGATTAAATTAGTAAATCCTGCCACTGTCCACCTAACGAAAATACTTTATGCAATGAAAAATAAAATGGCAAGCAAAAAGTTAAGCTTTTACCACTATTTTTGTCCGGCGATTATATCACCGAGAATAGCTGTTCTCGCCGCGTCTTCAAGAAGGTCCGCAAGATTGAACGCGCCCTTTAAAGTCGGTGAAACAGCTACGGCGCCATGCCTTTCAAGTATCAGCACATTGAGCTCTTTATCTTTAAACGATGGGATAACAAGATTTGTGAGTTCTTCCGAGCCCGGAGGGGCATAGGGTACAATCTTTTGTTTGCCTATGTTTTTTTCAAAAGGGCCCGTGACAAGGGGCACTGTCAATCCCCGTGAAGCATAGGCGGTTGCCGCAGTGGAATGGCTGTGTAAAACCGAACAAATTTCTTCTCTCTCTTTGTAAATACCGCAATGCCATTTTATCTCCTTTGACGGTCTTCCTTCGCCTTCCAAAACTTTACAGTCAAGGTCGACGACTATGAGGTTGTCCGGTGTGACATCGCGGAAACTTATTCCCGATGCTGTTACAGCCACTACGTCGCCTCCCGGAAGCCTCACGCTGATATTACCTCCCGCGCCTGAGCTTAATCCCCTGTTGTATGATTTAACGCATACATCAGCCAATTCTTCCCTAAGTTTTCTGATTTCGTTTTCCATTGTTTCTCCCCGATAAATTCTTTAATAAAGTTTGTATTTCTTTTTTATTTTTTCATATCCTGAAACTGAATTAACCCATTCATCTTCAATGGCTGAAAGGTTTTTTCCTGATTCAATATTTTTTCTAATCATTTGTGAGCCGGAAATTATGTCTATGGGTAATTTTTCATATTCATATTCGTAAGGCGGTTCTTTCCATCGGAATTTTTTTTCATAAAGTCGGAATACAGCTTTTATAATGGCTATTCCTGTAAGGTAAGGTTTAAAATTCTCCTTGTCCGTAACGTGTATCTGTACTCCCCCGCAGACTTCCTCATTCCATTTGCCGAATCGGGGCTGAAAATTTACGGCGCGAAAAACCACTCCTCCAAGTCCGTATGAATCGAGCTCTTTTTTAATTTTACCGGCATCAATAAATGGCGCGCCCGTTATTTCAAAAGGTTTTGTGGTGCCTCTTCCTTCGGATATATTAGTCCCCTCAAGAAGCACTGTGCCCGGATAAACTGCGGCAGTATCAGTCGTTGGCATATTGGGAGATGGAATTATCCAGGGAAGTCCCGTTTCTTTAAACTCCATATTCCGTCTCCATCCTTCCATTTTTATGACTTCAATATGACAGTCTATATTGTTTATATCTCTATAAAAAAGGGCCATCTCTCCCATTGTAAGTCCGTGGCGCATAGGAACGGGAAGCATTCCCACAAAAGAATAAAAATCTTTTTCTATGACATTTCCTTCCGCCGAAAATCCGTTAATAGGATTTGGCCTGTCGAGGATGATTACCTTCTTTGAAAATTTGGCGCATGCCTCGATGCAGAGAAACATAGTTGAGGCGAAGGTGTAAACTCTTGTGCCGGTATCCTGAAGGTCGATTAAAAGTTCGTCGATATGGGAAAGCATTTCTTCGGTAGGTTTTCTCTCTTCACCGTAAAGGCTGAAAACGGGAATATTCAGTTGAGGATGAGTGAACCCCTGCCAGGTGATCATATTGTCCTGAGTATGGGCGAATATTCCGTGTTGAGGTCCGAATAAAGCGTTTAGGGAAATTCCTTTTTTTAAAAATGCGTCAACTGCGAGAGTAAAGTCGGGAAGCAGGGATGCCGGATTTACAAGAAGTCCCTTTTTTGCCTTGCTTCTTACATTTCCTGCTTTTTGGAGATAGGATTCCAGTCCCGTTTTTACATTGCTGTTCAATGAAGAATATTTTCCGTAAGTAATTTTCGATATTGATTGTAAATATAGCAGAATCGTATAAGCGCTTCAAGAATGAAAAGGACGCGAAATAAGGGAAGAGAAGAAAATGTTATTTTTTGTTCTTTAGAAGTCCTTCGAGATAGGGTTTTGCGCATTGAGGGCAAAGACCGTGAGAGATTCCGGTTTTTTCCATAATGGCATCCATATCAGCGGGATTTACCCATGTGCCGTCTTCAAGACGAATTTTGTGGCAGTCACTGCAGGCAATGAGAAAATTATATGAGCCGAATGTGTTTTTAATTATCTCCCTCAATCCGTCCATTTCCACTGTCAGTTTATCAATTTCTGACATAATCCTCGTCACCTCGTGAATTACCGACATTTCAATATGATTGCCGAGATGAGAGTTTGATATGAGCATATGATACTTATTACCGTTGATATTCACTTTAAGGTGAATGTTGTCGGCATCCTCGCATACGTCACAGGAAGGTGAATCGGGATGAAGCAAGTTCCAGCATTTTTCTTTTTTGACAGAGTCAAGGTCGGTATTAAAAATTTTGAGGAATTTTTTATTCGCAAAGATTATATTCTTTTCTTCGTCGGTAAAAAGCACCCCGGCTTTTATTTTATTGAATGTTGACGTTATATCTTCTGAAAAAAACGATTGAATTGCCTCTGTGCCCATCTCTTATCCTCCAAAATAATAGATTATAATATATATTCCTACTCTTTCTGTTTAATTTTGCAAGGGAAAATTCATGCTTTTTTAATATTTTTTATTTTTATTCAGTTATTTTATGCGTAGGGGGAACATTCATATAAAATATTATATTGCTTTATTTTGGTTTCTTGTATTTAAAATATATCTTTAACTAACGTCGCGTTTTCAATAATCCTCATTGCATTTTTTTCTCTGAAACATTATAGCTTGTCTTATAAAATACGTATGTATTTTACATTTTGTGGTTCACAAATTCTATTTTTACAGGGAGAAAATAAATATGGATAAGTTTGATGACCTTATAAAAATGGCTTATGGATTTGCCGTATCGAAGATTGTTTTTACGGCGGTAAGCTTTGACATATTTACAAAGATTTCAGGTAGTGAAAAAACCGCTCCTAATTTGGCGTCCGAGCTTTCCCTTCCCGAAAGGTCTTTGTCGAGACTTCTCAATTCCTGTACAGCCCTCGGATTGCTTGAAAAAGAAGGAGGGAAATATTCAAATTCGGCGCTTTCCGAAGAGTATCTTGTTGCGGGAAAACCCTTTTATTTCGGCTATCATATAAATGCTCTCAATTCCCGTCTTTACGGGCCGTGGGGCACACTTGAGGAGATTATCAAAAAGGATAAATTTCATCCCTCAGTTGATGGAAAATCAGACGATATCATCAAAGCCGTATCAAACTCTAAGGAGTTTGCCCGAAAGGCGATGATGTCACAGCATAATTACAGCCAGCTTCTTGCTATAGACTTTGCCGAAACAATCGACCTTTCGGGGCGCAAAAAACTTCTCGACATCGGAGGTGGAACGGGAATTCTTACGGCGGAAACAGCAAAAAAATTTCCGGATATCGAATATAATATTTTCGACCGCGGTTTTGTCCTTGAAGTCGCGAAGGATATTTTTGAAGAGCACGGAGTAAGCGATAAAGTCAGTATTCATTCAGGCGATATTCTTAACGACCCTTTCCCGGGAGACGCCGATACCGCGATTTTATCGGGAGTGCTTGACGGCTATGACGAGGAAACGTGCAGGAAGATGGTAAAAAAGATTTATGATTACCTCCCGCAGGGAGGTCTATTCCTTGTTACTGAATCGGTCATAAATGATGACAGGTCAGGTCCTGTTTTTCCTTCTATATTTTCATTGATTCTACTCCTTCAGACTCAAACAGGGGATGCCCGCTCAAGGGGTGAGATGGAAGAATGGATAAAGGATGCGGGATTTACGGTTGTTAAATATGAGATAATGTCAAAGAGAAGCGGTCCATATAGAAATTCAGGACTGATAACAGCAGTTAAAAGATAGCAAAGTTGGTTTAATACGGGGAAATGGGTATTCTCTCCTTTGTTTTGTGAATTTACTTGTCTTCAGACATCGTTTCTGAAGATTTTGGATTAAAGGCGCAAATGGCATTTTTTTAAAGGAGAGGTGATGGAAAAATCAAATATATCTGCGTTTAAGTTTTCTCTTATCCTTTTGCTCTTCTCAGGGGTTATGTTTTTTGCCGGAAATGTTCTCCCCGCTGAAAAACATATTAATGGAAAAATAGACAAGAGTATTCTGACTTCAGCGGATGAGCTTTACAGGTGGAACGAGCTCAAGGATTCAAAAGGCCCGGCGCTTGCAGGCACAGAATCGTGGAGAAGTTTTGTGGCTTTTCTCGAAGAAGAATTTAAAAAAACGGGGCTCGTGGATATTGGAAAAGACAAAATAACATTTAACGGATGGTTTACGTCGAGCGACAGGAAAGATAATGATTGGACTTTGTCCGTTGGGCAAAGAGCTATTCCTGTTGCCTCATACTGGGCATTTTCCGGTTCAACGGGAGAGTCCGGAATAACGGCGCCTCTTGTCTATTATGATGATGAAAATCCTCCGGAATCAATTGAAAATAAAATAGTTGTATTTGATACTCCGTCACTTCCGAATCCTCTTCCAGCGATGTTTAAACAGCCCGGATTTCAATATGCTTCAGGTCCTGATGCTGTTCCTGATGATAACTTTACAACAGAGCAGTGGTATCAGGTGAATTACTATGCCCGTTTCGGAGGGTTTCGCGAAATAATGACGGGTGGAAAAGCGGCGGGAGGACTGGTGATATCGAAGATGGGACCGGCAATGGCGGAAGGCGTCTATACGCTTCCTCCTCCGCCCTTCATCTTTGGCGTGCCTTCCCTTTTTCTTGACAGGAAAGCGGGAGAAATTGTGCGGGATTCTGCAAAGAAGGGAAAAGAGGCAACGCTGAAACTTCTTGCAAAGGAGAAACGTTCTGAAATTTACTTTCTTTCAGGGTTCCTTCCCGGAAAAAACTACGGCAAGGAAAACGATGAGATAGTTCTTCTTTTGTCCCACACAGACGGACCGAGCATTTCACAGGAAAACGGGGCGCTCGGTATTCTTGCAGTTATGAAATATTTTTCACACATTCCTCAAAATGAGAGGCAAAGGACTCTTCTCTTCGTGCTTGACCCCCAGCATTATATTCCTGAAAGACACTCAGTCGATTGGTTTGAACTTCATCGTGAAGCATCAGGCAGGATTGTTGCGAGCTTTGCAATAGAGCATCTCGGTCAGATTGAATACAGGGAAAAAGGCGACGATTTTCTTCCAACTGGAAAATCTGAAATAACACAGCTTTTTGTGCAGGACAATGACATTCTTATACAGTTTGCCGTTGATGCGGTGAAAGATAATGATATTCCGAGAACACTCATTTATTGTCCTTCAAGAAAAGGGCAGGGCAGATGGAATGGGATGGGTGATTTTGCGATGAAGAGGAATATTCCCGGCTACGCCATCAGCGCAACGATGAGCGCCTACTGGTCGCTTGACTCCCGGATAGATAAATTTGATAAGGAGTTGATGTACAGACAGACAGCAGTTGCGGTACAACTTACATCAGCGCTGATGAATTCGAAGCTTGAAAATATTGCACCTTTGGGAAAAGCAGGAAAACGATAAAGAGAGGCAGGAAGTTTGCGTGATTTTTATTCTAAATTTATTTAATTATCGTTTAAATCTGATCTAAAACCGCTTGCAGGTCATCAACTGAAAAAGGTTTTTCAATGACATTTGTAAAACCGTATTCTTTGTGATTTGCAACCACAGATTCTTTTGAAAATCCCGTTAAGGCAAACACTTTGGCGTTAGGGTCTATTTTTAGAATTTCTTTAATTGTGTCAACCCCTCCCATTCCTTCAGGTATGGTTATATCAAGAATTACGGCATCAAAGGGACTGCCTGCCTCTTTTCGCTTCTTGTACGAGGTTACTGCTTCAGTCCCGTCAGAAACAAATTCAACTTCATATCCCAGCGATTCAAGCATTTCTCCTGCAACTTTCTTAATCATACTGTCATCATCCATAAACAATATAGTCATCGTTTTTTCTCCTTAATTATTTTTTACTTATGAAAAATAGTTAGGAGTTTATTTATAATTTTCTTTATTATGTGGTTTTTGTTGATAAATTTCAACAATTATTATACACAAAAGTAAAAATGGGTAATTTTAATGAATCAGAATAAATTATCGTCAGTTTTTCTTTTATTATCCTGAATTAATCTTTATTGTCGGTTTTTTGGACATATTTTGTCATTATATTTCAATAAGTTAGCAATTGGTTATCAAAAGTGTCGGAATTATGGACATTTTTTAAAATTCATAAAAAATGTTTTGTTTGAAATTTATCTTTTTATTTTTGAATAAACTTCAATATTTCAATAGCTTATTGTATAAAAAAATTATTTTATAAAAATCGGCACGAAAATTGCTTAAACTGCTAAATGATAAGAAAAATAAATATGAATATATATAAAGGGGATATAAATGAAAAAATTATTAGAAATCTTTTCGGTTGTATTAATCGCAGTATTTCTTTATAGCGCGCCGTCACAGGCAACACCTCTGAATCTAACTCCCGGTACTCCTGATGTTTTTTCGGCTTTTACTGATGTTTTCTATGATTCAGAGGCACAGCTTTTTGATTCATTTGGTTTTGCTTTTGAGCTTGATGATGATGGTGTAGGCGCTCCTGAACCGATTTCCGGCGGCTTAATTAGTATTACTGCAGCTATTGACAATTCAGGAAATGCGACAGCCGGAAGTCTCGTCATTAACGGTACTGTTTCAACATTGGGATATAACAGCGGAACTCTCCTTACAGGAAATCTCGTTGATTTTGGTTTTATTAATGGAGGAGGAGACCCACTTGAATTTTTATTTGATGTTACAGGCGGAGATGCCGCAAGTCTATACGGTTCAACGGCAGGTGTAATTATGAGTTATACCGGCTTTACAGGTTCTTTTATCAGCTCTTTCTCAAACTTTAGTGACGGTGTATCAGATACTTCATCGAATCCTTTAAGTTTTCCTGTTCCTGAACCGTCAACTATCGGTCTTTTTATTCTTGGTATTGCAGGGCTTGCCGTTACAAGGACTTTCAAGAATAAAAAAAACTAACATTTTTTCCCGAAGATTAAATAATTAAAATAATCAAAAAAAGAGGTGTTGTTTTAAAAAGGTAAAAAAATCAGGAGGGTAACTATATGAAAATTCAGTCTAAATATTTATTTGTTCTAATTGCTATTTTATTTTTTTCGTCTTTGTTTTTAATCCGCTCAGATGCCGCGCTTCTCGGCAATACCTTGAACTATCCTCTTCAAACGTTTGACAGAAGCGGAAGCATTAAATATAATGCCACGACTGACCAGCTTTCTGTAAATTGCTCACCTGTGGCAATACGGTTGACATCCACAAGTTTTCCCCGTTTCATTAATGCTCCAAGCAGTACTATTCCCGAAGAAGTTACAATTCATATAACAGTAGATTCTGCAGGCAATCTTGTGGGCGGTATGGCAGGAGATGACCTCAAGGTAGTCGGCGCAGTAGATATTGACGGCGATGCTTTAATCGATTATTCAGGAGTTCTCTTAACAGGCGAAATCGCTGAATTCGGCTATAGTGATTCAGGAGGACCTACTGATTTCTATGATTTCAGATTCACAATGACGGGCGGACTTCTTTCCCATCTTTTTGCAGGGAGTGATATAGGCATAGAGGTTGCAAGTGAAAATTCAACCTTTGTTGAAGACTTCAATGTAAATTTCGGCGGTGGAGGCAAAGGGAATATAGGTCTCGTTACAGGCACTGCAAGCATTGGAGATTTTGTTTGGGAAGACCTAAATGCAGACGGAAAACAGGGCATAGGCGAACCTGGAATCGAGGGAATATCCGTAAGACTCTCATGGGTAGGTCCCGACGATATAGCAGGAACTACAGATGATATAGCGCTAATCACGTCCACTACCGGTGTAAACGGCGAATATCTTTTTGATAATCTTGGTTCAGGAGTATATTTTATAGATTTTGTAAATCCTTTAGGATACATTTCAAGTCCGCAGGATTTGGGGCTTGATAACAGCATTGACAGCGATCCTGATGTAACTACGGGAAGAACGATTACTACAACTTTGGATGTTGGTGAAAGCGATCTGTCCTGGGATGCGGGACTATACCGGACAGCATCAATAGGTGATTTTGTCTGGAACGATGTTAATCAGGACGGTATTCAGGAGTCGGGAGAACCGGGGATTGAAAATGTGACTGTAAGTCTTTTTGATTGCGGTGCTGATAATACGGCAGGAACATCAGATGATGTTTTACTTGCGACAACAACTACTGATATCAATGGTTTTTATCTCTTCAGCGACTTAACGCCCGGAAATTATTATCTGCAGTTTCAATCACCATCAGGTTTTGTTTTCAGCCAAAGTAATCAGGGCATAGATGATGCACTTGACAGCGATGCAGATGCATTGACGGGAATTGCAGGATGTATTGCTCTTTCGTCAGGTGAAAATAATATGACTGTAGATGCAGGTCTTTATATTCCTCCCACCGGAGAAATAGGAGATTATGTATGGAATGATATAAATTCAAACGGTATTCAGGATTCAGGTGAACCTCCTGTGGGAGGTGTGGTTGTTGAACTGTATAATTGCGGACCTGACCAGATTGCAGGCACCGTTGATGATGTTTTGCTTGCAACCACTGTAACTGATGCCAATGGATTTTATCTTTTTGCAGACCTTGTGGCAGGCGATTATTTTGTAAAATTCATTCCTCTTGCAGGATATGATTTTACAATGCAGGATCAGGGGTTCGACGATGCTTTAGACAGCGATGCCGACCTTCTTACGGGACAGACTGTCTGCACATCTCTTTTTGCCGGCGAAAGCAACAGGTCTCTGGACGCAGGTCTTGTGCAGCCCTGTACAATCGACGTGGTAAAAACCTGTTCAGTAACGCCTCCTCCACCGTCAGGCAATGACTGTAACGGTAAAGTAACTTCAATGGTTTTCATATACACAGGTGAAGGATGCAGTGCTACAAATAACAGTCAGGACCCTGCAAAGGTAAGATGTGTAGGAGGTTCTGCTTTAACAAACGCTGTAGATGTGATTGTTACAAACAAAAAAGATAACCTGATTTACGCAAACCTTCAGGGAGTACCTCTGAATGGCTCAATATTCATTGATGCAGTAGCGGCAGGTCAGGCCAAACTTGATTCAGAAACGCATATAAAGATTTACGACAGCTTTGATAATTCTCTCATTGAAGATGTGGCAATGCATACATCCTGTTCACAACCGTTAAATGTGGGCGACCAGTTTGGAAGTCTTAAGGTTGCTGAGCTTACGACTACTAACGGAGGCACGGTAGGTCTGCCTGCAACAACACCTTCCACAACCGATTGTGAGATTATTGCTTCGCCTCTTGCAAGCTGTCAGGGTAAGGTCAATGTGCTGAGTCTGCGCTATCTTGGCGGTGACTGCAACGCAACAAACAACTGGCAGGAAGGCAAGACATTGTGTCAGGATAACTCAATCATTTCCGACCCTGTAAGGATTGTTGCAAGAAGTAAGGACAGAAGTAAAACCTATCTTGACACAGGCAGTCCGGCAAATATCAACTTAGGAGATGTTGTAGATATTATTGCCACTGACGGCGGATTCTCTCAGCTTGAATCAGAAACAAATATTGATATTTATGATGCTTCCGGAACTCTGGCGCAAACCCTTACAATTCATACATCCTGCTCGAAACCGCTGAATCTTGGAGATGTTTTCGGAGCTCTTGAAGTATTCGGTATGGATACGACGCAGGGAGGACACGTTGCCATTGGAACAGAAGTGGAATATAACTATGCTATTACCAATACGGGAAGCAGTCCTGTTATTAATGTTGCCGTAATAGATGATGTATTCGGAGAAATACCGGGAAGCCCGATTTCCTCCATTAATCCGGGAGAAACCGTAATACTCACGCATTACTCAATGGTTTCCCAGACAACGCAGAATACCGTCACAGTTACGGCAAATCCTGGAACTTCCCAGTGCATAGCGCAGGCAACTTCCACAGTAACGGTTCAGGAACCGCCTGTTGCTCCTAAAGAATGCACGGGGAAAATAAAGGCGATTCTCCTTAAATACACGGGCCCTGAAATTTTAGGTGCGACTGTGAAAATCTTTGCAAACAAATCAAAGAGCGAACCTGTTATTTACAGCAATGTGGATCTTATTCCCGATGTAACTGTGCTTTCTTCTCCTTCGCAGAATAACTGGACTATAGATGCATCTACAAGAACAGGTAAATGCAAAAAGAAGAATAATAAGAAGAATGAGCTTGGTTCCAAGATAAAGATATATATAAACGGAGTTGAGGAAATTCTTCATACAAGCTGTTCAACTCCTTTATCGGCAGGTGCGCCTGCACCGCTTGATAATCCTAAAGGTGCGCCTTCGACAAACTGGTTTGTCGAGGATTTCATCCAGAATAGCAGCAAAGGTGAGAAAAAGCACAAAGGACATGAGGAGGAACATCACAAGAAGAAGCATCACAAAGAAGAGCACCACGACGATTAAAAAAGAAGTATAGGCAGTATCCGACTGCTGAATAACTCAAGGGGCAGTGTCAATCCGACACTGCCCCTTTTTTATGGGGGCATGTATTTCTTTCTCACTTTTTGATATAATGAATAAACAGCACATTATTCATTATGCTTGAAATCTCATTCAGATACAGGTATATAGACAACAGAATTTTTCAAACAATGCGCCTGTAGCTCAGCTGGATAGAGCAACGGACTTCTAATCCGTAGGTCGCA
>CAZJVM010000003.1:0-96568 GCA_964549305.1 uncultured bacterium
AGAAAAGGTTGATTTGATAGTTGAGGCAACGGGAAAAATTCTGGGTATGGGCTTTTTGATTTTTTATCCAACGTGCCTTAAAAGATCTCTTGTCCTTTATCATTTTTTAAGGAAAGCCGGGATTAATACAGTGATATACTTTGCCATAAGAAAGAAAAACGACGTTCTCGACGGGCATTGCTGGATTACGAAAAACGGAAAAAGAATATACGATAACCTTGAAAGCGTGGATGATTTTACCGTTACATTTTCCTATCCGCCCGAATAAGCGAAATTTTTTCGGTCAGTCTTTTGAGCGTATTACGAGAAGAAGTCCTGAGTCTATTTTAATGGAAACCTTGTCTTGCGTCGCTTCGTTGCTTATTCCGTAAGGTCGGCCGATTTCCATACGCCCTTCGTCAAGGGGATATTTAAGCCCTGTCGTTTTTATTCCCGTAACCATTTCGCTTAAAGGCAGGAGTGAGAAAATATCACCTTTCCCCGTTTCGAAATCCGAATAATCGTTTACCAGGGAAATGATATTGTTGGAATCGATTATCGATGCCTTTACCCCTTTTTGGGCGGTTTTTACGAGAAGATGCATATTTGCAAGCATATGGTCGATTCTCGTTCCCGTACATCCCAGGAATATTATCTCCGGTACCTTGAGAGATAAAGCGATTTCCAAAGCCAATTCAGTGTCGGATTTGTCTTTTTCAGGACTGTGCCTGATGATTTTGCTTTTTTCAAATAGCGGATTTGCAAGAAGGTTTTTTTCTGCTGAATCAAAATCACCGATGATGTAGTCAGGAGTTAAATTACAATCCAGGCAGTAGGCGAGTCCACCGTCTGCGCAAATCACAACTGAATCAGACGAAATGTTTTCTTTAATCAATTCAGTGTCATTGATTGTGCCCGCGGAAACGATAATCGCTTTCATACTATTTCACATTCCTTCATTGTATATTTCTTCACGAATTTCGTTAAGGGATTTTTTCTTTTCGTAATCTTCCTTTGAAGGTTCCGTTCCTTTGATAAAAGAAATTTCAATTGATGACCTGCTCTTTCTCTCAAGGGGTTCGCCCGTTTTCGGGTCAACATTGACCATTACCACTCCCTCAGGTTTTTTAAAACTTCCCGGTGTTTTGTTCCTGTAATAGTTTTCCGTGAAGTTTTTCCATACAGGTCCCGCGACTGAACCTCCGGTCTGGCTTTTTCCCAATGATATGCTGTTGTCGTCATAACCCACATAAACGCCTGCCGTAAATTCAGGCGTGAATCCCACGAACCACGCATCTTTAAAATCGTTTGTCGTTCCCGTCTTACCTGCTTCGGGGATTCCTCTTATTCTTACCCTTCTTGCCGTTCCCCTGTTCACGACAAAACTCAGCAGGTTTGTCATTGTATAGGCAACTTCGGCGCCGATTACCTGTTTTCTTTCCTGAACGCTTTTTTCAAGGGTTTCGCCTTCGTTGTTTTCAATTGAAGTCAGAGCGGTTGGTTCGATTTTTATTCCAAGATTCGGGAATACGGTATAAGCGGAAACCACTTCGAGAAGACTTACCGATTCCGCTCCCAATGCAAGAGAAAGGTAAGGATTTAACAAGGTGGTGATTCCCATTTTTCTTGCGACGGAAATTACCGGCTTTGTCCCCACTTTTTGAAGAAGTCTTATAGTGGCGAGATTGCGCGATTCCTGTAATGCCTGTTGAAGAGTTATGAGGCCTTTAAATTTTCCGTCATAATTTTCCGGTTTCCATAAAGTGCCGTCGGGAAGCTCGGAGGTGAAGGGGAGGTCAGGGAGTTTTGTAAGAGCGTTGATTTTACGGGACATAATTGCCGCAGTATATATGAACGGTTTGAATGCCGAGCCCGGTTGTCTCCTTGCCTGAAATGCCCGGTTGAATTGGCTTATGAGAAAGTTTTTTCCCCCGACCATAGCTTTGATGTTACCCGTGGAATTGTCAATAACCATTATTGCGCCGTCAACTTCGTCAAAGTTTTCAATATTCAGTATGTAATCACCCTGTTTTGTTATGGTTTTAAGACTCGTAAAAATATGATCGTTCGCGTTGAAATAATTTTTTGGGTCTTCAATTTTGGCCCATTTAAAAGCGGAAGGCGGCACCGTGCCGGAAACTTTGCCTATGCTTACGCGAAGCGTTCCGTCGTCTTCCACGCTTTCAATTTTTCCGCAGTAGAGAATATCCTTTTCAAGACGCCCGGTGTCTGAAAAAGCGCCTTCGTATTGCAATGATTTCTCTTCGGGGACTTTCGAGAATTTTTTTCTCCTTGAATATGCCATTAATCCTCTGTTTAGAGAATGTCTTGCGTAATCCTGCAATTCGAGGTCAAGAGTTGTGTTGATTTTTAATCCGCCCTTATAAAGCAATCTGCTTCCGTATTTTGAGCCGATGTAGTTTCTGATGTACTCAGAAAAATAGGGGGCTTTGCTTATATTTGAAACTCCCGGTTTCAGCTTTACGGGTATTTTTACAAGTTTTTCAAATTCATCCCTGCTGATCATTTTTTCTTCGAACATTCTTCGAAGCACATAGTCCCTTCGATTTTTGGAAAGCCCGATGTTGTTATAGGGCGAGTAACGGGTGGGCGCTTTCGGAAGTCCCGCAAGAAGAGCCGCCTCTTCAACACTGAGGTCTCTTACGTGTTTGTTGAAATAGATAAATGATGCTGTTTCCACGCCGTAGGCACCGCTGCCGAAATAAAGCTGATTCAGATAAAGCTCCAAAATTTCATTCTTTGTAAATTGCCGTTCTATCTGAAAGGCAATGAGGGCCTCCTTGATTTTCCTTGTAATTTTTCTTTCCGGAGAAAGGAAAAGCACCTTTGAAAGCTGTTGGGTAATTGTGCTTCCTCCCTGTCTCACTCTGCCTGCAAAGATGTTATAGAAGGCGGCGCGCGTTATTCCCTTGATATCCACTCCGAAGTGATTGTAGAAATTGCTGTCTTCCACGGCAATTACGGCGTTTATAAGTGATTGGGGAATTTCGTCGAAGTCGATTACCATTCTGCGTTTAATGTAAAACTCGGCAAAAAGTTCACCTTTTGATGAATATAATTGGGCGACCTTATCGGGCTCGAATTGGCTAAGCTTGTCTATGGCAGGAAGGTCGCGGAAATTAGACGCGATTACGCCGCCGAGGACTCCGAATGAAAGAGAAAAAAGCGTGCAGGCGATTATAAAAATAATTTTAAAAAATGATTCCGGAGAAGTTTCTTTTTTCTTCTTCAAATTATTCCAATTATTATGTTTGTTAAAGGAGCGGGAAAGACCCCACGAGATATAAATTAACAGTATTTTTGCAGAATTGCCACAGAGAAATATATCCGCTGCTATGGACGTAATTCAAGACCGAAGATAAAAAAACCCCAAAGAATGCCACTGCAAAAAGGTTTATACAAAAAAGCTATTTGGAATTTATCCTTCCCACAGCGGGGACATACTTCTGAGCTTTTCAACTATCGGAGGAAGAGTTTCGATTACATAATCTATGTCCTCTTCGGTGGTGTATCTTCCGAAGCTGAATCGAAGCGAACTTTGGGCAAATTCGATAGGGGTCTTTATGGCTTTCAACACGTGAGAGGGTTCCGTTGAGCCCGATGAACACGCAGAGCCAGTTGATACGGCAATGCCTTTAAGGTCGAGATTTATCAGCATCGCTTCCCCCTCGATTCCGGAAAACCCCACATTCAGGGTTGTGGAGAGACAATTATTTTCAGGGTTGTTTATTCTGAGTTTCGGTATCCTTTTCCAAAGGCCCGACTTCAGTTTATCCTTTATTTTGTTGAGATGAGCGTTCTTGCTTTCCATATCGCGATGACTAATTTCACAGGCTTTGGCCAAAGCGACAATTCCGGCGATATTTTCGGTGCCCGCTCTTCTGGATGTTTCCTGATGCCCGCCGTGTATAATTCCTTCCATTTGGGTGCCTTTTTTGATGTATAGAACGCCGATTCCTTTGGGGGCATAGAGTTTGTGGGCAGACATTGAGAGAAGGTCAATATTGTCCTTTTCAACGTCTATTATAAGTTTTCCGATTGTCTGTACGGCGTCGGTGTGGAATACCACTCCTTTTTCGCGGGCTATTTCTCCGATTTTTCTTATGTCCTGAATGGTACCGATTTCATTATTGCCGTGCATAATGCTGATGATTGCCGTTTCATCGGTAATGCTTTTTTTAAGCTCTTCGAAATCAATCCTGCCGTCACCGTCAACTGAAAGATATGTAACCTTGTATCCCTTTGCCCCGAGATATTCACATGTTTCGAGAACTGAGGGGTGCTCTATGGATGAAGTGATAATGTGTTTTTTGCCTTCCTTTTCGGATTTGCTTAAAACACCTTTCAGCGCGAAATTGTTGGATTCCGAACCGCAGCTTGTAAAAACTATTTCCCCGGGGGAAGCATTAATCGTTTTTGCGACCATATCTCTCGCGTTTTCAAGTGCTTCCCTCACAGGGCGTCCGAACGAATGAACACTTGAAGGATTGCCGAAAAAATCTTTGTAAAAGGGAAGAAGCGCTTCAAGGACTTCTTCGTGGACAGGTGTCGTTGCGTTGTAATCAAGATAGATTTGCTTCAATTGAAAATACCTCCGGAATATATATTATTTTATATGTCAAAAATATAGTTGTGGTCCAGTTTTGTCTGTTTCCTGTTTCCTTCTGCCTCCTTGAGAAGGTCTGATATGCTGATTGAATCAAGGAGGTTGTTTATAGTCAATCCCAGTTTCTTCCATAAAATGCGTGAGAGACATTCATCTGACATTGTGCAGTCTTTGGGCTTTCCTGCACCCGTTTCAAGGCATAAAACAGGAGCGAGAGATACTCCAAGTGACTGAATTATTTCTTTAATTGTTATTTTATCAGGGTCCTTTGCCAGCATATAACCGCCTTTTGGTCCTCTTATGCTCTTTACTATTCCGGCTTTTCGCATTTTGCCGAAAATCTGCTCAAGATAATTGAGAGGTATATTCTGCCTCTTTGATATTATTGAAAGAGGTATTGACACTCCTCTTGTCTGCTGTGCAAGGTCAAGCAGTGCCTTTACGGCGTAATATCCTTTTGAAGAAATTTTCATAAGGGAGAAATAAGTATATATTATTAAATTTGTCAAGAATATTCAGAAAGGGATATCACAAAAATTGCTATTTTGACGTATTGTAAAATGCTTATGCATTCACAGAGGAAAGAGGTGAAATATTTTAAAAAAAGTATAGTATTGCATCCTGTCTTTATAGTATTCTTATTGAATATATGCGTTTTTAGTGATAAATATTTTACAGCAGGACAAACAGGGTTTATTTAATGGCTAGAAAAATATTAGGCATTGACATAGGGGATTCTTCAATCAAATTTGTACAGGTTGAGAAACCTTTGAGAGGTAATGCCACCATAAGGGCGATTGAGAAGAAAAATCCCATATCGGAGAATGGAAATAAACCTGAAATATCGTTGCTAATAAAAGAATCTCTTGAGGAATATCAGTTGTTTTCAGACGATTACACCGTTTCCATCCCTTCCGGAAAAACCCTTGTAAGAGAAGTTAACCTTCCCTTCAGGGAAAGGTCAAAAATCGAAAAAATAATTAAATTCAATATTGAACAGAATATTCCTTTCCAACCTGATGAAATTATAGCCGATTTTGAGATAAAGAAGAGTTCTTCGGGAAAAAATAATGTAGTTGCCTACATAGTTAAGAAAAATGATATCAAAAAATATCTCGAGATTTTCGAAAGCGCGGGAATCGAACCGAAAGTGATCACCTTTTCTCCTTACTGCATCGGGAAAATATTAAAAAATAAAGATATCAGCGATGATGAGGTTTTTGCAATTCTCCATATAGAAAGCCATTCCGCGTCGGTGACAGTTTACAATGAGGGGGTGCCCTGTTTTTTCAGGAAATTCGAGTCTGCGTTGAATTCTTCTATTGAGAAAATAGCGCAAAGTAAAAATATTTCTTTTGATGACGCGCAGAAACTGTTCTTGTCTTCGGAAAGCGCGGAATCTTCCGAATCCGAAGAGGTTGGGAAAATAGTTGAGCAGTTGGCTGAAAAAATTTCTTCAGATGTGCTTGTATCGCTCGCGTCTTATGAATCAAAACATTCCGATCAAAAGATAAGCCGAATTTTTGTCTCCGGAGAGGGCGCTTCCGTGATGATGTTAAAGGAGAAAATTCGTGAGTTTACGGCAATCCCGGCAGAATTGGTTGACTGTCTTCCCGCATTTGAATATTCAAGTCCTGATGACAACCCGAAAAAACCGCTTTTCAATAACGCGATTGCCTCCGCGTTGGTAGAACTCCCCTTTAGCAGGAGAAAACTGAATTTCAGGAAAGAGGAGTTCTCATATGAGTGGATTGACGAAAAATTTAAGAAGAGAATAAAAAATGTTCTCATATTGTCTGCAGTGATTTTCGTTCTCTTTTGCGTAAATTCGGCTTTTTCGCTTTTTCAGCATAAGAGTAAAAACACCGAGATTGAGAAAAAGGTTGAAACCCTTTATCGCTCCATGGTTCCTCAGGGGAAAGTTGTTAACGCGATAGTGCAGGCACGACAGCGTCTCGATGAGGTAAAGGAAAAGTCTGATAGCTTTAAAGATGTTTCGGACAAGGGAATATCTTCTCTTGAAGTGCTCAATGCCCTGAGTGTTAATATTGAAAAGGATTGGACCATAACGTTGGAAGGTTTGGAAATGCAGGGGAAAAGAATAGATTTGAAGGGAAGGGGAAGAAGCGTTGATGAGTTTGAAAAATACAAAAAGAACCTTCTTGAGTCAGAAATATTTGAAAGCGCGGAAATCAGAAAGATTGACAAGGATAATAGCGGTAAATTATCGAGTTTCAAAATGGAACTTAAATTAAATAAGTGAGAAAATGGATATCCTTAAGAAAATAAAGCCCGCGGAACTTTCCGAAAGGGATTCTCTTATTATTACCGTGGGCGCAATTACAATTTCTCTCATAGTGCTTTACCTGCTTCTTTCATTCTTTATTTTTTCGCCACTTGCACAGGAAAAAGTGAGATACAAAAAAAATGCAGAAACCCTTAACGAACTTGAAAAAATTAAGAGAGAGTTCGATGTGGAGAACGGGAAATATATAAAATTTATTTCATCGCTTCCTCCCAGGGGTACTGACATCTCTTCAATGGTGTTGAGAGTTGCGCGCGGTGCTAAAATAGAAAACAATATAGGGAATATGAAACCTCTTTCAAGGAAGGTCGATGAGTTCAGGGAACTTTCATTAAAGTTTACCGTTGACGCAATAAATACGGAAGAATTGGTGGATTTTCTTTATAAGCTTGAGAATGACAGAAGGTTTATGTTCATAAGCAAAATTGACCTTGAACCGAGGTCTTCCGAAGGTTTGAGATTTTTAAAAGCGACATTAAACGTTAAAACTTATACTGAGGAGAAAAACTAAAGAATGGTCCTGAATTCCATAATCGGAAAAGTTTCAAATGATCTTGCGATAGACCTTGGCACCGCAAATACGCTTGTCTATGTAAAAGGAAAGGGGATTGTGCTGAGCGAACCTTCCGTGGTCGCGGTGAACAAGGATTCAAATAAAGTTCTTGCCGTGGGAAAAGAAGCGAAAGAGATGCTTGGAAGAACACCGGGTAATATTGTCGCGGAAAGGCCGATGCGCGACGGTGTAATAGCGAACTTTGACCTTACGGAAGCAATGCTCAAGTATTTCATCAGGCGCGTTCATAACAGAAGCACGCTTGTTCGTCCGCGAGTCGTAATCGGAGTCCCTTCCGGGATTACACAGGTAGAAAAGAGGGCTGTAAAGGATTCCGCTCTTCAGGCGGGCGCGCGGGAAGTTTATCTCATCGAGGAGCCCATGGCGGCGGCGATAGGCGCGGGACTTCCTATCGAAGAGCCCTATGGCAATATGATTATCGATGTGGGGGGCGGGACAACGGAAGTTGCCGTGATTTCCCTCTCAGGCATTGTTTACAGCCGTTCGGTGAGAGTGGGCGGAGATGAGATGGATGAAGCTATAGTTTCTTTTATAAAAAGGAAATACAACCTCCTCATAGGCGAGAGAACCGCGGAATCGATAAAAATTAAGATAGGGTCGGCATATGAAATGGAAGAAAAACAAGAAATGGAAGTCAAGGGAAGAGACCTCATCGCGGGAACGCCGAAACTGATTACAATTACCGATGAAGAAATAAGAAATTCCCTCTCTGAGCCCATATATGCCATAGTCGATACGGCGAGAGTAGCGCTCGAGAGGACTCCTCCCGAATTGTCGGCGGATATTGTGGACAGGGGAATAACCCTTGCCGGCGGAGGTTCTCTGCTTTCAGGACTCGATACACTACTGAAGGAGGAAACGGGACTTCCCATAAATCTTGCTCCGGACCCCCTATCCGCCGTTGTTTTGGGAACAGGCAAGGTTCTCGATTCTCTTGACCTTTTGAAAAAAGTAGCGATTTAATTTCATTTTCGGCAGATGCTTTGGTTGCGGATGTTCTTCTTATGCCTTAAAACTGTTGAAAAAAAATGAAGACGGAAAAGCGATAAAAGTGTTTCATCAAAGAATTCTTTCCTGAGTTTATGATTAATTTTTTTTTAAAATACAAAAAACTGTCACTTCTTTTAGCGCTTGTCCTCATTCTCTTTATGGCTAATTATTCAGGTGTAATCTCCTTCTCTTCGACTGCGGTAAAAATAGGATGGTTTACGAGGGGAGTATTCGGCTGGATATCATACGCCGGCAATTACATATACAAACTTCCTCAAAGTTACAGAGAGGATGAGACGGCTAAAATAAACGAAAACAGGGATGCGTTAAACAGAGCATATTACCAAAACGTGGCAGAGGAAAATGAGCGTTTAAGAGAAATACTCAAAATGCCCGTGCGCGAGTCGTTAAAGCCTATTGGTGCAAAGGTGCTTATGTCGGGCATAACATCTCACGCCCGCACGATATTTATTGACAGGGGGACAAGTGATGGTGTGAAAGAAGGTTTTCCGGTAGTTTTTGAAGATAAAATCGTCGGTAAGATTAAAAAAGCGTCTTCATATACGTCTCTCGTTTATCTCATCACTCATCCCGATATTGCTGTTGATGTTACCATTGCAGGCAAAGATGTACGCGGAGTTTTCAGAGGAGGCATAAAACCAATCGTTGATTATGTCGATGTTGAAACTGAAGTGTCGCAAGGCGATTTGCTCTATTCTTCAGGGAAAGGCGGTATCTATCCCGAAGGATTCAAAGTTGGGGTCATAGAGAAGGTTGACAAGGAAAAGAAGAGTGTTTTTCACTCTATTACCGCGTCAGCCATTATAATTCCTAAAAAGCTAAACTACGTATTTATCGTGCCTCCCGTCGGTTTGGATGAAATGAAAGAGGTTTTGGAAGAGAAATGAAATACCTGAAACTCTTTGCCATTTTGTTTTTTACTTTTATTTTGCAGGGTGCTGTTTTCGGCAATATTGCGGGAGGAGAATTCATCCCCGATTTCCTCTTAATCGTTGTAATTATTCTTCAGCAATGGCTTGGATGGAAAGAAGGAATTTTTTTTGGTTTTGCCGCAGGCGCGGTAGCAGATGTTTTTTCATTCGGCGAAATAGCTATTTATTCATTTGTTTATCTGATGGCGACTTTTATTATGCAGTCTGTGCGAGGTTATCTTCAAATTGAAAATATGCTCTTTCAAGCGGGATACTTGATTTTATTCACTTTTTCCGTTGTCATCGCAAATCTTTTTTATTCCGGATACTTTGCCGTGATTGACTGGGCATCGCTGATGTTTGCATCGAAATCCCTGGCGATTCAGCTTTTCATCAACCTCATATCTTTTATCCTCCTCTACTTTCTTTTGATGAATATTTTTCCGGGAAGTTACGGGAAAAGGTCGAAGGCACAAGTAATATAAATCCTGGCGCTAACAATCATTGCCTGTTATTTCCGAAATTTCTTTGCGAATATTGCAAAGCAGGGGAAGGTTAAGCAAGTCCTCTATATCATTGTTGTGGGGAAATTCAGGTTTCGGGAATGCTTTGGTTTTTTGCTTTATCCTTCCTATCCTTTCAAGTGACAAATCAATCGAAGATTCTTCAATTCTCTTTTTCGTTACCGCTTCTTCAAGGGATTCGATTGCTTCAATCTGTTTATCGCAACTGTGACAGATGAGAAGCATATCCACTCCCGCTTTTACGGAAAGCAGAGTGGATTCATTAATTGAAAAGTTATCGGAAATAGCTTTCATTTCAAGGTCGTCGGAGATGATAATTCCTTGAAAACCGAGCTTTCCTCTCAGGATTTGCGTGAGAATTTTTTCAGAGAAGGTCGCGGGTATCGCTTTTTCATCTATCTTTTCATATACGATATGGGCGGGCATTATGGCATCCACATCTGTATCAATCGCTGACACAAAAGGCATTATTTCCCTTTTGAGAAGAAAATCGAGAGTGAGTGAAATCACAGGCAATTCTTCGTGAGAGTCTTCAAAGGTGTTTCCGTGTCCGGGAAAGTGCTTCCCTACGGCAATTATTCCCGCCGAATGAAGTCCCCTGATTGATTCTGCGCCGAGTTTTGAAACAATTTCAGGATCGTCACCGAAAGCGCGGTCTCCTATGACTCTGTTTTCGGGATTTGTATTGATATCGAGTACGGGGTGAAAATCAAGGTCAAATCCCGTTGCGGCAAGCTCGAGTGCGATGAGCCGTGATTTCAGATATGCAAGTTTCCCCGATTTCAATCTGCCGGCAACTGCGTTTGAGGGAAGAGATGTAAAAGGTTTATCAAGCCTGAATACTCTTCCCCCTTCCTGGTCAACGCCGATAAGAGGCGCTTCACCCCATTTTTTAAAGGAATAATCCTTGATATCATCAATCAGCTTTTTTAGCTGTCCTGAGCTTTTTATGTTTCTTTTGAAAATGATTATTCCGCCGAGAGGGTAGTCTTTGAGCAGTCCTTCTATATCGGCGAAGGATTGTCCCTTGAAACCGGCAAATATCAACCGGCTTATTTTATGTTTCAGTTTCATCTCATTTGTCTTTGAATTTGTTTTTCTTGGATACTCTGTTTCTCTATTAGTTTTTGTGGTTATTTTTTAATTTTTTCTCCCCGTCGCCCTTTCACCGCGTCTCCGCGTCCGGGAAACTTTACTTTTCTTTCCCGCGCGGGTCAAGTATGTCCCTCATTCCGTCGCCGAGAAAATTAAAACCCATTACAGCAATCATTATGGCAAGTCCGGGAAAAGCCGTAAGATGAGGCGCGACGGAAAGATAGCGCTGTCCGTCATTGAGCATGCTTCCCCAACTGGGCATAGGCGCCTGCACTCCGAGACCCAAAAAACTCAGCGATGCCTCTGCCACTATCGCTCCGGCAATTCCCAATGTTGCCTGCACGATAAGGGGGGAGAGAAGATTGGGAATTATGTAAAACAGAATCGTTCTTCCCGTGGATGCGCCCATCGCTTTTGCCGCAAGGACATATTCGTTTTCTCTTATTGAGAGAGTCTGCCCCCTTACAAGACGCGCGTAACCAACCCATCCCACAAGGCAAAGGGCAAATATTACATTATCTATTCCCGGGCCTACAATGGCTATTATGGCGATTGCGAGAAGTATTCCGGGAAAGGCAAGAAGTATGTCGATTATTCTCATTGTCAGTTCATCAACCTTGCCGCCGATGAATCCCGCTATGGTGCCTATGAAAAGACCAACTACTGATGATACACCCACAGTTATTATTCCCACTTTGAGAGATATTCTTGACCCTGCGATTATGCGGCTTAGAATGTCGCGCCCAAGATCGTCAAGCCCGAGAAGATGCGAGGAGTCGGGAGAAAGAAGGCGCTCTTCCAGATTTTGCGAATAGATATTGTAAGGCGCCAGAAAAGGGGCAAAAAGCGCGGTCGCGAAAAAAATAAATACTATTACAAAGCCCGTTGCAGCAAGGCGGTTTGTAAAAAGCGTTTTAAATGCTGTTTTAATCATATCTGATTCTCGGGTCAAACAATCCGTACACGATGTCCGTGAGAAGGTTTACGAGGACATAGGATACAGCAATGAGAAGTATGCACCCCTGCACGAGAGGATAGTCGCGCCTGCTGATTGCCTCTATCGTAAGGAGTCCTATTCCGGGCCAGGAAAAAACCGTTTCCACTATTATGGCACCTGAAAGAAGCGCGCCGAATTGAAGTCCGATTATGGTGATTACAGGTAAAAGAGCGTTTTTTAAAGCGTGCTTGGATATTACGACATAGTTTGAAAGCCCCTTAGAGCGCGCCGTGGTTATGTAGTTTTCGTTTATGACTTCAATGAGCGTTGACCTTATCATACGCGTTACGAGCGCTGCCATTCCCGTGCCGAGAGTTATCGCGGGAAGCATAATTCCCGTGAGGGAAAAAATTTTAAGATTGATATAAAAGAGAATAATCAGCATGGGTCCCAGCCAGAAATTCGGAATAGATATTCCCAGAAGCGAGAGTATTCTTGATAAGTTGTCTATGGCGGTGTTTTTTTTCCACGCCGATATGATTCCCAGAGGAAGCGATATTACGAGGGCAATGGCAATCGCGACCAGCGCGAGAAGAAGCGTTTGGGGAAACCTTTCTGAAAGCAATTCCGCAACGGGGCGTTTTGTTATTATTGAAGTGCCAAGATTTCCCTGAAAGAGGTTTGAGATAAAATCCCTGAACTGAATGAAAAGAGGTTTGTTAAGCCCGAGGACATCACGAAGTTGCTGCACATCGGCTTTGGAGGCATTGTCGCCTAACATCATCTGTACGGGGTCTCCGGGGACAAGGTGAATTACGAGGAAGACAATGACCGTTACCCCTGCAACAACAGGAATGGTAAGCAGAAGTCTTCTCAGAAGGTATTTAGCCATTGTTAGTGAAATTCCCCGTAAATGCTTTAATGACGAAGGATGTATAAAAATAAAATTTTAGCAGTCTTTATCATACCTGTCCAAAACAAATTTTTAAAAAAGCATTTTCACTATGAAAAAAAGTAAGGGTATGAAGATTTTAAAATCTAAAATATTTGATTTAACTCATATTCCGGATTTTTTCTGCTGTCATCACTTGGCTTCCAATGTTGTTATTAACTGGTGGCTTCAAAACACTAACTTACCACTGGCATGGTAATCGGCGGGAAGGTCAGAAATACAAAAAATAGCAAAGTGGTTCAGGCAGTATTCATTAAAAAAGATAATTTAAGACGATACCCTATCCCTTCCCATAAAAATATTACAAAATCAGTAGGTTAACTCTCCGCGTTCCTTTACTTGACTTGGTTCCTCGTGATATATTTTATTAACTAATTTTTATTTTACCGGCGCATAGTTCGATAGGGGAAATCTAACTTTATGTTAAAGACACAAATAAATGGGATATGAGGAGAAAAGGCAAAAATTCGATTCACTATTTTGAGCTTCTTGTGGCGCTTGCGAAGAAGGACCTGAAGGTGCGCTACAAAAGCGCGTCACTGGGTTTTATGTGGGCAATCCTCAATCCCCTCCTGATGATGGTCGTCCTTAGCGTGATATTCTCGCTCGTTTTCAAGGTTAAAACAGAGGCGCCTTATTCTGTCTTTGTGCTGTGCGGACTTATCCCCTGGACTTTTTTCAATTTCTCGCTTGCCTGCGCCACGAACTCCATTGTGGACAATTCGAACCTCGTTAAAAAAGTCTATTTCCCGAGAGAGATAATCCCGGTTTCGGTAATATTAGCGAATCTTTTTAATTTCTGCCTTTCACTCATAATACTTTTTATTTTTCTCATAATATTTAAAATCAAGATTACTCTGTTTTTCCTTCTGACGCCTTTTGCAGTTGTAATTCAGTTTTTCTTCATATGCGGAATGTGTCTTCTCACATCGGGACTAAATGTTTATTTCAGGGATGTT
Source organism: uncultured bacterium (assembly GCA_964549305.1). Classification (GTDB taxonomy): domain Bacteria; phylum Schekmanbacteria; class GWA2-38-11; order GWA2-38-11; family J061; genus J061. The sequence continues at coordinate 13,875 of CAZJVM010000003.1, forward strand.
AAATATATAGTCGAGTCGGCGCTTTTATTTCTCTTTTATCTTACTCCTGTGTTTTATCCCGTTACAATGGTGCCTGAAAGATTCAGAGAAGTCTTTCTGTTAAATCCCATGGCAGGAATTATAGTTTTCTACAGGGATATTTTTATTAACGCTCAAATGCCTTCTTTATATCTTACGGCAGTGACAACTCTTTCGTCGTTGCTCATATTTGCCGCGGGGCTTTTTGTTTTTAAGAAGTGTGAGCCCGCTTTTTCGGACCTCATTTAGGATACTTTCGGGAAATAATTATGAAAGTAATCGAAATAAAAGATGTAGCCAAGAAGTACAAAATTTATCACGAGAGACCCATGCTCGTAAAGAGTCTCTTTGCAAGTCTCGGAAGAAAAAAAATAGAGGAATTCTGGGCTCTGAAAAACATAAATATGGAAGTAAACAAAGGTGAAGCGGCGGGAATAATCGGAGATAACGGCGCAGGGAAAAGCACGATGCTTAAAATATTGAGCGGCGTCACGGCGCCTTCTCAGGGGACGGTAGATGTGAGAGGCAGGATTGCCGGACTTCTTGAATTGGGCGCGGGATTCCATCCCGACCTTACGGGAAGGGAAAACGTCTTTCTAAACGGAGCAATACTCGGTCTTACGAAAAAGGAGATAGAGGGGAAGTTTGATTCAATTGTAGAATATGCCGGAATAAAGGATTTCATCGACACGCCCCTTAGAAACTATTCATCGGGAATGTTTGTGCGTCTGGGGTTTGCCGTGGCAGTCCACGTTAATCCGGAAATCCTCCTTGTTGACGAAGTGCTTGCAGTGGGAGACCAATCTTTTCAGGCAAAATGCCTCAAGACCATAGAAAATTTCATACATGATGGCAATACTCTGGTTTTCGTTTCTCACGATTTGAACATTATCCGCCACGTATGTTCGAGAGTGGTGCTTCTCGAAAAAGGCCAAGTAGTGCTCGAGGGTGAACCGTCAAAGGTTATTTCCCGTTACTGGTTGTCCATAGGCGACAAGAAAGGAATCGGCAAGATAGAGAAGGACCGCCTGAAGGTAGTGCTTAACAACGGGCGTTTGATTCTGCTTTGGAATGATATTGAGTTAACTAAAGGCCTTTCGGGGTATACATCGATGCGCTCATTCGTAAAATGGTACGATTCGTCCGTTGCGCAGTGGCAAATATTGGAAGACCGCGATGATATGATTGTCGCTAAAGGAGAATGGTTTGGGCTTCCCGTTGCGCAAAAGTGGACAATAAAGTTTAATGAGGGTTTCGTTGAGTGGGACATTGATATGGAAGTGAAGTCACCGGTAGACATCCTGAAACAGCAGGCAAATCTTATGCTTTCAGAAGATTACGGGAGATGGATTTGTGATGGTGATAACAGTGGGGGATTTCCAAAATTTCGGGAGGAAACCGATGATGATTGGGACTGCATCTGGACTACCGAGGGCGCATCGCAGTGGATTGGCGCCTGTGGAGAAGACAATAAAAAAAATCCTATACCCACCCTTAAATTTTATCCTCAGGCAGTTACCGGTAATGAAAAAACCAACATAGTGAATTCCAATCTTTATTACAGGGGAAGGGTGCTTCAGCAGTTAAAAGAGAATGATGAAAGCAAAAAAAGATACGAGCCCGGAACTTATAAGTATTTCAGCGGAAAAATAAAGGTTGAATGAGAATATGAAAGCCGTTTTTATAGGAATAAACGGTTATGATTATCCCTATGTGAGAGTGCGATGCTATAATTTTGCAAAGGAAGTCAGCAAACACGGCATAGATGCTTCGGTGTTTTCATTCAGGGATAATTTAGCGCCGGAGTTGTCGGGAATCGAGATGCTGACGCTCGGTGATTTTAAAAAAATCACTCTCAACTTAAAAGCGGCTTTAAAGCTTGTTCAGGAAAAAAATTCTATCTTTTATATTCAGAAAGTCCATTATCATTCCGCCGCGCCTTACCGGTTAGCAAGAATTACGGGACGAAAATATATTCTTGACTATGATGACTGGGATCTTGACAGGTCGCCGCTTTTTAACCGTTCATATCTCAACAAGCTTTTTTTCGGCGCAGACGGCGCAGAGGTTGTAACGGGAAAAATCGCCTCAGATGCCTCTGCCTGCGTTGCATCGAGCAAATTTCTCTATGACTATCTTTCGCAGTACAACAAAAATGTTTTTTACATCCCCACGGGAGTCGATGCGGAGAGATTTAAAAGGAAAAGAGAAAGAAAAGATACAGGAGAGATAAAGATGATATGGACGGGGAATATCTGGGGAGATGTTATTTATGAGAATGTAATGTTTTTGCTAAGGTGTTTTTCAAAAGTCAAACCTTATGGCAAGAAACTCTTTTTGCGCATTGTGGCAACAGGAGAATTCTACGGAAAGGTAAAAAAAGACGCGTCGGCAATGGCATATCCGGGAGAAGTTGAATTTATAGACTGGGTTACTCCCGATGAGATGAATAAAATACTCGAAGATTCCCACATAGGACTTCTTCCTCTAATTACCGATTCTCAAAATGAAACCTGGATGAAGAGTAAAAGTCCAACGAAGCTTTTTGAATATATGGCAATGGAAATGCCCGCCGTATCAACGAATTTCGGCGAAGCGCCTGTAATCGTAAACGACGGTGTCAACAATTTTTTAGCCGAAGATGAAGATGAATTTGTAGAAAAACTCAATATCCTTATAAAGAATGACAATTTGAGGGAAAAGATGGGGATGAATGCGAGAAGGGATGTAGAAGAGAAATACTCTCTTGCCGTTATGGGAAAAGAACTTTCCGATATTTTTAAGAAAGTGTGAAAATGAAAATTATATTTATAGGCCACAGCGGTTATAATTATCCTCACGTGAGGGTGCGCTGTTACAATTTTTCATCATCTCTCGCAAAGCTTGGAATGGACACTGAGGTTTTTTCCTATAAAGACCATCTGCTCTCTCCGGAATATGATGAAGAGATGATGTATTTGTTGAGCGATAAAAGAAAAATTCAGCTTAGCTTAAAGGGGATTTTTAAACTTTTTCCCGAAAAAGATAATATTTTCTATATTCAAAAACTTCTCTTTCATTCCGTCGCGCCACTGATACTTTCAAGGATGGGGAGAAATCGCTATATTCTCGATTGTGACGACTGGGATGGTACTCACGGAGTTCTCTTTAAAACGGAATCGCTGAACCGCTTATTTTTCGGAATGGAGGGTAAAACCGATAAATACGGCAATATTGATAACGGCGATTATGAAAAAATTCTTCTTCATTACGCGAAATCAGCACTCTGCTGTGTAGCATCGAGTCATTCTCTCAAAGATATATTATCTTCCGTTAACAGCAGGACATATTATGTCCCAACGGGTGTAGATATTCAAAAATTTCATAATGACTCCCCTAAAAAAGACGATGGTACGATAACCTTTTGTTGGACAGGTGTTGTCTGGGGAGATGTCATATTTGACAACATGCTTTTTCTATTGCACTGTTTTTCAACTTTAAAACGAAAACATAAAAATATTCGTCTTAAACTGCTCGGAGGCGGTCAGTATATGCACAGACTGAAGGAAATCGTGTCGTTGATTTACAGAGAGGATGATATTGAAATATTAGATCCTATTTCTCCCGATGATGTCCCGAAGTTTTTAAATGAAGCGGATATCGGAGTTGTTCCCCTTGTTCAGAAAAATGACAAATGGATTAACTCTAAAAGTCCCACGAAACTTTTTGAGTTTATGTCCAGCGGGCTTCCCGTGGTGGCAAGCAGAAGCGGAGAAAACCGCTATGTGATAGAAGACGGCAGGGACGGGTTTCTCGCTTCGGGGAAAGAAGAATTTATTGAAAAAATGGAGATACTCATTACTGACTGTAAGCTTAGAAAACAGATGGGCATAAATGCGAGAGAAACTGTGATGAATAATTACTCATTGGATATTCTCGGAGAAAAATTATACGGTATAATAAACGATATTAAGGAAAATATATGAAAATACTTTTTATTCAGCCTCCCCTTCCGTGCAATGAAAGGCACAAAAGGATTTTGCCACTGGGAATAGGTTATCTTTGCTCCTATTTAAGACAACAGCATCCTGAAGTTGAATTGAAAGTCCTCGACGCCCACGCCCTTAATATGAATTACTGTCAGGTGATAAGTGAAATTAACAAGGAAAAATGGGACATTATCGGATTTTCTTTCTGGACGGCGCAGGCACCTTTTGTCTACAACATAGTTCCTTCACTGAGAAACAGTCAGCCCGACGCATTGATTGCATTCGGAGGAGTTCATACATCTCTTTGCCCCGAAGAGTCATCTGAACATTGTGACTTTGCTGTTCTCCACGAAGGTGAAGTGACATTAGGCGAAGTTGTGGGAAAAATTCTCGGGGGGAATGACTACAAGGATGTTTCAGGAATAGCATACAGAGAAGACGGGGAGTTTGTAAAAAATCCCATAAGGCCGCTTATTGATGTACTTGATTCACTTCCTTTTCCTGCGTGGGATTTGCTGCCCATGGAATGCTACGCAACTCCTCTTCACGTAGTTGGCGGAAAAAGGCTTCCGGTGGTCGGTTCAAGGGGATGCCCCTATAACTGCACATACTGCGTATCGCCCCTTATGTGGATGAGAAAGGTTAGATGGAGAAGCGCGGAAAATGTAATTGAGGAGATGAAAAAATCCATAACGGACCTTGGAATAAGCCAGTTTCATTTCTGGGACGACAACTTCCTTCTGAACAGAAAGTATGTAAATGAGCTTTGCGAGGGGATATTGAGGGAAAATCTGAATATTAAATGGACGGGACTCACTCGCGCCTCTCATATTCAGAAAAACAAGGATGTTGTGGAACTTCTGGGAAGATCGGGGTGCATAGGGCTTGAAGTGGGAATCGAGAGCGCCAATCCCGAAACATTTTCTCAGATACAGAAGGAGGAGAGTCTCGTTACCATAGAGGAGATTGCAAAACTTCAGAAGGACTGCGGTATGTATCCTCTATTTACTTATATGGCTTTCAATCCCGGAGAAACGATTAACGGTTATTATATGCAGTCGCGCTTCATAGATAACCTTTTGTCAAATCTTCCGTGGCTCGAGCATTTTCATCCCCTGCCTTATCCGGTTTATATAGGACAGTTTTCCACGGCATATCCCCGCACACAGCTAATGGAAGACGCTCCAAATCTCGGAATGGTGCTTGTAGAGAAGTGGGATGACTGTTTCCACCACAATATAAATTTCATACCCAATTCGCTTCTCGATGATGTGCCCATTAAAACGAGAAGTCATTTAAAGCCAAACGATTATATTGTCGCCGTAAATTCTGCCTGGGCGGGTATATGGACATTCGCGTCCTATTCCCTTCCACGGTTTGAGCGCGCGCTGGAGCAATGGGAGTATGTAAAGTTTATCTCGTCCTTTTTTATAAGATGCGACGGCAACAGCACTGTGAGAAAAATAGCCGAAGAAGTATCAGACTTCTACAATATGGATAAAAAGAAGAGTTTTCAATATGCCGCATTTTCTTCACTTGTACTTGCCCAACTCGGACTTATCCGCTCATCACTGTACGATGAGGACCTTGAAGTCAACATAAAGGAAATAAGCGTACCAGCGGGAAAAGGGTACAAGAAAAAGATTAAAAAAGTGCTCTTTTTGATATTGATGAATATTTATTGTTTTCTTAAAAAAAGATAAAATTGCGTTTTAAATCTTCCATTGACGCCTTATATGCCGGTAAAAATCTTCTCTCGCAAGTTCAATGAAAAGAATTGCATTTATAGATCTTATGTTCAGATGGCCTCCTTCGGGAGGGGCGACCACTGACCTTAAAGAAGTTATTTCCGCGCTTTCGCAGAGAGGTTATCCGCTCAAGCTTTTTATACCTGAATTTGAAGATTATCTGCCGAGAGGAAGAATTGACAAAGAGCTTTCCTTTGAAATAGAAAAAATCCCTTTCACAAAATACTCCTTTAACAGGCGTACTATGCCCGGAAGGTTTGCTTCCCGCGTTAAATCCTTTAAACCCGATATTGTTTTCATAGGCGACGGTTACAGCATCAAACCCTTTCTCCTCGGCGCTTTCAGCGACTATAAAACCATCCTGAGATTTTATGCCTATGAGGTTTTTTGCTATACATACAATCTTATCAATGACAAAGAGGAAAACTGCGCCAACAATATTTTCCTCGATATTCACCGGTGCAAGAGATGTAAATTCCCCACCGCTCCCGCGATTAAGGGATTTTGCGATGTATATCTTAACCTTGACAGAAGCGGTGACTTTTTCAAGCTTCTGAATAATCAGGAGATTCTCGCAAGCAGAGCTTTTTCCTCTTCATATCCGGGAAAGGCAAAAAAACTCATTGGCAGGGCAACGCAGATAATAGTCTATAACGAAATGACGAAATCGCTTCTCCATGGAATAAACAGCAATGTAAATGTCTTTCCTTCAGGTGTTGACACAAAAAAATTTGTGCCGGCGCAAAATCGGGAAGGGAAAAAGAAGAAGGTGATACTTATGCCGGGAAGGATATCCTTCAGGCCAAAGGGATTCCATATAATGGAGGAAGTATGTAAAATGCTTCTGGAGAAGAGAGATGATTTTATTTTTCTCTGTACAGCAGATGAAGATATGCAGATAAAAAAATATGATTCCCCTCTTGACAGCCACATAGTTTTTTTAAACTGGATGGATCAGTCAAACCTTCATCTCATCTATAATTCCTCTGACATATGCGTTGTGCCCTCTACCTGGTACGAACCTTTCGGAATTACCGCCGTTGAGGCGATGTCCTGCGGAAAACCTGTAGTAGCGTCAAAAACGGGCGGACTTGCGGGCATAGTTGAGGACAATGTAACGGGATATCTTGTACCTCCCTGTGACGTGTCGGGGTTTTACGATGCTATTATGAAACTTCTCGATGATGATGAAAAGAGGGAAAATATGGGAAATGAAGGGAGAAAGCGCGCGGAGAGAATGTTTGACTGGTCGGTAATAATGGAAAACAATTATATTCCACTCATTGAAGGAATGTAGCGGAGAATATGAAAAAGATAGCTTTTATAGATTTGCTTTTTCACTGGCCCGTAAGCGGAGGGTCGTGGAATGATTTCTACAATGTCGCATCGATGCTTCACAAAAGAGGGTATGGAGTAAAGCTTTTTGTACCCGATTTTCCGGATTATTTTCCGAGAGGACGGATTTTGGAAGATTTTCCTCTGGAGATAGAACGAATTCCCTTCAGCAAATATTCCTTTAATTTTTTCAACATGCCTCGCGAGTTTTTGCGCCGCGTGGAAGAATATAATCCGGATTATGTTTTTATGGGAGACGGATATTTCCTGAAACCCTATCTTATAAAAGCGCTTTCAAAATGGCCCCTGTTTCTGCGTTTCTACTCCTATGAACTTATATGCTTCAACAACAAGCTATTTTTCGCTGACAGGGAAGTTTGCGCGAATACGGTTTTTAAGGATGCCGGCAAATGCATCTCCTGCAGATTCAGAAATGCGAATATGTTCAAACAGCTTATAAAGATTATTCTTGATTATAAAGTCGATGAGTATCCTTTCAGCAGAGTGATGTTCCATTTTTCACAAGAATATCTTTCGGCAATGGCTTTCAGGGATTCCTACAGGAAAATTCTCGCGGAAAGCATATCTGAGGCATCTTCCGTCATAGTCTATAACGATTACATCAGGGATATTCTCGTAAAATACAATAATGATGTGAAGGTTATTCCTTCAGGTGTCGATACTGAAAAGTTCAGTCCACCGAAAAAAAGAAAAAAAGGGGATAAGAAGAAAATACTCATGTCCGGACGCGTCGCTGAATACGCAAAAGGTTTGACGGTGCTCGAAAATGCCTTCAAACTATTGCTTTCAAAACGGGACGATATAATTTTGGAGCTTACTACGGATGACTATTTCAGGAGTTTTGAAAACCGTTTTCAGGGTGAAAATTTCATCCTTAAAAAATGGGTTAATCAGGATAATCTTCCCTCCCTTTACAAGGATGCCGATATTGTCGTTGTGCCGTCAATATGGATGGAACCTTTCGGAATAGTCGCTTTGGAAGCAATGGCATCGGGAGTGCCCGTTATCGCGTCGCAAATCGGAGGATTGCAGAATATTGTAATTGACGGGAAAACGGGATTTCTCTTTGAACCGGGAAACGTTAAAGAATTAATGGACAAAATGGAAAATCTTTTGGATAATCAATCACTTCGTGAGACTATGGGTGATAATGGCAGAAAAAGGGCGCTGGCCCTTTACAGCTGGGATAAAATCGTGGACAATTACTATGTTCCGCTCTTTTCATAGGGAGAAATAATTTGAAGGTTTTTATCGGAAATTCACCTTGGCGCAAAGAGGGCTTTTACGGCGTAAGGGCGGGAAGCCGCTGGCCCCACTTTGAGATGGATTGCTCCGATTATATGCCTTTCCCGTTTTTTATGGCTTATGCAAGTGCGTTGCTCGAAAAAAACTCCATCAATGTAAAAGCCGTTGACGGTATTGCAGAAGGTGACGATGATAACCAGTTTTTCAACAAACTCATAGATTACAACCCCAATATTGTCGTTTATGAAGTTTCTACCAATACCATAGAAATAGACCTTCGTTTCGCTAAGATGACAAAGGAGGTTCTCGGGAGAAATGTTCAGATAGTGTTCTGTGGGCCTGATATGAATATGTATAAAACATCCTTTCTCGATGAAAACAAATGCGTTGACGTAATCCTAAAGGGCGAATATGAATTTACCCTCCTTGAAATGGTCAAGAGTTTAAGTATGAATAACGGGCTTTCCGGGGTAAAGGGACTCTATTTCAGGGACTCGAAAGGAAATTCCGTGTTTACGGGAGAAAGACAGCTTGTATCCGATATCAATGTTTTCCCCTGGCCCGCGAGGCATCATTTTCCAATGGAAAAATATAACGATACTCCGGGAGGAATTCCGAAACCCAGTGTCCAAATGTGGGCAAGCCGCGGGTGCCCTTTCAAATGTGTATTCTGTTCCTGGCCTCAGATTATGTATGGAAGCAGTTCATACAGGACAAGAGACCCAATCGATGTTGTTGATGAAATGCAGTGGCTCGTTGAGGAGAAGGGGTTCAAATCGGTTTATTTCGACGATGACACTTTCAACATAGGAAAAGAAAGAATACTCAAGATTTGCGACGAGATTAAAAAGAGAGGCATTAAAATTCCCTGGGCTGTAATGGCCCGCGCGGATACATCAGACAGGGAAATGCTCCAGGGAATGGTCGATGCGGGATTGTGCGCTTTAAAATACGGAATCGAATCCGGTGACCAGGAAATAGTGAAGAATTGCGGGAAGGACCTGGATCTTGAAAAGGCGCGGGAAAACATAAAAATTACCAAAGAGCTGGGAGTAAAAATACATCTTACATTTTCTTTAGGGCTTCCCGGCGAAACAACGGATTCCATAAAACGCACCGTGGCTTTTGCCATCGAACAGGATCCCGATTCTCTTCAGTTTTCCATAGTTACACCTTTCCCGGGCAGTAAGTACTTTAACGAGCTCGATGAAAAAGGTTATGTGCTTTCCAAAAACTGGGAAGAGTATGACGGATACAACAAGGCTGTAATCAAAACCGATTATCTTGACAGTTGCGATCTCGAGAAGGGACTCGAGTATGCGAATACGGCGTGGAGGGCGCATCAGTTAAAGAAGGAAATAAAGGCAGCGCCTTTTGACTATATTAAAAAATCCGTGTCAAACCCACTTCATTCCGCCAGACGCTTCTGGCAGCTTTTTGTTAGAAAATAAATCTATGGCCGGTTTATCAAACCGTATAAAAATATCCGCTATAATCCTTATTGCGTTTGCCCTTCGTTTATACAGACTTGGAGAATACGACTACTGGTTTGATGAGATTCTATGTGTTTTCCAAAGAAACAATATTTCGGAAATTCTTTCGGGAAGAATCCTTGACAGCAACCCTCCTCTTTATTTTCTCATACTGAATTTTTGGGGAAGATTTTCAGAAAGTGAATTTTGGATGAGACTTCCTTCGGTGCTTTTTGCCATAATAACCATTCTGCTTGTCTACTCTTTTACTAAAAAGATAATTGGAGACAAATCGGCGCTTGCGGCATCATTCATCCTCGCTATTTCACCTTTTCATATTTATTACAGCCAGGAAGTGAAAATGTATTCCCTCTTTATTCTCTTGTCCTTCATTTCCTTTTCATCGCTTGTAATGGCGTTGGAGGAGGGGGATAAAAAATATTTTATAAGCTATTCCATTGCAACTGCTTTAGCTCTTTATACCCATTATTTTGCCATATATATGCTGTGTGTCGAGGCAGGCGCCGTAATTCTATTTTTAATATTCAGCAAGGCGGAGAAAAAGACTTTAAAGCGTCTCGCTCTTGCCCTTGCTTCTGTTGCCCTTATTTATATGCCATGGTTGCCCATTATGCTGAGAGAGCATTTTTTCAACACTTCCGGTTTTGTAACCACGTGGATACCGAAGCCCGGAATTAAAACTTTCTTTTACACTCTCAAAAACTTTTCCGTCGGTTTCAGCTCGCCCCGGATAAATTATTTTCCGGCTTCAATCGCATATTTTTTCATGGCAACGGCAGGCATCATTCAATTTATCAAAAGCAGGGGAAGGGGCGCGTTGTTAATCATTGCTTTTGTGCTTTTGGCGCCTCTTGGCCTGTTTGTGGCATCCATTAAAAGCCCTGTTTATCTTGACAGATATATCTCATTTACTCTTCCTTTTTTCATAATAATTCTTTCGGCAAGCTTCATTAATCTGAAAGGCAGGACAGTGGGGGCAATTTGTATCCTCCTGTCTCTTTTCTCTTTTTTCGGATACAGGGATATGTATGAAAAAATACCCTTTATCAATCAGGCGCCCGGAGAGCACGAGAGGGTATCGATGAAGGAACCTGTTGAGTATATCAAATCCCGATGGGAGAAGGGAGATATCGTGGGACATTCCTGCCGTTCCACACAGTTGTCCTTTGAATACTATTGGGGTGATGATTCTCCTGAGCAGAAACTGGTTGCCGTGGAAAAATTCGAAAAGTATCCACAGCCTGCTTACTGGCCTCATTCATCTCTTTTGCCTCAGGTTGTGCCCGATGCCCTGAAGGGCGGGGATAAAATATGGCTTGTCCTTTCGTGGTGGGACCCTATGGACAAACTTGATTATATTTCCGTGAAGTTGAAAAAATGGATGGATGAACATTTTTATCTGAGCGGAGAAAAAAGATTTCCCGGTATATTTGTTTATGAATATGAAAGGAGTGCCGGCGCTTAATGAAAAAAATATATAAAAGATTAGCGAAAGACTGGCCGGTGCTGCTTTTTTATTTTTTAGTCACTTTTCTTCTTACCTATCCCTGGATATTAAAGTTTGGCACTCACAAACTCGGAGATGATATTGACGGCTCGATGCTTGTATGGAATCTGTGGTGGTTTGCAAAATCGATATTTGACCCGAATGAAACCGTATTTTTTACAAACTATATCTTTTATCCCATTGGCACGGGGCTTGTTTTTCATACATTGACTATTTTAAACGGTATATTCGGAATTCTACTTACCCCTCTCGCGGGTCTTCTTGTATCATTCAATATTCTTACCTTTCTCACGTTTCTTCTCTCCGGTTACGGAATGTTTCTTCTTGTGGAGTATCTTACCGGAAACAGGGCGGCAGCTGTCATAGCGGGATTTATCTATGCTTTCTGTCCATTTAGAATGATGAGGGTTTCATTCATTAATTATCTCACAACGCAGTGGTTCCCCTTTTATTTCTTGTTTCTAATCAGGCTTTTAAAAGGAGACGGAAAAAAGTATACCAATATAATCTTCTGCTCCATATTCCTCCTCTTTAACGGGCTGATTTGTGAAATCTACGGTTTTTTTGCCGCTATATACACCATCCCCTTTTTTCTCTTTTACGCATTGGGGAAAAATTCAAATAATAAATTTTCCGATAACCTGCTAAGGGTTGTCTGCGTTTTTTTGATTTTTGCCATATTGTTTTCGCCTCTTCTTTTTCGAATGCTCGGTATTGTATTTACCGAAGGACAGTCCATTCTTTCCTCAACGATTGAAAATGCTCGGTATGAATCAGCGGATTCCCTTTCATATTTTATTCCCAGTCCCTTGCATCCGCTTTGGGGAAACAGCGCGGCAAAGATTATGTCTTCATTTACCGGGATATTTCAGGAAACAGTGGTTTTTCCGGGATTTGTGAGTATTCTGCTCTGCCTCTGCTCGCTTTTTATATTACGGGGTAGGAGAGAAGTGATCTTCTTTTTCTGCCTGGCGATTTTTTCCGCCCTCATGAGTTTTGGTCCCTATCTTCATTATTTGGGAAGAGACACTTTTTTCAGTGCGGGAATCAGGATTCCTATGCCCTATTATTTTACCTATTTCCTGCCTTTTTTCGGCGCTGTGAGAATTCCGGGAAGATACGGCATTATGGCAATGATATTTATTTCCCTATTGGCAGGTTACGGATATAAGTATTTGGCCCAAAAGGTCAAAAGGGAGAAGATACTTTTTAACGTTATAATAGTAACACTTTTGTTTGAATTCTGGACAGCGCCCTTCCCGCTGATTTCCAATATGAAAATCCCTGAAGCGTACAAGCAGATAAAGAATGACAAAGGGGATTTTTCCCTGCTTCACATTCCTATGGGATGGAGGGCGAAGGGTACATATCACTACGGGTATAATTTTACGAGATTCCAGTACTATCAGACTTATCACGAAAAAAGAATAATGGACGGAATGCTTGCCCGTACAAGACAGTTTAACACTGATTATTTTGCAAACCTTCCCATTGTAAGTTCGCTGGTTAAACTCGAGTATGACGAGAAACTTTCAGATGAAGAAATACTGCGCGATAAAAGTTTAGTCGCCGATTTTGTTAATTTTTACAATGTAAAATATATTGTAGTAGATGAAGTTTATGAAAGGGTTTTTTCCCATCTGACACCTGAGATTCTTCAAAATATAGATGATTATCTTCATACCCTTTTTGATCTTGAAGCAGTTTATGACAGGGGGACAAGGGGAGAAAAGCGCCTTAAGGATACATTTGCACGATATTCTGAATTTCTAAAGGGTAAAAATCCACCGCGTCTTGACCCTTTTTATCGTGAGATTACTTCACTTGATACGACATATAAAGTATACAGAATAATGGGAGAGAGAAAAAATATGGGCAACGCGGAGATAACTCCTCTTTCTCCTGCGCGCCGTTTTTACCTTGCTGGATTTTGGAAAGAGACAGGTGAGGGGAATAATAAATTCTTCTCATTGCCTTCGGGCAAAAAAGGTATTCTTCTTTTTCCTTCTTCCGGAGAGGGAAGGGTGAGGATAAGCTTAATTTTATCCCGGGAATCGAAAGATGAAGATACATTTTTAGATGTGAAAATAAACAACAGGTTTGAAGAAAAGATAAATATCCGTCGAGAAGGCGATAATTTAATCGCCGTTATAGACGTTCCGGAAGTTGCGCGGAAAAAGGGTATAAACAGATTGGAAATAGAAGTTGGTAAAAAAGAACTACTTTTGAATAAAATATTGATATCTCAGTCCCGATAAGGAAATTTTATTTTTAAATAATTTTTATGAAAATTTTACTTATAACCCCGATTAGCCATACCCATTATGTTGTCCCTCCCATAGGGTTGGGGTATCTTGCGTCTTCGCTGAGAAAAAACGGATTCAGTGATGTCTCCATACTTGACTGTATCAAGGAAGATATGAATCTCGATGAGTTTCGCGAATATGTGGAGGAAAATATGCCCCATATAGCGGGGTTTCAGATTTTCTCCTGCGATTTTGCAAACACCCTGAAACAGATTAAGGTGGTAAAAGAAGTAAACCCTTCTGCCGTAATAGTCATAGGTGGCGCCCACGTATCCACTACAAGGGAGAGAGTCCTTCGCGATGCCCCCGATGCAGACTTTGGATTCTGGGGAGAGGCAGAAACGACATTTCCCAAGCTTGTAAAAAAATTGTCCGGAGACGACAGCATCGGATTTGAGGATATTGAAGGCCTGATCAGGCGTGAAAACGGCAATACAGTTGTAAATGAAAGGATTTTTATAGAAAAGCTCGATGAGCTCGAGTTTCCGGCGTGGGATCTGATTGACCCGCGCACTTATCCGGAAAATCCCCAGGGCGCTTTTTTCGAAAAGTTTCCCATCGCGCCCATATCCACATCGAGGGGATGCCCCTATCTTTGCACATTCTGCGCCTCCCATACGAATATGGGAAGGGCGGTGCGCTTAAGGTCTATAGAAAATGTCATAAAGGAGATGGAGCTTCTGTATAATAAATTTTCAGTGAGGGAATTTCACATCATAGACGATGTTTTCAATCTTTACAGGGAAAGAGTCATTGAATTTTGCAATGCCCTCAAGGAAAAGAAATGGGATATCAGCTATACTTTCCCAAACGGCATCAGGTTGAATACGCTCAATATGGAAGTTTTGAAGGCAATGAAAGAGACAGGCGCCTATTCCTTTACAGTGGGTATAGAATCGGGGTCACAGCGCATACTTGACAGTATGAAGAAGAGTCTTTCGTTAAAGGAAATCGAAGAGAAGGTAAATCTCATAAATGAAGCGGGTCTTTCTCCCAGCGGTTTTTTCATTGTGGGATATCCCGAGGAAACGGAAGAGGACATACTTGAAACAATCAGATTTGCAAAGAAGCTTAAAATCAAAAGAGCTCATTTCAGCAACTTCCTGCCTCTTCCCGGCACTGAAGCGACGGATATGCTTGTGAAGAACAATGAGATAGGCGAGATAGACTGGAGCCAGCTTTTTTATTCAAAGGTGCCCTACAGTCCGCCGGGAATGAGCAAGGAAAAACTTAAGGCATTTCAGAGAAAAGCGTTTATTTCCTTTCATTTGAGGCCCTCCATTATTGTACAATTATTATCTGAAATTAAATCGATGAGACATCTGAAATCGCTTTTGACGAGAATGAAGGATTACCTTTTTAAAAGTTAAGGCAGAAATAAATGAAAGTCATAGTTATAGGCGGAGGAGTCGCGGGATTGTCTGCGGCATATGAACTGTCAAAAAAAGGCGTTGATGTAAGGATTGTGGAAAAAGCGTCTGTCCTTGGAGGGCTTGCAAGCTCTTTTCCTTTGGGAGAGAGATTTATAGAACGTTACTATCACTTTGTCTGCCGCAATGATTTCACACTTTTCAATCTTTTAAAAGAGCTCAACATCTATGGAGAGTTAAACTGGATAAACACCAAGATGGGGCTTTTTTACAAAAACAAGGTTTATCCCTTCAGCACGCCGCTTGATTTAATGACATTTCCCTATTTAAGCTTTAGCGAGAAGATGAAATTCGGGCTTGGACTGATGGATATAAAAAGAAGAAATCCCGATGACTGGGAAGATATAGAAAATATTACATCTGATAAATGGCTTAAAAACCAGTTTGGAGAAAACATTTACAAGATCCTGCACGAACCTTTGATACGGCATAAATTCGGTGATTACGCGGGAAAGATTTCAGCGGCGTGGATGTGGGCAAGGATACACAGAATCGGAAAATCGAGAAGCAAGATTCTTCAGAAAGAGATTCTCGGCTATATAAACGGCGGTACAAAAACTCTCGTAGACGAACTTGAAAAAAGGATTGTTGCAAATGGGGGAACGATAAGCTTAAAGAGCGAGGTGGCAGAGATAATACACAACGATGGGAAAGTCCGTGCCGTAAAATGCGCAGATGAGGAAATTGCCTGCGATGCCGTAATATCCACTATTTCGGCTCCCGAGCTTGCTCAAATCATATCAGGAGCAAGGGGACCTTACATTGACAAGGTAAGAAAGATTGAATCTATCGGTGTCGTTTGCGCGCTTTTGATTACGAAACAAGAACTTTCCGAGAATTTCTGGCTGAATATAAACGACCCCGAAATTAACCTTGCGGGAATAATAGAATATTCCAACCTTAATCCCTGCTCTTTCCTCAAAGGTTCAAAAGTGCTCTATATGCCTCAGTACATTCATTCAGGACATCCTATTTTCAAAACATCAAAAGAAGAGATAATAAGCATTTACACAAAATACCTGTCGAAGATAAACGGCTCATTTTCCGAAAGCAGCATAGAAAAATCCTTTGTTTTTAAGGATAAATACGCGCAGCCCATTTGCGAAACCGGATTTACGAAAATGACGCCGGGAATAAAAACCTCAATTAAGGGTCTTTACATAACAGACTCCTGCCAGCTTCATCCTGATGACAGGACCATATCAAACAGCATAAATTTAGGGAAAACTGCTTCCGAAACGCTATCTGAAGATTTAATATAGCTTTAGGGATAGTGTACAAAGAGAAGCATAGGGGATGATTGTAATTCCGGCTTAGGCATCTCATAGAGCAAAGGGGATGTGTCTTCGTCATAATATCGGTTTGCCGTAATAAGCGATTCATTGTAAACAAACCTGTATGCCTTCCTTTCAGGATAAAGTTTCATCAGTTTTAAATTTTCTTCGTCTCCGAAATCCCTTGCATAGATAATGTCGTTTTTCAGTTCTATGTCGTTTTGGATAAATCCTGCTCCGTAGTAGTTGGGCGCCGCTTCTCCGTTTCTGTAATAGCCGGAGCGAATGAATACAAGGGCATCGTGAATCCCTGATTTTTTGACTGTATTTTCAAGGGTTTTGTCCATATTCCAGTAACGGCTTGAGTAAAAGGAAATTTTTTCGGGAAACGATGTACCCGCCGAATAAAAAAGAAGAATGAGAAGAAAAAAGGGCGTTATTAAATATGATGCTCTGTTCATATCAAAAGCGCTTACATTGTGGAGTGTTCTTTTTACGAATTCGTGCAGAATTAGAAAACCTCTTGCAATTAAGAACAATAGCATAAGTATTGTTTCAAAATAGTATCTTGGACCAAAAGCTATTCCGTTAAAGTAATAACAAAAATAGCCCGCCATATTGAGGATTATCGATGAGAGAAAGAGGTATTCCAATATGCCCGCTCTTGCAAAGACAAAGGGGACAAGTGCCACAAGAAGGAATAATCTCGGGAATCCCAGAATATCCGATGATAATTCTTTCAGATTTGCGCGCGTGTTAACCCATCCGTCAGAAAAACTATGTCCATATTCGGCAAGATAAGGAAGTCCTATATCTTCACCGAAACCAAGTCTGTCCGTCGGGCAGTATTTGTTAAAAGGGGTGAGCAGCATATCGCCCGTGAGCAGGGAGTTGTAGAGCAGGAAAAATCCCAGGAGCAGGGCAAAAGGAATTATAAACAGAATGACATTTTTGAGATTTATCTTTTTTCTGAGAAGAAGGATAAATCCGTAGATGATAAAGGGCGCGGAAAAAGTAACTGCTGTCAGAGGCCTTATGTTAAAAGCGCAACCGAGGGCAACGCCTTCGATAAAAGACGAAAGATAAGTTTTGTTATTTACAGTCTTAAAAAAAGAATAAAGAAAAAGTGTGAGAAAAAAAAGACAGCTTGTATGAGATAGATAGGAAGCGTCGATGAATATGAGAAAGGGCGAAAAAAGCGGCAGTATGAGCATTAACGATGAACTGTTGCCGTCAGTGTTTTCTTTTAAAAAGAGATAAAAAAGGAAAACGGCAATTGCGCCAAGCAATGGATTTATCAGCCATGGCACGTTGAAGAGTATTCCCGCAGCAAGAAGCAGTGATGAGCCTGCAAAGTATTTTCCATACCATTTAGCTCCGTCGGTTACTATGAATTCATAATCGAAAAACTTGGGTATGGGGGGAGACTGGGCGTAAAGTTTTCCCGATGCAAACACCTTTGCCTGAAAAAGGTAGGCGACTTCATCCTGTATATGGGGCATTGCGTCAAGGGCGGTAAAAAATATTACAACAGGTATGAAAATATAAAGAATCACGAGAATAATTTTTATTCCTCTGCCTGAAAGTATTCGCCTGAATGATTCAGAAAGATTGATTTTTCCCGCTGAAAGAGCAGATGCAAGGAAGAGCGAAACCGAAAGGATTGCAAGAATGATTATCCCCTCGTCAACGCGGTTTCTCAAAAAAGTTGATTCGAGTTTTCCTATAAATCTCGCCGAAAGAGCGAATAGCGCTTCTGAAAGAAGAAGAATGATGCAGGGAAAATAGGCGGTTTTTCTCTTGCTCTTCTCTTTTTCGCCTTTCCCGGAAAAAATGACGGATGCCGCGAGAGATATAAACAAAAATATTATGAAATAGGAAAGGCACAGGGAAATCGGAATGTAGATTTTAAAGAAATAGAGAATCAGGGGTGAGAAAGAAAGAGGCGCTGAAATAAACAATATGTTCTTGATTTTTAAAATTTCTGAGAGAGAGGAATATACGTTTAAAAACAATGCCGCTATTATTGGATAAAGAAAAACAAGAAGGGAGAATATGAAAGCAGCGGAATGTCCAGGCGGATTCAGCCTTATTTTCTCTGAAATCAAAAAGCTTAAATAGAGGATGGGAATGTTAATTAAAAAAAATATGATTGATCCCGAAGGCAAAGATATCCGGTTTGTATTTTTCATATTTATCAATACTCCCTCAGACAACACCTGAGGCAGTCATTAAAAAGTCCCTTTTTCTTAATTTTGTTTCTGAAGTTTTTGTATTGCATTGAATTCCACAATTGATGGAAAGGCGTACTGTTTATATTGCCGAGAGGAAAATGCACGCAGGGACCTATATCACCGGAAGGCGTTATCATCAATTTTTGCCACGGTGTATAACAGCGTTTTTCAAAAGGATATGAAATATCGTTGTAGTATTCATCAATCCTGTCTTCTGGCACAGAAGGATAAAAATATACTTTAAGCGGAGATTTGATTCTTTTTATTTCTTTCATCTCTGATATTACCGATTCCGCGGAGATGTCACCCTGAAACACATATCCGAGTATGTCTATGGACTTGTTATCTTCCTTTTTTATTTCATTGTTCCCTTTCTCTGTAGAAAACATGGGATGTTGAAATGAAAGCGCATCTGCGCCTATCTCCTCTGCCACGGGAACGACATCCTTTAAATTAGCGTAGTTGAAGGGGGTTATGAGGCAATTCACTCTGATAAGCGGAAAGACCGTATTCATCGATTTCTTTATTTCGTTGAGCTTTTTCACACCGTTAATAATCTTCTGGTAAGTGTTGCCCCTGTTGCGGTTATGAATTTCTTCGGGTCCGTCAAGAGATATTACTAACCTGTCTGTGCCCGCCCTGACGGTTTCTTCGGCGAATTTTTCAAGTAGCGCGCCGTTTGTATTTACAAGAGAGTAAAGTTTGTTTTCCCGAAGAAAGGATAAAAGCTCTGTTATTCTGCTATATAAGAAAGGTTCTCCGCCTGAAAGATATATTGTCGGAGAAAAATACTTTATATGGGAAAGAAACTGTTTTAGATTATCAAAATCTAGTTCCTCATTTTGTTTTGACCGGGAAAGTTCATCCGAACTTTTCCCGAATTCGAAACATAGCTTACAGCGAAGATTGCACTTGTATGTAAGGTCAATTCTTACCGTGTCGGGAAGAAAACTAAAGCCCTTTAGGAGGCGATAATCAAGTTTTGCTTTATCCTTTACGCGCGCAAGAAAACTCCGCAATCCGTAACGGGGATTTTTCAAAAGACTTCTGATGCGGTTTTCACTATTATTTGCCATGGAAAAATATTCGGCCTTTTTTGTCTGTCTTTACAAAATAGAATATTATACCTGTTTTTATTAAGTTAATTAAAAAAAACCTTTTTGTCTGAAATATTTTCGGGAAATTGTGCGGGATAAATATATAAAAACTGAATTTCTCTATTTTATATAGCCGAGTGCCTTGAGCTTTTCCTGCATTTCGCTGTCCAATTTTGGCCTGCTTCCCGGTATTACGGTTTTTTGGATATTGATTTTTTTATCCAAAAGAGCTTTTAACTTTTCCGCTTTTTCTTTTTCACTTGAAATAATATTTAGATTTTCTTCGGGGTCGTTTCTTCTGTTGTACAATTCCGAATCACCCTTTGATGAGGTTATCAGGGTGTTTTTGGAATTTCTCAGGGAAAAAAGATCCCGTTCGAATTTCAAAATATTTTGCGCATAGAGAGAATCTTCGTATATTTCACTGAGAGCATATTCCTTTCCCGATTCGACATTTTCACCGGTGGTAAAGAGTTTAAGACTGCGGTCGGGAATGTTGTCTCTATATTCAATTCCCGCGAAATCGAGTATAGTTTGATAAATGTCTGTTGACCCCACAATGGAATTCACAGTCAAACCTTTTTGTGTTTTTCCCGTAAAATGAATGATAAGCGGTATATGTGTCTGCTCTGTATAAAGACTATGTCCGTGATCCCACAGTCCGTGTTCACCAATACTTTCTCCATGATCTGAAGTTACTATTACAAGTGTATTATTCCATAAGCGCAACTCTTTCATTTTTTCAAAGAGCACTCCAATATAGTTGTCGAGGAAAAGGATTTCACCATCATAAAGATCGTTCAGATGTTGAAAATATTCCGGTGATATGTTCAGTTTTCCCGTTACGGAGTCTCTTCTTCCCGCAAGGTCTTTGAATTCCACTCTTTGAGGAAAATCGATTTTATTGTCTGAAAAAATGTTGAACCTGTCAGGAGGTTCATAAGGCGAATGAACGTCATTGAAGTTTATAAATAGAAAAAATGGTTTGTCCTTTCTTATTTTTTCCAATTTTTTGGTTATCAGAGGTATTAACTCATCTGCTTTTCTGTAACCGTTGGGAAAGACGAAGCGTTTGTAGGGTATGTAATTATCGTAACCCTTCTCGAGTATTTTTTTTGAAAGATTTAGGAATAAAAGAGGTGTTGTATTGTCGATAAATCCTAAACTGTCAACGTTTTCATCAAAGAATGAAAATCCCTGCGTAATTCCGACTTTTTTTGATAACCAGGCATTACCCGTAAAGCCAATTGTTTCCCATCCTTTTTCAGAAAGAATTTCCGCGATTGTTTGATTCGATTCATCAAGGTAGAGATGTTTGTATGTAGCACCGTGTGAAGAAGGATACAACCCCGTGAATATGGAAGAATGACTCGGGAAAGTCCACGATGACGCAGAAAAACAATTTGTGAATAAAACTCCCTTTGAGGCGAGTTTGTCGAGGTTTGGTGATGTT
Source organism: uncultured bacterium (assembly GCA_964549305.1). Lineage (GTDB taxonomy): Bacteria > Schekmanbacteria > GWA2-38-11 > GWA2-38-11 > J061 > J061. Next base: position 35,004 of record CAZJVM010000003.1, read on the forward strand.
TTCCTTGGATATCCGTAACAGGATAAATGGTCTGCCCTTGCTGTGTCCATTACGATTAAGATTATATTAGGTTTATCTGTTGTTCCCGGTGAAGTATCTCCGGTGTCAAAAATTGGTTTAATGAACATGATTATTAAACCTGCAATGATGAAAAGTAATGCAGTTGCGGAAATTATTTTTTTATTTTTCCAAAATAAATTTAGTATTTTAGAAAATGCCCAAGACAGTATAACCGTGCAGAGAATGATGCCCGCAAAAACAGCAAGTCTAACAATCAAGTTTTTTTCAAGAGGATTAATGGATAGTGCAAAAAGTTTTATGTAGAAATAAACAATGAAAATTGCAGGCAGGAAGTTTTTAACATAATTTCTGATATTTTTTGGAAATACTTTAAAAATGAGAAGAGAAAAAAAGGTTGATAACATTCCTGCGAAGAACCCGGTAATTCCGTAAAGGATGCCGGCATATGCGATTAAAGAATTGCCTGTCTGAAGGTTTGGGCTAATTAAAGAATTGCTTTTAGAGAGAAAGTAGAGTGATTCCGTTACTCCCGTTAGAAACGCAGTCAGGAATCCTGCAAAGCAATATATTATTAAAAAATCAAAATTTACGTATACTGATTTTTGTTTCATAAAGATGAGATCAAAGAGTGATTGAAAACTGATTCAGATTAATTTATATAACCGAGAGTTTTTAAACGTTGTTCCAGTTTTTTGGCTATATTATCTCTTAGTTTTTGCAGTGATTTGGGAACTTCTTTGCTGTAATCTTTTTCCATGTCTTTGTTCCATGAATAATTTTTTTCCCAATTTAGTATTTTTTCTCTAAGATTATTTGACACTTCCGGATTAACCTTAGCGATATTTAAAGATTCATTTGGGTCTTCTTTTATATTATAAAGTTCTTCCTTTTCATAAAAATACTCTAATTCTTTAAGAGGTTTTGGATGATAACCTGTGGGATTATAAATATATTTAAAATTATCTGTTCTTACAGAAACTATTTTATTTTGCCATTCGGAATAGGCATCATTTAATTTAATATCTTTACCTTCAATGAGAGGATACAAACTGGTCCCTTCAAAATTGCTTTGAGGAGAAATTTCCAACAAGTTTAATATAGTGGGGGCAATATCAATGCTTTCAACTGTTTTATCTATTTTTTTCCCCGATGAAATTATTCCGGGCATTTTAAATAACAGGGGAATTTTAAGAGTGCTGTCGTGAATTGAGGCGCCATGTTGAAAATAAAAATTGTGTTGATATAAATCCTCGCCATGGTCAGCAGTAAAAACAATTAATGTTTTATCTTCCAGTTTTAATTGCCTGAGAACATTAATCAGTTTTTTAATTTCATTATCAATGCTTGCTATTTCACCGTCATATAGTGAAATGATATGGTTTAAATCATTTTTCCGTAGTCCAATTTTATTAAGTGTGATTTTATACAATTGTTCTCTGCTTCCATTTATGTTTCCTTTATAATCAGGATCAAAGAGAGTTTTGTATGGTTCAGGCGGGTCATATGGGTCATGTGGTGCAATATAGTGTATCCAGAGAAAGATTTTCTTTTTAGAATTATTTTTCAGCCACTTGATTGCCATAGTGGTAATTTCATTATCTCTTCCATGTTCCTGATGTTCAAAACCTCTCCACTTTGCATAATAGGAATTTGCCAAAAATGAAGCGCATGAATATCCGTTATCTCTCAATATTTCAGCCAAACTGATTTTGCCTTCAGCTAACATCATTCCGTTTTCTCTAACCCCATGGGAAACGGGGTATAAAGAAGTCATTATTGATGTAAGTGAAGGCCATGTTTGTCCTCTTTGTGCGATTACATTAGTAAATAAGGAACCTTTACTGGCAATTTCGTCTATTGTGGGGGAAGTGTTTCTTGCATATCCGTAGCAACCCAGATGATCCGGTCTTAAAGTATCAACAGATATAAACACTACATTGTATCCACTTGTTTTTTGATTATAGAGAGTTAAGGAAATAATAACGAATATTAATAAAAGGACGGGGAAAATAATAATAAATTTTTTTTGCATTAAACTAACCTGCCGGAGAAAATTAAAACGCTATCTATTTTACAAACCAATAATATTATTATCTTTTGTCGCATTAAATTATTACTATAACAATAAACATTGTAAAGCTTATTTAGAAATATCAGATTTTTATAGAGGTAAAATTTCTTAATAAAAAGAATTATTGAGAAAATCGGTTATTTGCCAAACTCACAAATGTATACTTTAATAAAGTGTACACAGAAATTTATCGATGATGAATTTTCCGAAAATCAGCTAAGTTGCATTTTATATATTCCTTTAATTAGTGGCAAATATTTTGAGACAAAATGTTATTTAACTCAATAGAATTTGCAATATTCCTTCCTGTGGTGTTCATCATCTACTGGTTTATCCTAAAAAAGAATTTTAAAGCTCAAAACTTCTTTCTCCTTGTTTCAAGTTACATATTCTACGGATGGTGGGACTGGAGATTTTTATCATTGATAATATTCAGTTCATCTGTGGATTACTTTGTAGGAATTGCGTTGTCGCGTGAGGAGAAGGAAGCAAAACGGAAACTTTTTTTACTTATCAGCATTTTAGTGAACTTGGGGTTGCTCGGATTTTTTAAATACTGGAATTTTTTCGTGGAGAGTTTTTCCGAAGCATTTACGCTTTTCGGAAAACATATAGAACCGGACAGACTGAATATCATACTTCCTGTGGGAATAAGTTTTTACACATTTCAAACTCTGAGTTATTCGATAGACGTCTACAGAAAAAAGTTTCGTCCCACCAAAGATGTTCTGGCATTTTTTGCCTTTGTGAGTTTTTTCCCTCAATTGGTTGCCGGTCCAATAGAAAGGGCAGTAAATCTTTTGCCGCAATTCTCCAGGGAGCGTAAATTTGATTACGAAAAATCGGTTGACGGAATGCGTCAGATTCTTTGCGGATTGTTTAAAAAAATCGTTATAGCGGATAATTGCGCAGTTTTAGTCAATGACATTTTTTTAAATTATGACAAATATTCGGGCAGTACTCTTTTGGCAGGTACGGTTTTTTTCGCTTTTCAGATATATTGCGATTTTTCGGGCTATTCTGACATCGCAATAGGCACGGCAAGATTGTTTGGTTTTCAACTGATGAGAAATTTCGCGTTTCCCTATTTTTCAAGGGATATTGCTGAATTCTGGCGAAGATGGCATATTTCCCTTTCAACGTGGTTTCGTGATTATGTCTATATCCCCCTCGGAGGTAGCAGGGGAAGCACTTGGGAAAAAATACGAAATACCTTTGTAATCTTTCTTGTAAGCGGATTCTGGCACGGGGCGAACTGGACATTTATAGTTTGGGGATTTATCAATGCCCTATATTTCCTTCCTCTGCTACTTCTTAAACGAAACAGAAAATTCACTGACAATGCGGCGGAAGGGAAAATATTTCCCGGAATCAGGGAATTTTTTCAGATTTGCTGCACTTTCGGATTAACGGTTGTGGCGTGGATATTTTTTAGAGCGGAAAACATCAGCCAAGCTTTAAGTTATCTGTCTTCAATGTTTTCCGCTTCTTTATTTTCTCTTCCGAAAATAAAGTCGGGTAATTTAATTATTATTCTTTTGATCTTTATTTTTGTTGAATGGTTTCAGCGAGACAAGCAGCATGCCCTTCAGTTTGACAATGTAAAAATACCCGCTTTCATTCGCTGGGGCATTTATTATGCGATTATTCTAATGATTTTCGGATTAGGCGGAAATAAGCAGGAGTTCATCTATTTTCAGTTTTAGGAACGATGAAAAAATTTTTAGAGAAAATATCATTATTTGTGCTTATCTATTGCCTCATTATGACTGTCAATTTTCTTTTAAACTCCTACTTCATTCAAACCAACAGTCCAAAAATAAATGCAGGGACTCTCGTGACAGGTGATTCATATACCGCCCTTGCAATCAATCCTGAAATAATGAGAGATTCGGCAAACATCAGCATATTTGCCGAACCGTATATCATCACTTATTTTAAAATGAGAAAAATACTTAAAACGAATTCATTAAGAACAATACTGATCGGTTATTCCTATCACAACATTTCCGCATTCAATGATACGAAATTCAAGGACCCCGTCTGGTCACACAGGTTTTTCGAGAAAAGTTATCCCATTTTATCTCTTTCGGATTTGGAAGGTCTGGATGTCAATTATCTGGAATATATTAAAGTAATAAACAAATATATGTGTTCATATCCTTCCTCGCGTCATTACAGTTATATAGGTTCTTTCCAAAGGGATTTTGACAGGTCTGAAGAATTTAACAGTGAGGAAGCAATCGAGAGACATTTCTTTATTGATAGCGAAAATGCGGGAATATCGAAAATCTCGGAAAATTATTTGGATATGCTGTTGGGACTGGCGAATGAACGGAATATAAAGGTAATTCTGCTTTCCACTCCCCTGCATAAATCTTATCTTGATAAAGTTCCCGTAAATTTCAAGGAAGAATATGATGAATTCAGAAAAAAAATATTGAAAAAATATGCAAATACGGCCTTTTGGGATTACAGCAAATTGTTTTCGGAAAATAAATATTTTAAAAACACCGACCATTTAAACATCGATGGGGCGAATAAATTTTCACAACTTCTGAGAGAACGCCTCCAGAAAAAAATAGACTTTAAATAGCATTAATAAAAAATGCTTTGCGCCGTTATAATTGCTTTCTGTCCGCATATGTTATCTTAAAGGAGTTTTTGAGTTACTTTTGAGTGTGTTCGATTTACAATAAGAAAATGTTTTCTCCGGGTCTCTGTACCCTTTGTGAGAAATGATTTAGTTTCATTTGTTTTTGAATATTCCTGTCATGCAGGAAGATAAAATGATGAACCGGAGGTTTTTCAAATTTGAAATTTATAGAGAAATATAAACACGTAATATTTCTTTTATTAATTTTCATTATCTGTTTTTCCCTTTATGTCCCTGCCCTTTTCTCCGTTGACGATATGGGATATTACCTGATGGGCAAATCCTTTGCCGAAGAACAAACCTTTCGGGTTTGGACGGGATATGAGGAATTCAAGACTACTGCATTCGGAATATTTCAACCCGTATATTCACTTTCCGGTGATTCTCTTTATGTAAAGTATCCGCCCTTTTACGCATTCATATCAGCGCCTTTCTACAAACTCTTTCATCTGCGGGGTCTTTTTATACTTAATATTCTGTCATTTGCAGGAACAATATATTTTCTCTATCTCCTGTCGCTATCTCTCTTTGACAGCAAAAAGATGGGCGAAAGAGTTGTGCTGGTTTATGTTTTTGCCACATTTTCCGTCGAATACGCGATTGGATTATGGCCACATATGCTGTCGGTCTTTTTAGTGGTTTCGGGCGCCTACTTCTTTATAAAATACTTAAAGAGCGAAGATGCAGGCATTTTCAATATTTCGGCAGCCATTGCTCTCTTTGGCCTGTCAATAGGTGTTCGTCTTCAGAATATAGTCTTTTTGGGAATCGCTTTCGCGGCGATGATATTGTTAAAAAAGGATCTTAAAGCTGTATTTACCGCAGCAGTTGCGGGAGGTTCTTTTTTAATTATTGAGGGGGCAATAAACAAGGAGCGATTCGGATCCTTCGACCCTTTCAGCTACGGTCATTATAAGGGTAAAAATCTCGGATATTATTTGCAGTATCCGGAATACTTCGTGCTTTTTGGACTATTCGCGCTGTTATTCTTTTTATTCGCAAGAAAGAGAAAATTGTCTCCGAAAATCAAATATTCCATTATTGGGGTATCTTTTCTGATTCTTGTCACTGCGTTTCTAAGCAACCGGGTAATCAGGGGAATATTTTATTATTGGGCATATACGCTTTACTGCAACCTTGTTGACCTTTCGGCGTTTTATAAAAAGAGCGGATTAATCATAGGAGATAGCGGCGCGATACTATATGGAGGAGTCGTGAAGAAATCTCTTTTGCAATCCTGTCCATATCTCATTTTGAGTTTTTTATCTCCCTTCATAATATTTAAAGAAAAGGGGAACAGAAGTGTTTCAATATTCCTGTCTTCTCTTTTGGTAATTCCCCTTGCATTTATTTCGAGTTTTTTCTTTCACGGAGGTTACGCCTTCAATATCAGGTATGCTTTGGAATTTTTGCCATTTGCAGTTATTCTTTTTTGTTGGTTAATCAGAAATATAAATTTTCAATTGAAAGAATTCCTCATTGCGGGACTTCTTTCATCTCCTTTTCCTTTTATTTTTTATTATCAGAGAGACGCAGGGTTGATAAAGGAAATGTTTATCCTGTATTGCCCTCTTCTTATGGCATCTCTGCTTCTGGTTGTTTTTGTCGTAAAAACCTTTAAAGGCAGAAGTATTTCAGTAGGAAGTTCATCATTTGTAAATATCCTGATATTGATTTCACTTTTCTATTCCTTTTCCGCGGGATGGGCAGGTGACCTTACGGCATCGAGGAGATTGAGGTTGAATAACTATTATTCCTATTCTTCCCTTTCCAAAGAGATAAAATCCGATTCACTTTTGATAATGCTTGAAGATATAGGTGTGGAGATTCTCCCTTTAAAGGAGTACGCGAAAATACGAATTGCTTATGTGCCGGTTGAAAAAATTGAAACTTATCTCGGAATGATAGGTTATTATCTCGAAAAGAATATTCCGGTGTCTTTCATTTCTACAAAAACAAGCGCTGATGATATGAGGGGGGTATTGAGGGGATATTTTTCAATAAAAGAGAAAAAAATAGGAAAATTTGCTTTATTTGAAATAGTAAAAAGAAAAATCGATATGGATGTTTTTGAAAAGAAAGATGCGTAAACATGACGCGTGAACAACCTTCCTGCATTGACAGATTTGATTTTAAAAAAAGAAATCATCTCCTGCTTTTTGTTTTCATTATTATCGCGTCGAGAATCCCTTTGCTCAATCTCGGTTTCGGTTATGACATTGACGGGTGGGTGGAAGCAAATTTTGGATTCAATACCATAAAAAACCTTGTCTATCTTCCCTCGAGAGGATTGGGTCATCCTCTTTATGAACTCTTTTTGTCGGGCCTTATAAAAATTGCGGAATTATTGTCGCTTCAAACATGGATTGTAACGAATACATTTTCCTTATTTTACCTGTTCATCTCATTATTCCTTTTTTACAGAATTCTTTCTTTATGGAATGTGGAAGGAAAGAATATTATCATTCTGTTTTACCCCTTTATACCGGTAATCTGGAAAAACAGCGCTATGACGGTGGATTTCAGCTTTTCTCTGATGTTTATTCTTATGGCCCATTACCTTTTGCTCAAGGGAAAATATGATTTGTCGGCTCTTATTCTTGGACTTGCCGCAGGATCAAGATTTCAGAATGGAATCATAATAGTTCCTTTTCTTTTCCTGATTTTTCAAAAATTCAATGGGCAATGGAAAAAAGCGGCGAGGTATATTGTCATATTCGGATTTGTAACATTCCTTTTTCTTATTCCCTTCTTGCTCAATTACGGCACATCAATTGCGGAGAGATATCATTCCGTTGCAAACCTGGAATCAACTCCTCTTATGTATTTTCTTAAAGCGGGTTTCAGGGGGATTTACCGTTTCATAGGGATAGATGCAGCGATAATTTTATGCGTTCTCCTTCTCTTTTCAAAGGAGGGGTTCAAAAAAGTAACTTCATTTGTCAAATCGAGGGATGAATCAACTGTTTTTTCACTTCTCACGGTATTGCTTTTTTTAGCCCTTTTTGCGAAATTCCCCTACAAGCAGGAGTATATGTTTCCCGTTGTACCGTATTCTTTGATATTGTTTTATAACCTGCTCGGCAGAAGATTATTCCCCGTTATTGCCCTTATAGTAATTATAAACGGATTTGTGGTTCTACCTTCCGTAACTGTTGAATATACTCCCGAAGGAAAAATTTATCCCGTGATAAAGCCTGTGGGGAAGGGGACTCTTTTATCGGATATTGACAAAAGAAAAGCGCTTTTGAAAGTAGATGATTTCGTGAAATCAGGAAAGATTCAAAAACACTCCATAGTCATATGGCACAGATTTCAGATGCCTTATGTATTTTTAAACAGGCATAAAATTTACGATGAGGGAAACTTCAGAATAGAGGATAAAAAACTTCTTCCACTGGAATCCGTTTATGACAAAGAGCAGGATATATATTTTACCGGAGGAGGGTTGATTAACGGAAAGAATGACGAGGAATTAAAACAGCTATATTCCGAAAGGAATGTTTATTACATACCATGCACTCTTAAAATAGTGTATAACAATACCGGAATCAATCTTCCCGATTACAATCCTATTCTTATAAAGGGTTTGAAACCTCACGAGTATTAGGCAGGCAAGGAAGTTTCAGAACAACTCTCAGAATGGCGGCAGGTAAGTCCAGATTCTTTCATTCAACGCGCAACAACGGCTGCATTTGGGAAAGAGCCTGTTTTTTTTAAGATTGACCCTGAACTGCCGGTATTTTTCATTGTTCCAGATTTTTGCAAGTGTTTCAGTGCGAATATTGCCCATAGGCATATTCAGCGAGCAGGGATTTACCTCTCCGTAGGGATTTACTCTTACGTGGTACCACGGATACAGACATTTGTCGGTGAATGTAAAATCTGAATCGTTAAAATAGGAATTAACTTCGCGTTTTTTCAGCGGCGGGCTCGATTTAACCTCTATGCCGTATTTTCTACCTGTTTTCTTTGCCTCTGCAAGTTCCTTTATCAGCTCATCTGTATTTACATTCTTAAGTTGCTCGTCTATGTCCATATCACTGAATTCCGATTTTCCCCCGGAAAAGATTCTGTCCGTTTTCTCGAGCATTTCTTCCGTAATGTAACTTACAAAGGTAAAAACGATATCCGTACCGATTTTTCCCGCAGTTTTGGCAACTTCGTTCAGATAACCTGCGTTTGCGCCTGAAACGGTGCAGTTAAAGCTCATATTCGGAAGATAAGTTCCTTTTTTTTCTTTTGCTCTTTGTATGAGTTGAACCGCATCGAGGAGCTTTTTGAATGCGTTTTTTTCATTTCTGATTTCGTTATGTATCTTTTCCGGACCGTCCAGGGAGAAGACTATGGAATCAACTCTCTTTTCCACGATTAGAGATGCTGTTTGCTCGTTTATGAGGGTCCCGTTGCTTCTGAGGGCAACAGTAAGTCCCTTACCCTTAACGGCGCTTATTATATCGAAGATGTCCTTCCTTAAAAAAGGCTCACCTCCGGAAATGGTGAATATATTAACTCCCAGACTTTTTGCCTGCGTCGCGAGTTTTTCAATTTCCTCCAGTGAAAGTTCTCCTTTTTCTTTCCATTTTTCCCTGAGCTTAGAGTCCTTGTTTTTCAAATCACTCGCAAATGAGCACATAGCGCAACTTTGATTGCAAAAAAATGTCGTCTCATAAACGAGTCTGTCAGGAGAGGGCGCGATGCCTTTTGAGAAACAATAATAAAACCAGTATGGAAGATAGAATTTTATCTTAAAAATAAATCTCAAAAAAGGGAGAATCCCTTTGGGAAGTTTTTCCTTTATTAAAAATCTGATATTCATAAATCTGAATTCGTCCTCAGAAACACTTAAAACTTTTTAAAAGTGAATAAGTTCCTTTATTTTGTCAAAATCCTCTTTGCCCAGCTCTTTTGTTACAAAAAGGATTATAAAATATATGAGAAGAAGCAAAGGGCATTTTATAAAAATATAAAAGCCGGAAGGTGAAACATAGCTTGTCAGCAGGAAGAGAATCCCGCCGGCAAAAATAATTTTTATGAATGAGTTTATTTTGAGCGATACATGAAATTTTCGCTGAAGATAGATTAACATAATGATAATACCTATTAGAAATGTTGAGGTGGTTGCCATTGCCGCGCCTGAAATTCCAAAGGATTTGATGAATAATAAATTAAAAATAATATCAATGGGAAGAATTAAAAGCGCAATATACATCGATGCTTTTGGATTTCCGCTGCCAACTATTATTGCCGAAAGCAAGGCGAGTATGGATGAAAAAGCGAGTCCGAAACTTAGAAACATCAACGGAAGATAAGCGTCGGTATATTGGTTCGTATAGAGCAATTCCAGTATTCCCGTTGCCGATGCGCTCATAATGACTGCAAGGGGAATGAGAAATATGAGCATATATCTCAGCGATTCGTTGAAGTACTTTTCTATCTTGTAAAAATTCTTTTCCGCGACTGCCTTTGAAATCGATGGCAGGACTACAGTTGGAAAGCTTACGAATAAAATTGCGGGGACCTTGGCAATGTTAACTGCCGCGGTATAAAGTCCCGTTTCCCTGTTGCTTCCGATAAGTGATTTTACGAAAAGAAGATCGATGCTCGAAATTGCCGTGATGCAAAAAACATATAGAATGACCGTTGACGCGAAAGATAATATTTTTTTTAATTCGAAATTTTCATCTGACTCGGGATGTTTGCAGATTGACCTTGACAAAAAAAGCTCGGCAATTGCCGCGAATATAAGAGCAATGACAATTCCTTTAATTTTATAGCCGCCATATATAGCTATGAATACGAAAATAATTTTTGTCACTCCCTGAAAGGTGATAGAAACCGAAAGTCTTCCGAATTCCCTGATGCCGTTCATTGATGCCTGATAAATACCATTAATCGCGGTGGGAAGAATAATGAGAGTTGTAAGAACGAGAAGGGGTGTAAGGGTCGTATCTTTCAGGAGGCGGGCTATTTGCGAACTGAATATTATTGCCGCTATTGTTACCACTCCCGCAAGAAGTGCCTGAACTTTCAACCCTGTTTTGAGAATGGATTTTCCTATATTTGCAAACTCGGCGGTATACTTGGTTACTGCGGCATGCATCCCGGGCTGATAGGTCATATAGGTAATATTCAGAAAGGACATCAAAACCCCGTATAAGCCATATTGTTCCACGCCGGCAAGTCTTGCAATGGCAATGTGTATTACGAAACTGCTCAATGCCAGAAAAATTCGGCTTACAGTGAGATATACTATTCCGCTTCCCATTTTTAATTGATTGCTTTCAGTTTGAACAGTATTTGCAAAGATCTATATTCTTCCTTCTCATTTTTTTCATTTCGTTTATTATCTTCAGCCTTTCGGGAGAATTGTAAATTTCATATATACTGCACTCGTTAACATTTCCTATTGTCCCTCTTTGATTCAAATCCATACAACAGGGGCTTACATTTCCGTTCCAGTGTACGGCAAGTTGTCTTGTCACCGTATAACACAATCCTTTCCGCGCTTCTCCTTTTTCTGAAACTTCGATTTCTTCGCTTCCGTCCCACGAATGGAAACCGCGGGGAAGATATTTATCGGTTTTCCTGATTAATTGTTTGAAATCATCGGAAATGTTCTCGGGATCTTCTATTATGGATACGAGACCTGTTTTTATATTCAGCCCTCGTTCCTTTATTTTATCAACAGTGTTATTTACATTCTGCAGAATATTTTCCCAGTTTGCCCCTCTTCTCCAATATTCAAAGGAATCCCTCGTTCCGCCGTCTATGCTCACAAGGACCATGTCGACAGCATTGCTTTCCAATATGGCATCGAGTTTTTTGCCTTTCAAAGAAACACCGTTTGTAAGGAGAGTTACATAGGGAAAAAGAATCTTTCTTTTTTTAAAGGAACCTATCATGGCGAGAAAATTTTCGAAATCGGGATGCAGAAGTGTTTCGCCTCCGTACCAAAGGGCGATATTGCTTACAGTAAGAAGTTTTGAGGAGACAATTTCATCCAATATTTTTTCAAGGGTCTTTTTTTCCATAAAACCCTGTGGCGCGTTTTGGTCAAGGGAGCACATCCTGCATTTAATGTTGCATAAGGAAGTGAACTCAATGTTAAGCCAGAGAAGACGAGCTTTTTTGGAGAATAACGATGAGAACTTAATGTAAGGAGAGCTGAAGAAAAACTTTTTATAAAGAGAACTGTTTAGAAATCTGCGGTATCGGTTTGTGAGAGTGTCGCTTTCTTTCCCTCTTTCATTTTTGCCGGTGCTTGAGCTCATAGATGCTTATAACCTCTGTTAAGGTGTCTTTATTCTCTACATTGACAATTTCGAGCTTATTCTCATCAATTTCTTCTTCAAGGCCGGGATAATCTGCTATCGTTGACCAAAGGAGATAGATTCTTCCCTTTTCGGAAAGATGTTTGGGTGCTTCTCTCAGAAATGTGTGGCACACGTGGTCTTCGTAATCTCCGCCTCTGAATGCCCTTTCGTGCCAGCTTCTTGGGTTTCCGAGATAGAAAGGCGGGGTATAAAAAATCACGTCGAAAGTTTCACCCTCTACCGGTTCGAACATACTTCCTTCTTTTACCGTGAGTCTGTCCTGCAAACCGTTAATCAATCCGTTAATAGTTGCGCATCTTACCGCACTGGGATTGATGTCAGTTGCAGTCACGTTTTTTGAATACTGTGATGCAAAAACTCCTCCTATGCCCGAACCTGTGCCCAGGTCAAGCACGCGGTCAGTTTCCTTTATGCCAAGCTTATTGATGGTGTCGGCAAAATGAGGGCTGGTGGTGTAAAGTCCGGGATGAAAAACATTGGGAAGAACCACAATGTACAGTCCCCGTATCATATTCAGACTTGGTTTATTTTTTCTGAAATAAAGAAGTTTAAGAATCCTGTATTTTATGAACTTGTATATGCGTCTTACAAAACTGAGCTTCTTTCCTCCCTCCATCTAATTCTCCCTGTTTAAGTTCATTTGTAAAAAATTTTCAAGTTCCCGTGAAAATGCATCCAAAGAGAGGTTTTTATTACTTTTTTTAATGTTTTCGGTGAATACTCCTTCGAGTTTTTCAGAGTAAAATTTAAGTATCTTTGAGGCAAGTTCTTCCGAATCTCCGGCTTCCGTAATAAAGCCATTTTCACCTTCTTTTATTATATCAGGAAAACAACCTTTGTTTGAAGCAATTATCGGTTTGTTGCACGATAATGCCACCTGAAGCGCTCCACTTCCCGTTGCGGAAAGATAAGGAAAAACGGCTATATCTGACGCAGACATATAAATGCCAATGCGGTTGCTCGATACAAATTTATCAACTATGATGACATTTTCTTTTAATCTCAGAGAGTCTATTTTTTGTTGTGCCGTTTCTCTTTCGTGCCAGAATTCTCCCACTATTAAAAGTTTGATATTGATTTTTTCCTTTATTGTCGCAAGGGCGTCGAGGAGATTATTCAATCCTTTATAGTACCTGACAATTCCGAAAAAAATTATAATGTTTTCATTTTCTTCAATACCGAGGATTTTTCTTGCTTTTTTCTTTTCAACATTCCATCCGTCATATTTGAAAACCGGAAGCCAGAGTTTTGCGGTTTTTGCCCTCGGTGAGATAGAAAGGAGTTTTTTCATCTCTTCTTCCGAATGGACTACGATAAAATCCGCTTTTCTGAGGATTATTTTTGAAAGCAATTTTTTAAAAAAGTTTCTTTCGTGTTCAAATACATTGTGACAGACAATCAGGACTTTTATGGATGAAAAGATATGAATCAGTGAAATAACCGTATAGAAATGAGGAAACCAAAACACTACCCACCATGGAATTACCACCACATCAGCTTTAAAGCGTATGCACTTCCATATACAATTAATCCATGAGAAAGGATTGATTGAATCAAATGCCGAGAGTGCCTCCTTTTCATAGATAAAGGTAAAATCCGGCTCTTTGTCGGATTTGCCGGGAAAAAAAAGTTTCGGATATTGGCGTTTAAAGGTCAGAAAGAGTGTCTTGTTATTTTTTTTGAGCGCTTTGTAAAGGAGCGTTGTATTTAGTGAAATACCGCCTCTGTAAGGATAAGAGGGACCGATGAGCGCAATTCTCATTTATCGGTCTCCGGACCTTTGTTTTTGTCGTTTTCCTTTAGCTCGATTTTTTTAACTCTGTATAGGGCTTCTTCGACAAGCTTTCTGTTTGCCGCTATGAGGTCGGCAATTACGCCTATTGTAACTATTATAAATCCGATTATAAGAAGCACTGCCGAAATGATGAGGGACTGGATATGACCGTAAGGGCGGATGTTGAAAATGTAAAAATAGAGAAAGCGTATGAGCAGCAGAGAACCTACAAAGAAGACGGTGCTTCCCGCATAAACAAAAATTTTAAGGGGTTCATAAACCGTGTATATTCGCAATATGGTGGACATCGATTTTTTCAGATAACTCCAAATGCTTCTGAAAAGCCGTGAATCCCGTGTAGCGGGATTGGTTCTGACTGGCACGTGATGCACAGCGAGATTTTTCTTCCCTGCCTGAATTATCGTTTCCAGTGTGTAGGTGAATCTCGATATAACATTGAGTTTTAAGGCAGATTCGCGGGAGAAAGCTCTGAATCCGCTTGTTGTATCAGGTACCGATGTGCCGGAAAGCTGACGCACTGTCCAACTGCCCAGTCTTTGAAGAATTTTTTTGAGAAAAGAAAAATGTTCTATCTTCATTATTTCCCTGTCGCCAATGACAATGTCGGCTTTTCCCTCAAGAATGGGCGCTACTAACTTTTCTATATCTTCGGCGCAATATTGGTTGTCGGCATCGGTATTGACGATGATATGAGCGCCTTTTCTCAACGCCTCGTCTAATCCCGCCATAAAAGCCTCCGCAAGGCCCTTATGTTTTGTAAATCTTACTATGTGATGGGCCCCGCATTTTTTTGCGACTTGCGAAGTGTTATCACTGCTTCCGTCATCGACTATGAGAACCTCGATTTCGTCTATCCCTTCAATTTTCTTCGGAAGAGATTCAATAGTAGAGGGCAGTGTTTCCTCTTCGTTCAAGCAGGGTATCTGAATAATTAGTTTCATTTGTTTATTTTTCCGAATCGTAACTTTTGTCAGACAGTTTATTTTCGACTATCACATTGAAATAATTTTTTGCCACCGTTGAAGTTCCCAAATCGGTAAAATGCACCGAATCAGTAAAATAATTTACCGTTGTTTTATCCACTTTCTTCGAATATTCAAATTTAATGTAAGTCATCTGAATTATTCCCGTAAAACCCTTTAACTTATTATACTGTATAAGAAACTATTATAAAGACTGTCAGGCAATAAATCGAATAAAGTTTCTTTTAATTCAAGATCATGCCTGTCCAAAACAGATTTTTCATAACTTATATTTAACAGAGTCCCCTGATAAAAATACTGCTTAACTACGGAAAACAATACCTACACGGACAAAAGAACTTTGTGATGATTAGATATTTTTTTTAAAGACAACCTCTTTTATTAATTTGTTTCCATTGTTTTTCTGAAAACATTCAGAGTTTCTATGGCAGTCCTTCGCCACGAAAACTGTTTTACATGTTCAAGTCCCCCGGAAATCATTTTTTCCCTTAGCGGTTTGTCCTTCATAAGTGCCTTCATTTTTTCCGCAATGTCGGACACATTGTAAGGGTCCGCAAGCAGTGCGCACCCTCCGGCAACTTCGGGAAGCGCTGAGACCGTTGAAGTTACTACGGGTGCGCCGCAGGACATTGCTTCTATTACGGGTATTCCGAAAGACTCGTATTTTGACGCGAAAACAAAAAGGTCGGCATTGCGGTAAAGAGGCGGAAGTTCGTTGTTTGGAATAAATCCGGTAAATATAATGTCTTTTTCCCAGCGGGAAAATTGTGTGCCGAACCAGTCATTTTTTAAAAGAGGCCTTTTGTCTCCTACCAAAACAAGCTGATGCTCGATTTTTTCGTTTTCTTTCAGCACCGCGAATGCCTCCACAAGGCCTTTTACATTTTTATGGCTTTTGGTACTTGCCACGGAAAGCACGAATTTTCCCCTGATTCCGTATTTTTTTCTGATGTCCTCCTTGTGGGGAGTTGATATATTGAAATTTTCCCCCACAGAATAAGGTATTACATCTATAAGAGAAGAGTCAGCTTTGAAATAGTCGATTAGCTCTTTCCTGGTATATTGGGAAACAGTGATAATTCTGTCGCTCTTTCTCGAACTTCTCGGAATGAAAAAGTCGAGAGTCTTCAGGGTTAAATTGTCAAAGTCCCGCGGATGATGAATATATTTTATGCAGTGGATTGTTGTGACGGTTTTACATTTAATATTAAGCGGAGTGATATAGGCGGGAGAGAAAAGCAAGTCAACTGCTCTTTTTTTTGCCTGAAGCGGCAGAATAAATTGTTCCCAAAGCGTTTTTGAGATGCTTAAACCTGATGATACAGGACATTGTATTTTTTCAGCTTTCCAGTTTTTAGAAAGAAATATTTCAAAGTTTTCTTTGTTGCAGAAAATAAAATATTCGTTTTCATTATCGATGCGCAAAAGCTCTTCGAGGAGGTTTTCAAGATAAACCTGCATCCCTCCGTATCCTCCGCTCATTGAATATAGCGCGTTGATTCCAATTTTCATAAACTTAAAAGTTCTTCCTCATTAATGTTGAAGTTACTGAATTTTTTTATAATTAGTCCGATTAGCCCTGTTCGAAATTTAAATTTTTTAAAAATTGAGTATTCGACATAAATTTTAAATAAAATTATCCACAAATGAAAATACTATTTATAAGCAATCAGCTTCTGGAGTTTACCAATTATGAACCACTGGGAATACTTTATCTTTCATCATATCTGAAAAAACACGGACATTTGACGGCTTTTGCAAATTCCCGAATCAAGGAAGTCATTTCCGTAATGGACACTTTCCAGCCCGACATAGTCGCCTACAGCGTGACAACGGGAATGCACGGCGATTTGATTTCCTTTAACAGAGAGCTCAAGAAAAGATATGATTTCTTGTCCCTTTTCGGAGGACCGCACGCGACTTTTTTCCCTCAAATGATAGAAGAAGAAGGAGTTGATGCTGTCTGCGTAGGGGAAGGCGAAGAGGCGATTGGCGAACTTGCCGACAAGATGTCCCGCAAGGAGGACATATCATCGGTTGAAAATCTTCTCGTAAAAACGTCTTTGGGTATAAAGAAAAACGATGTACGCCATCTCGTTGATGACCTTGATGTCTATCCATTTCCCGACAGAGAACTGATTTATTCGAAAAACAGCGAAATGAGGGATTCAAAAATAAAATTTTTTATTACAAACCGGGGATGCCCTTTCAAATGCACATACTGTTTTAACCACTATTTTCATAAGATTTACGAAGGAAAGGGTAAAATTGTCAGATTAAGGTCCGTTGACAATGTAATAACGGAGATAGAAGAAGTGAGAGGAAAGTATCCCCTCGACTTTTTGAAGTTTGTGAACGATATTTTTGCCTTTACCGATGAATGGTTAGATGAATTTGCGGATAAGTACAGCAGAAAAATAGGACTTCCCTTTTACAGCATAGTAAGGGCGAATATGATGACTCCTTACAGGGCGAAGAAACTTCGCGAAGCAGGGTGTGTATCAGTGGCAATGGGAGTGGAAAGCGGGAATGATTCCATAAGAAACGACATTCTTAAAAGGTCGATGAAAAGAGAGGAAATAACCGAAGCGTGCAGGATGATCAAGGGAGAAGGGATAAAAATATTTACACAGAATATACTGGGACTTCCCGGTGAAACTTATGACAATGTCCTCGAAACTCTAAAGCTCAATATTGAATGCGCGCCGGACTATGCCTGGGTGAGTCTTTACACACCATATCCGAATACGGAACTTGGTGAGAAGGCGCGCGAGATGGGGTTTTTTGACGGAAATATAGATGACTTTCCTGCTACATACCATATCGGGTCACCGATGAAGATACCCGATAAAAAGAGAATCGAGAGACTGCAGAAACTCTTTGCCGTGGCAGTTGAGTTTAAAACATTCCGACCTCTACTTCCCTATCTTGTTAAAATGCCCGGCGGAAAAATTTATGAATTCATCAGGAAGGTGTGGAAAGGGTATGCATTCAAGAGCAGGATTTATCCCGTGAAAATGTCTTTTCCGGAACTTTTCAAACAGGCGATAATTTTTATCTTCAGCAAGGGTGGATAAAACAGATTATCCGAACCACTTTTTTTCCGTTGCCGTTCGAAGGTCTGATTTTTTTCCCTTGATTATATCCTCTGCCACATTGAGTCCCATTTCAACGGAATGGTCCATATTGTTGTATCTGAAAAGTGCGTTTCTTCCGAAATAGTGAAGATTGTCAAATCCCTCGAGATAGTCTTTTATTACCGTTACGTGTTGACGGTAGTATATGTCATAAATGGGATAGGCGTGTTTAAGCTTGCAGAGAAAATAGCTTTCCACATCATTTTCACCTATCAGACCCATTTGCACAAGGTCTTCCGTTACTCTGTCAACGATTCTCTCATCATTCATATTCCAGATTCTGTCTCCGAAAAAGCAGGTGACTTCGGCGCATATAATTGTCTTTCTCGGGGGCGCGGAGTTTTCGTTGAAATTTTTGAACTCAGAAAACCGGTTGCTTATAAATTTTCTCTCGGGCATATAAATCCAGTGATTTGCACTCAAACGCGGTCTGTTAACAACAAGATAGACAAAAACGATTGAGCGGAAAAAAAGCTCTGAGCAGGACTGTTTGATTTTCCCTTCGGGTTCGGGTGTTATGAGAGAAACAAGGTCTGTAAGGGGGATAGTTGAACAGAAATAATCGTATTCTTCCTTTTTAGGCGATGAGCCGTTTTCATAAGAAATTGAGAGAATTCTATTCTTGTCTGTTTCAATCTCTTTCACTTCAGCGCCCGTAATAACCTTGTTTCCCATAGCAAGTATTTTCTCTCTGTATTTTTCGCATATCGTCCCTATCCCGCCGTTTTCAGGATAGGAAAATTCAGAGACATAGGTGCGGGGAATATTTTTGGGTCTAAAAAGCGTTTTCATTATCACATCTGTGAGATTGAGCAGAGTTATCCTCTGTGAGGCATAATCCGCGGATATTTCCGTACAGGCGAGTCCCCAGGTTTTTTCCGTATATTCCTTGAAAAAAATTTCATAAAGCTTGTTGCCGAATCTCTTGCTTACCCAGTTTTCAAATGAATTGTCGGGAATGGACTGTAATATTATTTTGGCATAAACATAGTCATAGAAAATTTTAAGAAGTGTAAAGAAGGGCATCTTGGAAATGACATCCATTGCGCTTAAAGGGTAGATGAAATATCTGTTTTTAAGATATATTTCACTTTTTCTGATTTTCTTGACGGTTTTGTCGTCAAGGACTTCTCTTATATGGTCAACAAGCTCTTTTTTTTCTGAATGAAACCTGTGGGGTCCAAGGTCGCAGGTGAATTCGCCCTTTTTGAAACTTCGCGCGAGACCTCCCACATAATCTTCTTTTTCGATGACAGTAACGTCAAACCCCGCTTTGGAAAGTTCATACGCGCAGGTCAATCCCGCGAGCCCGGCGCCTAAAACAGCAACTTTTCTGTTTCTTTTATCCATTTTGAGTTAATATAACAGATATAATAACTTCAGCAAAACTTTACTTTTAGAAAAATTATTTCGACAATAATCACTAATTTTTCAATGATATTTTTAGTTTGCCGATTGTGTTGTTTTTTAAAAAGGTAAAATCCCAATGGAAAAAGATGTTTATTCCGAGTTTCTGAATCTCGAAAAAAATCACTGGTGGTTTCTTGGAAGAAGAAGCATTTTCTTTAGCCTTTTGGATAAATTTTTGGACGGCAGAAAAGATTTGAATATAATCGACGTGGGATGCGGTCCGGGGGAGATGATTGAACCCCTTGAAAAATACGGTAATGTAACTGCCTGTGATATCACATTCGATGCCCTTGATTTTTGTTCGGAAAGGGGTTTCAACCTGCTTATGCTTGCAGACGGAAGCAGACTTCCCGTTAAGGATGAAAGTTATGACCTTCTCTCCCTCTTCGATACACTTGAGCATATCGACGATGATGTGTCAGTCCTCAGGGACTCATACCGTGTGCTCAAAGACGGTGCATTCGTGATTATAACGCTTCCCGCGTATAATTTTCTTTTCAGCAATAACGACCGCGCGGCACATCATAAAAGGCGTTACAGCGCCGGCGAGATAAGCAGAAAGGCGCAGGTTGCCGGATTTAATGTAAGAAAGGTTACCTATATCAATACATTTCTTTTCCCGGTGATTTTTTCTGCGCTAATTTTGATAAAAATAAAGGAAGCTATTTTTCCTGTTGCAAATCCGGATAAAACGAATATTTCTTTTTCGGTTCCCCAAATAATTAACAGCATACTGGCATCTATTTTTTGTTTTGAAAGCAGGATTCTCAAGAATATATCATTTCCATTCGGACATTCTCTCGTATGCATAGCGCAAAAGAAAAAATAATACTTTTTCATCCTCGAACCGCTTTTTCCTCCACCGGTTCCATCGTGCCTCTTCATCTTCTTGCGGTGTGCAGGCATTTGGACAGCCAAAAATTCGATGTGCTCATAATAAACGGTGAAATGGAGCACGACTACAGGGAAAAGCTCAAAGAGCATTGCAAGGATGCCCTGTGCATCGGCATCGGATTTATGACCGGATATCAGATTAAACAGGCAATCGAGGCATCTAAGATTGCCCGTGATGTTAACCCGGGCATAAGGGTTATATGGGGCGGATGGCATCCCTCTGTTTCAACTGAGCAGACTCTCGAACATCCCCTCGCTGACATATTAGTGCGTGGACAGGGAGATGTTGTTTTCTCCGAACTTGTAAACGCGATTTCCGAAGGAAGGGATATTTCCGCCATAAAGGGACTTGCTTTCAGGAAAAACGGTGCGATAACAATAACCGATGATAATTATCTCGAAGATTTAAAATCGTTCGATTCTCTGCCTTTCCAACTTCTTCCTCTCAACGATTATATCAGGGGGACGCGCCTCGGACTTAGAAATATTCATTACTACTCAAGTCAGGGGTGTCCGTTCAGATGTTCGTTCTGTGCCGATTCCCTTGTTAACAAAAGAAGGTGGGTAAGCATCTCAAATGAACAGTTTATCGAAGATGTGAAATTTCTCAGGAAAGAATGCAATATAGATTCGGCAACGGTCATAGACAGTAATTTTTTCGTTGATATGAAAAGAATCAGAGGGCTTGCAGACCTTCTTGTGAAAGAAAATCTTGGCGTAAAGTATGGCGGTTTGAACGGTCGCGCGGCACAGTTGAAAAAAATTGAAACTTCCGAATGGAAGCATTTTTCAGAAGCGGGATTCAAAGAACTTTTCGTCGGTGTGGAATCCGCTCTTCAGGAACAGCTGAATTTCATAAAAAAGGATACGAAGGCGACTGATGTACTCGAACTGGCAGACAACTTAAAGGGTGTTGATATAAGTCTCACTTTTTCTCTTATAATGGGACTGCCAGGGTCTTCAGAGAGAATGAATGATATATCCGCCGACCTTGACAGGGAACTTGAAAGCGCTTTATCTCTTACGAAAAAGGTATTCGAGGCAAACCCAGGCGCAACTGCCTGGTTTTTCCTCTATACTCCCTATCCCGGGACTCCGCTTTTTGACAGAAGTGTTGAAAACGGTTTCAAAAAGCCCGTAAGTCTCGAAGAATGGGAGGGGATGGACCTTGGAAACATAAACATACCGTGGATTTCAAAGACATTCGCAAACAAAGTTTCCTTCTTCACGGAATTCATTTTCTATTTTTTGCTGGAGGAAAGGTTGAATAATTTTCTGAAAAGCAAAGGTTCCGTCATGAAAAAAGTTATTTATATCATTTTGCATAACCTTGCCAGATTCAGATGGAAAACCGGTTTTTTCTCATTGCGATTTGAGAATTCCCTTGTTAAATTCCTTAGAAAGTTGTCAGGGGGAGTTTAAAGGTTTCCGTTAAGAAAAGACATTTTTTTGTCTTACGCTTTATGCAAATAGCTTTTGTCGTATTCCATAAGAATATGAGCGGATGTTTTGATTTTTTCCGACAACGACATTTCCTCAGGTATGGACTTGCCCGTAAGTTTTCTCAGAAGTTTCGATGCTCTTTTCATCTCATCACCGCCTTTTACGCAGTTTTTAAGGATTTCTTCTGCAGTTTCAAAAAAAAGCGATGTTGAATTAACGGCAAGATTTGCTCTTTTGCGGGTTTTTAAATTGTAACTTACATACCTGATATAATCATTCACTTTAAAACCACGATTAATTTTTCCCGAGAGTAAATCAAGAAATTTTTCAGTTGTCTCTTTTGCTTCAGAAATCGGGTAATGCCCCGCGTAATCCCCTTCAAATCTTGAAGCAATTGCGTCGCGGAGAAATCGAGAAAATTCTGAGCTTATTTCCCTTTCATACTCTAATGCCTTTTCAGAACATTTTTTAAGACTGTAAAAGTTTTTCCACTCTCCGTAGGAGGCATTGTTTTCTTTAAAGAATAAAAATGCCTGAAATGCCTGAATTGCCGATTTTTCAAAATAGGGCATTCCGGAGTCGCCTTCGCTTATTCCCTTGATTAAAAATTTATAGGCCCGTTTCAGGTTATTTACCGGTTCCGGAGTCTTCATCTTATCAAGCGTTCTGTCGAGACCGTTCTCTTTTTTTAAAGTTTTTCCCGCAAGTGTGGTGAGATGAAATTTCAGAGCTTTATCCCAAACAATGATAAATTCGATATCTCTGATAACATTTATCCTTGATTTTAATTGGGCAAGGAGATGGTTTTTCCGCGCGGAAATGCTTTGCCATAAGGAATCGAAGACAAGAAAGATATCTACATCGCTTGAAACTTCGCTTTTCCGGTTTTTCTCGATGGTTTTTCCCTCTGCGTAACAAAGACTTCCTCCGAGAATAATCGAGCATTTAGGGAATTCAGAGGATATTGATTCAACTAATGATTCAATTTCTTTCTTAATTTCATTGTTTAAGGGATTTTCTTTATCAATGAGAAATGTTTCGGATTGAATCAATTTGCTTTCAGTCATAAGGTAAATGCCTTGATAAAATATTATGCCTTTATTATAGAAATTATACCGTGTTAATGAAATAATAATGACAATAATAAATTAAAAAAGAGAGATAATTATGTCTTCGAAAGTATCCCTTGTATCGTGTGCCGAATATGAAAAGGAAAAAGTTGATTCAGCGGTAAAGGAAGCAGTAGGCCTTTTAGGCGGAATCGAAAAATTCGTATCAGGCGGAAACAGGGTGCTTATCAAGCCGAATCTCCTTTCGGGAAAACCTCCGGAAAAAGCCGTAACAACCCATCCTATGGTGCTTGCCGCGGTAATTGATTTGGTAAGGGAGGCGGGAGGCATTCCCGTAGTTGGAGACAGTCCGGCAACGGAAGGCAAGGGAAGTCTCGAGAAATTCAAAAAGGTTTGCGAAATCACCGGCATTCTCGATGTCGTTGAAAAGAAAGAGGTCGAACTTGCCCATTTCAGCTCATCGAGAATCGAAATCGAAAACCCCGAAGGGAAAATATTTAAGAAATTTACTGTTACCGAAGAGATTAAAAAATGTGATGTCCTTATTAATCTTTGTAAGCTCAAGACGCACGGACTGACGCTTCTCACGGGGGCGGTGAAGAACCTTTTCGGATGCGTGCCGGGGCTTTTAAAGGGACAGCTTCATATGCGCGCCCCCCACAGGCCCGAGTTTTCACAGATGCTCGTTGACCTTTATCAGGTTGTAAAGCCCTCGATTAATATAATGGACGCCGTTGTGGGAATGGACGGCAACGGTCCCGGAAACGGAAACCCGAGAAAAGTGGGGGCAGTCATAGCAAGTATCGATGCAGTCGCGCTGGATTCCGTTGCCTGCCAGATAATCGGAAAAAGCCCCTATGCCCTCGACACATGCAAAATTGGGGAATCACAGGGAATAGGTGTCGCGAATCCCCATGAGATAGAAGTGCTTGGAGACGATGTGGGAAAATTTTTAGTATCGGACTATGAAGTGCTTGTAGATGATGTTACGGACAAACCACTTATGAGGTTTATTATCGCGCTTATGCGTGAGAGGACAACGGCTAAACCGGTAGTTGACAAGAAGAAATGTACAGGGTGTAAAACCTGCCACGTTGCCTGCGTGCCGGAGGCGATAACTATGGCCGATGGCTATCCGGTGATGGATTACGATAAATGTATAAAATGTTACTGTTGTCACGAAGTTTGTCCCGAAGGAGCAATCAACCTTAAAAAAGGGCTTCTTTACAGGCTGCTTTCAAGATAAAGAGAGAGAAAAGAATTGTCGTCTAAAGACAGCAGAGCGTATCTTGCCGCAATATTCCTCATCTTTGTTTTTCATTTTGTCTGTGCCGCCGGATTTTTTTCCAATGTGGATATAGATTCAGGATTTCCCGTATTGAATGACGATTACTCCATTCATTTCGGCCACGTGGACCCTGTAAAGGAATTCTTCAGGGACAGTTTCAGGTTGTGGGGATATGACCCTTTTTATATGGCGGGATTGCCTAAGTCCACGGTTTTTGACGCAGACGCAAAGTCGCCGGAAATAATAGGTGTTATCTTTTCTTTTGCCGATTCGGCAACGGTTTACAATATCTATATCTTTCTGAATTACATTCTTGCTCCTCTGCTTTTTCTCTGGTCGATTTTCAATTTCGGATTAAGAAGATGGGGGCTTGCCACGGGATTTGCCGCAGGCGTATTTTACTGGTGGGCATATCCGGCATTCAGGTTCAATCTCGCGGGACAATTCGCATTCATCTTCGTATCTCATATTACATTGCTTATATTTTCTCTCTTTTACCGTTATGTGGATTCCGGTAAATTCCGCTTCATAGCGCTTTGCGGTGTAATCGGAGCTATTGCCCTTTCGGTACACATCCTTGCGCCCATAAACATCGCGGTGGGGTCGCTCATCCTTTATGCAGTTGCCTTTAAAAAAATGAGCGGGAAACAACACGCGGGGCTTTTTGCCTGCCTTGCTTTTATTCTCATTGCGAACAGCCCCTGGGTGATACCTTTTATACGTTTCTACGGAATGAATAATCTTGCTGATATCGACTGGTTTTTCGGCGCCACCAATCCTTTCTTTTTTCTCGAAGCGTATTTTCCCGGAGGGGCAATCTACAGATATCTTCGCCTCGCTATTTTGATTGCCTCGATTGGCGGTTTTATGAAATGGAAAAAAGAAAAAAATATCCTCTTTTATCCCGTGCTCGGCAACGCGCTCATACTTTTTATCTATTCATACTTCGGCGCCTATTCAACGCTTACATTTCTGCAAAATCCATGGCGCTACGAATTTGAACTGAATCTTTTTCTCCTTGCCCCGGCGGCAGTTTATCTGAATTCACTTTTTGAAAAGAACGGTTTCAGCAGAAAAATTTTACCTCTTGCCGTTTCCCTCTTCCTCATTGTCTGCCTTTTTCCGCTAAATGCTTTTAAGTCAGCAAAACGTCTCATTCCCCGTTACAGAAATGAAAGAATTGTAAAATATGACCGTCTCACCCCTTTGAAAAACGGAGAGGTGGAGTATTCATACGAGGAACTTCCTCACTCATCGCTTCCTCCTGCGGGGTATGAGTTTATTGAATGGATTAAACGGAATACCACAAAAGATGCGCGGATAATGCTTGAAGATTCCTGCTGGCAGTCTCGTCACGCCTATTGGGGTTCGCATCTTCCGGCAATGCTTCCAACGCTCACCGGAAGGGAATATATCGGCGGGCCAATCCCACAGTATTTTATGGTGCACCATTATGCGAGTTTTCAGGACGGTTTTTTCTGCGGCAAGTATCTCGATGAATACGACGAAGAAGAATTCCTTGAAAAGACAGATCTCTATAACATCAAGTGGATAGTTGCCTTTACGCCCTACTCGAGAAATTTTCTGGAAAAAATTCCGGAAAGAGTTCACCTTATTGACAGGGTTGATAAATTCTATCTTTACGAGATTACGCGAAAGCAGGATTTTTTCCTCGAGGGAAGGGGAGAGATAAAATCCGCTTACAATCACCTTTATCTTTCAGGGCTTTCCGAAGGCGAGGATATAATAATCAAATATCACTGGATAAAAACGCTTAAAACATCGCCTCCGAGAAAGTTAAGCGAATTTAAAATAAAGGATGACCCTGTGGGCTTTATAAAGGTTGAGAATGTTCCCTCTGAGATTGAAATCTATAACGGATATTAAAGTATTTTAAAGGAGATGCCTGTGAATATTTTTGAAGAAGCGAGCAAACGTCTCGATAAGGCGCTTCAACATATCGATGTAAGCGATGATGTATTCGAAAAGCTGAGGCACCCCAAGGCATCCCTCGAGGTTTCCGTGCCTGTGAGAATGGATAACGGAGAGCTCAGGACATTCAGCGGTTTCAGGGTAATTTATGACGATACGCGAGGCCCCGCAAAAGGCGGAATCCGCTACCATCCTTCCGCGTCACTCGATGAGGTAAAGGCGCTTGCATTCTGGATGACATTCAAATGCGCCGCGGCAAACATTCCTTATGGCGGCGCTAAGGGCGGTGTGGTAGTTGACCCTAAGAAACTTTCAAAGTTTGAACTTGAAAGACTCAGCCGGGGATATATCGACGCGATTGCCGATTTCATAGGTCCCAACAGGGACATTCCCGCCCCTGACGTTTATACCAATGCAATGATAATGGGCTGGATGGCTGACCAGTACAATATCATAAGGCGCGCAAAGGTGCCCTGTGTAATCACGGGAAAACCCCTCGAGCTGGGCGGAAGTTTAGGCAGGGATGAGGCAACGGGACGGGGCGCTTATTATATTACGAGAGAAATGATTAAAGATTCAGGCAGGACGCCTTCCGATGTAACGGTTGCAGTGCAGGGATTCGGCAACGCGGGATATAATGTGGCGCGTCTTCTGCATAATGACGGATTCAGGATTGTTGCAATAAGTGATTCTCAGGGAGGAATTTTTTCAGGCGACGGACTTATTCCCGACGACATTAAAAGATTCAAGAATGAAACAAGAAAGCTTGAAGCGGTGTATTGTGAGGGTTCGGTTTGCCATATTCAAAAGCACGACAAGATAACAAACGAAGAATTGCTTTCTCTCAACGTGGATGTGCTTATCCCCGCGGCGCTTGAAAACCAGATTGATGCCGGAAATGCAGGCAATGTGAAGGCAAAGACAATAGTCGAGGTTGCAAACGGTCCTGTGACAAATGAAGCCGATAAAATTTTAAATGAAAAAGGTATTCCTGTTGTGCCCGATATTATCGCAAACTCCGGCGGAGTGATTGTAAGCTATTTTGAGTGGGTGCAGAACAGAAACGGCTACTACTGGACTTTGGATAAGGTAAACGCCACGCTTGAAGAGATGATAACTTCGGAATATAAAAAAATCGTCGATGTTTCCATATCAAAGAAAATAGATATCCGCACTGCCGCCTATGTTCACGCTCTCTCACGAATCGCCGGCGCCATAGAAGCAAAAGGAACCAAGGATTTCTTCAGGAAATAGCCTGACTTGTTGTTTGCTTTAGCGCAAGCTGACTGAAGAATTATTTCCTTCCTCCTGCCGGCTTTTTACTGTGGACTTTATCTGCAGGTTTTCTTCTTTTTCTGGAAAAATTCCCTTTTCCCTGCGGCTTTCTTCTTGATCCCGTGTTGTGTGAAGTTTTTCCGCGAAAGGCGTGGGTTTTTTTAAATGCAGGTCTGGGCGGAATTTTGTAGTCGGTTTCTATAATATCATCGGTTACGGGGACTACTTCGATTTTAAGCTTTATATAATCTTCTATATCGGGAAGCGTATGAACATATTTTTCGCAGGCAAGAGTTATTGCCCGTCCTTCCGCGCCTGCCCTCGCAGTCCTTCCGATTCTGTGCACATAGTATTCCGGATCACCTGGAAGATCATAATTTATCACGTGCGTCACACCATCAATATGAATTCCCCTGCTTGCAACATCTGTTGCAATGAGAATGTTTAGAGTGCCGTCTTTAAAATCAGAGAGGACTTTCATCCTTTTTTTCTGATTAAGGTCCCCGGTGATGGCGGCGGTTTTATGACCGTTAAAATTGAGAAGGCGGTCCAGTCTTTCCGCCGCGGCTTTTGTGTTGCAGAAAACAAGAAATTTTCCATTCTCTTCCGATTTTATTATTCCTAAAAGCAATCCCGTTTTTTCCGAAAGTCCCACGTGATAGACTTCCTGTTTAATCTTTTCTACCGTTACCTGTTCAGGTGAGAGAGAGATTTTTTTCTTTATATCCATATGCTCGTAACATAACTCAAGTACGCGTCTTGAAAGCGTTGCGGAAAAGAGCATTGACTGCCTTTTGTCATAAGGTGGCATCCGTCGAAGAATGAAACGAATGTCCTTTATAAATCCCATATCGAAAAGACGGTCTGCTTCATCGATAATAAGAAACTGGGTTTTCGCGAGACTGTACACTCTCTGCTTGAGGTAATCTATAAGCCGTCCCGGTGTGCCTATTAGCATATCGACACCTTTTTCTATCTCTTTGCGCTGTTTGATGTAATCAATTCCCCCGTATACGGGAAGAATTTTAAAGTCCGTATGGCTTGCAAGAATTTTTGCCTCTGCGTCGATTTGTACTGCAAGCTCGCGAGTGGGCGCAATTATGAGCGAGCGCGGAGAAGGTCCCCGTCCCGGCGAGGGGATTTCAAGCATACGGGAGAATACGGCTATTAGAAAAGCGGCGGTTTTACCGGTGCCTGTCTGCGCCTGCGCGGCAATATCATTGCCCTGAAGCGCTTCAGGGAGGGTTTCCTCCTGTACGGGAGTGCATTCCTTAAAGCCTGCCGATTTGATTCCTTCAAGTATCTGGGGCTGTATATTAAGTTCGTCGAATTTCATTTATTATTATCTTATACTATAAATAAGGGGGGAAAGGCAAACCTATTGAAGCGTTCCGTAATTTGACAATTTTACCCGGATATCTTTTTTAATTTATCTCGTTATATTTCATGTGAGACCATTGCTTTCCGGGATATTGGGAAAAGAGGTTTTGATACATCTTAACACGCTGATTATGACCGTCAGAATCGACCTATTCTTAAAACATCACAATCGGCGGAAGTGTCTGAAGAATCATCGCTTCAGGGGGAATGCCGATTTTAATTCCGGCAACGAATCCCTTATCCTCCACGAGGTTGAATTCAACCCATTGTCCGCGCGCAACAAGCATTGCCTCGCGGGCCTTTTTGTTAAGTTTTTTTCCTTTGGTACTCTCGATTATCTTTTTGTACGTCCTGATAAAAGTATTTCCTGTTTCCATTAAAAAAGGCATATCCTTCTCCGCCAAGTCAAAGGCAATTCCGAGTCCTCCTCCCCTCTGCTTGTTGCGGTAGATGGAATGGAAGAGATTTTTCAGATTTTCATTGAGGGCGCCGTAATTTTTTCCGTATTTTTTGCATAGCGCTTTCATCGATTTGATAAAAATTTCCCTTTCATCTTCTGATTCGAGAAATGGCGAAAGGTCGGTATGCCCCATTAAGCGGCATTGTTTTTTTCTTTTCAACATTCTCAGACTAAGGGTGCCTACGGGCACTTCAGGATTAAAGGTGTGCGAGCATATTTCAAATACCCTAACGGAAGTTTTTTCATTATAACGGGGAATTACCATTGAAAAGCGCGTATCACTGATTGCCATCTTCTCGAGGACTTTTCCTCTTAATGTGTTTACCTCCATAAAACCGTCTGCGATATCCCAACTTTTTGAATCGAATTTGGCTCTATCGTCCGCTTTTTTAAATGTGCTGATTGCCTTTTTCTTCGCCTTCTCCATAAACTTGTCAAAATCGGATATTGCAGTCATTTGTCCTTCTCCCCCTTTTAATTTCAGTAAGCTAACAATAAATATTAACTGCTTTCAGGAAAGCTTTAAACATTGTTGCCTATGATTTCAAATACTTTTTCAGCACCAAGACCTTCAAGGCAATCCTTCTCTCTTCCTGCGTCAATAATATAAACATTTTCAACGGGAGGCGCCCATATTTCAGGCGCAGTGGGTCCGAATATTATAAAACTCTTAACTCTCAAACATCCCGCAAGATGGCTGATACCGGAATCATTGCCTATGTAAAACTTTGCCCCTTTAATGACAGAAGCAATCTTTAGCAGGGTTTCATTGTGAAGATGAATAAATCTTTCGGGAACCATTGCCCTAAGATATCCATCTGCCTCACCTGTTAAAAAAACAGGCGAAAGCGAATATTCCTTTTCAATAGTCTCTGCAAGGGCAATAAATTTTCCCATATTCCAGTTTTTCTTTTTTGAGCCGCTTCCCGGATGAATGCAAAAGTAATTCTCCGCAGGTTTCCATTCTTCGGCATAAGAAATGTTGATTTCGTATTCGGTATTTCTCCTGCCAATGCCAATTAACTCAAGGGAATTAAGGTAGTGCTCATATATGTTAATTTTAAGTCCGTCTCTTATATTTCCCTTCCATGAAATTACTTTCCCGGTGGTATTTTTTCGCAGGTTTTTCGAAAACGTCCCTTTTGTGTCATCTATGTAGCTTACTATCAAATCTCTGCTTTCAAGATAATCTCTTGTCCTTCCCGTGCACGCCGAAGGCGAAGCAAAAAGCCCTGACAGGGCGAAGGAAATCCGCTCGATGACATTTGCTACATAAGGTTTTGCTTCCACAAGGCAGGCATAGGCGCTTTTGCAGGCGATATCGATATTCGCCTCCTGATATTCCTTTCGAATGAGTTTAAGCGCGGGGAGAAAGGCGATGAAATCTCCCAATGAACCGGGAAAGATAATCAGGATTTTTTCTGTCTTCACCTGCATCCGTCATTTGGATTGTAAAGCGAATCTAAAACACAAGGGACTCAAGAGTTGCCGAGCAACCGTTGCACTTGGAACATCCCGAGTTTGTCCTTTCGGGATTAAGCCCGTATTTTTTAAGCAGGCCGGGCAATGCTCTGTATACCTTTATCACATCATCGGTTGCAGGCGGTTTTCTGTTTTCAAGCTCTGTGCCCGAAAGAGGCCTGAATACTGTTAGGTGGGGAATTGCTCCCGCGTTCGCGGTTGCTTCGATTCCCGCAATGGTGCTCTCAGGCGCCTCAAGCCCAACGATAAGCCACGAGCTTGTCTGGTCTTTTCCGAATATTTCCGATGCCTGTGAAAGCGCAGTAAGATAACTGCTCAGCGGTATTTCGCCTTTGCCCGGGCATATTTCCCTTCGTATCTTCTCATCATAGATTTCAATATTGAAACTTACCGAATCGAGTCCCGCATCTTTAAGGCGCAGAATTGTTTCCTTGTCCACGGGGCAAAGCTGAGCATAAACGGGCAATGAGCACGCTTCCTTAACCGCCCTGATGGTTTCCATATATTCGTCAGCCGATGTTGTCTCATTTTCGATTACGCCGGAATTGATGTTGATTTCCGTAATTTCGGAACCCAATATTCCCTTTTCATCTAAAAGTGTGAGTACTTCCTTAATCTCCTGCGGTTTCTTGATTGCGTAGTTGTCTCCGCCGTCAAGTGCGCAGAACTTGCATCCTTTCCCCTCCACCTTGTATGAACAGTAATTTGAAAGCGCAGTGCCCAAAATCGACGTGCTGTGCTGCTGCATTATATTTATAAGTTTCTGCCCGTTCGGAAGTTCGAAATCCGCCCATCGCGGAGGAGGCACCGGGTCTGCTCCGATTTTTATTCCCTTGCCCACAATAAATCCTTTTCCATCTTCCTCTATGTATTTATAGGGGGAGTCCCCGGCGAATGATTCGCGCACGGCAAGGTTTGCCACGGTGCTGTAACCGTTAATGTCCAATCTGAAGCACTTGCCGTTTGAAAGGGATGCCCGTTTGTTTCTGTAGACTCTTGTGGGCAGTATGGACTTCATCGACTCGTTGCTGATATTCGGGTCGACTCCGATTCCGTTGCAGAAAAGTTCTATTTTAGTTCTCAGAGGGTCCATTCTGTTCCATTTCTATATGTCAAAATAAGCTTAGAAAAATAATGTTTCCATAGATTCCGAAATATGCTTATACTGAAGCGGTCTTCTTTAAAGTTTGCGTGCCTTATACCTTATAGATTTTTTTGAATCAACAATCAATAAGGTGTTGCCTTCAAAAAGGGAGAGTGAATAAGTTTGCAGGGGAAAAATGTTTTTCTGATTCTGCTTTTTATAATCCTGGGAATGCTCGCGGGAAATGTTTTATCGGAATTGTGCCTTCTTATTCCCGCAAAGGCGGTGCGAAATATATTCTCGGCGGGTTTTGACATCGGTTTTTCTCCCACCACATTGAAACTTCGCTTCATTACGCTGACTTTGGGCGGAAAACTTTTTTTCAATGCGGGTACGGTACTCGGAATAGTCTTTGCGGTTTTACTTTACAGATGGAGCAGTGGTAAATAAAAATGTCTGAACAGAGAGTAAGCAGTTTAAAGGAAGGAGATTCGGTAGAAAGCAGTTATGCCGTAAAATGGATTCAGCTTTATCACAAGAAAAACGGCGAACCTTATCTTCGCCTTGTCTTCACTGACAAAACAGGCGAAGTCACGGGCATTTGCTGGAATTTCAGAAGCGAGTACGAAAACATCAAAGTCGATTCCGTATGCAGTATTAAGGGTACCGTGGGAAAATATAAAGATAAACTGCAGATTACTATTTCTTCGATGAGCGTCGTAGATGATGAGGATGTGGACTTCGGGCTTTTTGTAAAAACTTCGGATATGGATACCGAAACACTGGGAAGAGGATTAGATGAGGTCATTTCCCTCGTAAAAGAAGATTTTTTGAGGAAACTCATTTCCTCGTTCTTCGACGATTCTGCCTTCAGAAGAAAGTTTTTAACCCATCCCGCGGCAAAATCCATTCATCATTCCTGGTCAGGCGGACTCGCCGAGCATACCATCGGAGTTTGCAGAATATGCTCTTCTCTTGCAGGGCAATATGAGCTTAACGGCGACCTGCTCATTACAAGCGCTCTCCTTCACGATATAGGAAAGGTTCGCGAGCTTAAAAACGGATTGACCGCAAACTATACCGATGAGGGTCGCCTCGTTGGACATATTACCCTTGGAGTCAATATGATTGGTGAGAAGATTGCAGAGATAGGGGATTTTCCAGCGGATATTTCAAACGAGCTGAAACACGCTGTTTTAAGCCATCACGGCGAGCTTGAATTCGGGTCGCCCATCAGACCTATGACTATTGAAGCGTTAGCCCTTCACTATGCCGACAATACGGATTCCAAGATTTCAGCTTTCAAAGGGTGGATTAAGGAAAAGCCCGATATGAGTGACCCCAAGTGGACTCAGTTCTGGCCTGTAATGGACAGATTCATTTACCGGAATTCAGAATCAGATACCGAATAGATTCGGGCTGATAGTTACTCATTAAAATCAGACGGGAATATCTTTCCCGGATTCATTATTCCCTGAGGGTCGAATGCCTTTTTGATTCTTGCCATAAGACTTAATTCTTCCCTGTTGATTTCAAGGGTGATATAGGGGGACTTCGTAATGCCTATTCCGTGCTCGCCTGATATGCTTCCTCCCATATTCACAGTTTCCCTGAAGATTTCCCCCACTGCCTTTTCAACACGCGACATCTCTTCGCTGTTTCCTCTGTCAGTCATAATATTCGTGTGAATGTTACCGTCGCCCGCGTGTCCGAAGCAGATGATTTTTAAATTATAAAGTTTTGCAATCTCATAGATTTTTTTTAGGATTTCAGGAATCTTTGTGCGTGGTACGGTGATATCTTCGTTGATTTTTGTGGGGGATAATTGCCCGAGAGAAGGAGAGACGCTTCGCCGTATTTTCCATAAATCTTCGATTTCATCCTTCCCTGACGCGGTTTTTATTTCGAGAATATCTTTTTCCCTGCATATTTTCGCGATAACATCCGCTTTCTTTTTTACTTCCTCTTCACCGCCGTCAATTTCCATTATAAGAAGCGCTCCGCATTCTTCAGAAATGTCAAATCCCATATATTTGTTTACTGTCCCGATACATTCCTTATCCATAAACTCGATTGTGGATGGGATGATTTTTGATGAGATAATGCGCGTTACCGTCTGTGCCGTATCTTCCACGCTTCTAAACATCGCAAGGAGGCATTTTCTTGACTCAGGCAGGGGAATGAGTTTCAAAGTCGCTTTTGTGATTATGCCGAAAGTCCCTTCTGAGCCGGCAATGAGGCGCGTAAGGTCATATCCGACTACGCTTTTTGCAGTTTTCACTCCCGTTTTGATTACCTTCCCCGGCGGTATTATAAGATTGAGTCCAAGTATATAATCTCTTGTAACCCCGTATTTCACCGCGCGCGGACCTCCGGAGCATTCTGCGATATTTCCGCCTATTGTTGAGAATTTAAGGGATGCCGGGTCAGGCGGATAAAAAAGCCCGCGGGCTTCGGCTTCCTTCTGAAATTGTTCCGTTACAACTCCCGGTTCCACTTCCGCAATTAGGTTTTGGGTATCGATATTTATTATTTTGTCCATCTTTGAAAGGCATACGACGATTCCTCCCTTCACAGGGACACTTCCTCCGGTAAATCCTGAACCGGCACCTCGGGGAAGTACGGGAATGGAATATCTGCTTGCCGCTTTTAAGATTTCGATTACTTCGTTTTCTGTTTCGGGAAAGATTACGGCATCGGGCATATAGCTTATATCTGCCGCGTCATAGGAATATGTGAGCAGGTCTTCTTTGTCAGTTGAAAATCTTTCTTCTCCTGCAATACTTTTGAATTTATTTATAGCTTCACTATTAATCATTTTTAGAAAATTGAATAATTTTATTATTGTTGATGCAATCTCTCTTTCTTGTCAGTCATCATTTGTCATATCTGAATTATCAGTTTTTTCAATTTTAAGCGCAGGACTGTCTTTAAAGAATTTTCTTATTCCGTAGTTGATAAAGCTTATCACAAGCAGGGTGTCATTTCCTTTTTTTTCAAATTTCAGCACTCTGCCTCTGCCGTACTTTTCGTGCCTTACAAATGTACCGGGGGTGTAATCATCATTTTTTGCCATAACAGTTTCAATATTACGCAAAAGAAATAATGCTGTCCAAAGATATTCTTGTTTAACTCCGGCAAAGGGAAATGATGTGTCCGGTTGATACAGGGCAATGATAATTTGTTATACCGTGGAATGACAAAGTATTTTGCCGGGCAATAATGATGGTAAAAGTACTGAATCTTAAAGATTATTTTGCCGCTGAGGCGGCGGGTTTTTTTACTTCCGTTTTTTTCGTTCCGGTTTTTTTGGAATTGTCAGGAGAGGAAGCAGTTGACGATGTTTTCTCGGCTTGCATTCCCTTCTTTCTTGACTCGGAAGGATAATCGGTTACATACCATCCTGAACCCTTCAGTATAAATCCGCCTGAAGATATGAGACGTTTTACCTTTTCGGAACTGCAGTGGGGGCATTTTTCATTGTCTTTTTCGGATATTTTTTTGAAGACTTCGAATTTAGACCCGCAGTCGTCACATTGATATTCATAAATTGGCATTTTGTTAATCCTCCTTACTTCTTAAATCAGGGTCAGCCATTTTGAGAAATGACTGTTACTGCCCTTTACTGTTTCAAAAAACAGTTTCTGAAGTTTTTTCGTGATGATTCCCGCTTTCCCGTTGCCTATATGCCGTCTATCTATTTCCCTGATAGGAGTAAGTTCTGCGGCAGTGCCTGTGAAAAATGCTTCATCAGCTGTATAGACATCGTCTCTTGTAAGATTCACCTCTTTAACTGTATACTTTTTGTATTCTGCAATCTTGATTACGCTGTCTCTCGTAATTCCGCTTAGGATGCAGAGGGTAGGCGGTGTTAAAATAATACCGTCTCTGATGATAAAAATATTTTCGCCCGACCCTTCCGATACTCTGCCTTCCGTGTCCAAAAGAAGGGCTTCGTCATATCCGTTTTCGATTGCCTCTATTTTTGCAAGCTGTGAATTGACATAATTTCCGCATATCTTTGCTTTTGTCATCGATGAATTTATAAATGGGCGCTGGAAAGAAGAAACCTTTACCCTGATTCCGTTGTTAAGCCCTTCCTTGCCCAGATAAGCACCCCACGGATATACGGATATGGCGGAACTTACAGGATTGTCTTTCGGATAAAGCCCGATTTCACCGTATCCGTAATAGATGATGGGTTTGATGTAACATTCCTTGAGCTTGTTTGATTTGATGGTTTTTATGATTGCTTTTCTCATCCCATCTTTTGAGAAATTCGGCTCGATAGATGCAATCTTCGCGGAATTGTAAAGACGGTCAAGATGCTCTTCAAGACGAAATATGGCGGGACCTTTTTTGGTGTTGTAACAGCGGATTCCTTCGAAAACACCAAGTCCGTAATTGAAAGCATTGGTGAGCAGATGAATTTTCGCATCATCCCAGTCAACAAGCTTTCCGTCCATCCAGATTTTCTTCGCCTTTTCCATTTTTTTAACTCTCAGGTTAAATGTGAGCTTTGAGCATCAATATATCGGAAATATCACATTAAATAAAAAATAGAATTTTATAAATAAAGAATAGGGGAAATGTCAATAATTTTTTTATTTTCAATGACTTTGTCTGTTTGCATTTATTTCTTTTCCTTAAAGCTGTATGATATGAGGCGTGCCGAGTTTGCCACTACCACGATTGACCCGATATTGTGGACAATCGCGCCTCCGATTGGTCCGAGAAGCCCTGAAGAGGCGAAATAAAGTGCAAAAGCGTTTATAATTATTGATATGGAAAGACTCTGCTTGATTATCGTTATGGTCTTCTTGCCGATTGCTATTCCTTCGGGTACCTTTGAAATATCGTCGGAGACAAGGGCAATGTCCGCAGATTCTATTGCTATGTCGGTGCCTCCCGCGCCCATTGCTATTCCCACATCGGCAAGGGCAAGGGCAGGAGCGTCGTTTATGCCGTCGCCAATCATTGCCACTATTTCCCCTGAATCCTTGATTTTAGATATATGTGCCACTTTGTCCTCTGGAAGCAATTCCGCCTCCACTGAGTCAAAGCCTATTCCGTGGGCAACCTTTTGTGCCGATTCCCTGCGGTCTCCCGTGAGCATAACAATATTTTTTGCGCC
Organism: uncultured bacterium; assembly: GCA_964549305.1. Taxonomy (GTDB): domain Bacteria; phylum Schekmanbacteria; class GWA2-38-11; order GWA2-38-11; family J061; genus J061. The sequence continues at coordinate 71,856 of CAZJVM010000003.1, forward strand.
GAGCTTTTTAAGGTCTTCTATGGTTTCCGAAACTTCCTCCCTTATAGTGTCGGAAATGCTTATCATCCCCGCGAATTCCCCGTTTAAAGCCACGCTTATTACCGTATTTCCTTCTTTTGATTTATCCCCGATATAGGAAAGCGATTCACTGCTCATATCAATATTTTCTTCCCTGAACATAAGCGGATTTCCGATTACGATTTTATCTCCTCCGCTTATGACTTTTACGCCCTTGCCTACGAGGGTTTCGCTCTCATCGGGTGCCATAATAATCATTCCCTTCTCATCCGCCTTTGCAAGCACCGCCTTTGCAAGTGAATGAGTGGAATGCTTTTCCGCCATCGCTGCAAGCTCGAGCACAGCGTCTTCGCTGAATCTTCCCACGGATTTCACTTCGCTCACCATCGCTTCGCCGAGAGTGACAGTTCCCGTTTTATCAAAAACAAAAGATGTGAGTTTTCCCATAGATTCAAGAATTGCGCCGCCTTTAATGAGTATCCCCTTTCTTGCGGCATTTCCGATTCCCGCAACTACTGCCGTGGGAGTGGCAATTACAAGGGCGCAGGGACAGGCAACGACAAGTATGGAAACAGCCCTTATGATTTCTCCCGTTACGAGATAAACAGCGGCGCTGAAAAGAAGTATGGCAGGAGTAAACCATCCCGAGAAACGGTCCGCAATTCTCTCGATAGGCGGTTTTTCCGCCTGCGCTTCCTTTACCATATCGATTATCTTCGCGAGCGTTGTCTGTCCTCCTACTCTTGTCGCTCTTATTATGAGAACTCCGTTTTTGTTGATGGTGCCGCTGAAAACTTCACCACCTTCCTCTTTGTTTACCGGAAGGGGTTCTCCCGTGATTGCCGATTCGTCCACTTCTGCAAACCCTCTCTCAACAATGCCGTCAACGGGTATTTTTCCACCCGCTTTTGCAATGATGAGTTCTCCTCTTCTTACATCTTCCACCGGAACAGTCATTTCCCTTCCGGTCCTGATTACCGTTGCGAAATCGGGAGTGATTTCGATGAGTTTTCTTATGGCATCTCCGGTTTTTGCAATCGTAAGATCTTCGAGAAGTTCGCCTACATTCATCATTAGTACAACTATTGCGCCGGCCATATATTCTCCCACCCATATTGAAGCGAAGAGGGCGAGGGTGACCAAAAGTTCGGCATTAAGCCGTTTATCTTCGAAGATTGCCCTGATTGAATTTTTTATGATTGGAAATCCGCTCAACACGCAGGCGGCAAGAGAAAGCTTTATTCCGGGCGCGGTTTTGTCTCCGCCTAAGAAAAAGGATAAAGCGATAAGAACAATTGAAAGGACGGGGGAGAAGAAGGGCTCAATCCGTTCGGTTTCCATAAGCCATGAATTTTCACCGCACTTCTCCCGCTCTTTTATGTTGCTTTCAATGACTGCTTCTCTGCTAATGTCGTGCATTCTAATTCCCTATTTCCACGAGAAATCAAGTTTAAGAAAGCTTCCAAGGAAGATGAATATGGTCATTATTGCCGCAGTCAATGCTTCGCCTGCAAATATCAACCCAAAGAGAAAGATTGCTGCCAAAAGTTCGGGCAAAATCTTTTTTTTCAGGATTCCTTCAAAAATCGCGTTTTTAAGCAGAGGGAAAAGCCCCATCACCGTAATTACGATTAAAAATCCTTCATCAAGATTATCATTCATCGGTACTGTCTGATTTATAAGCAAAAGGACGCTCATAAAGATAAGCGCAAACCAATCCTGCAGAGGGTTGTTGAATATTCTGTGGACAAGAGTGTTTTCATCGGAACTGTGCTCGTGATGGTGTGCGTGGTGAACTTTGTGGGAGTGTTCGTGCACGTGATGATATGCCCTTGATTCAAAACGGCTCTCTTTGTGGCTATGGTCAGAATGAAAATGCTCGTCTAAGGTGTCGTGGTTGTGGTCGTGTCCGGTGAATGATTCTTCATCATTGTGGTTATGTTCGTCATGGCGGTCGTGTTCATCGTTATGTTCGTGGTGGTTGTGCCCTTCGTGTCCGTGACTGTGCTCTTCACCCGAACCGTGAGAATGGGAAGATTTCTTAACCTTTTGTCCCGATGAGGTTTTCTTGAAGATATCGTCTCTGTTTATATCGTGCATCTTTTCTACTCCCGATTAATTCTTAATTTATCATAGTCAGGCAGTTGCACTGCCGGGTTTTTGTGTTTTCTTTTTTGCTTTCTTTGCAGGTTGTTTAGCTTTTTCCTCCATCTGTTTCGCATAATCGAGAACCTGCTGAAACTTTCCTTTTGAAAGTTCTGCATCCTCAAAGGGAGTTCTTCTCATTCTGAATCCGAGAGTAAGCTCGCTTGCAAGGCGTACATCTTCCTCTGTGACTTCCTTTCTTCCGTCGTAGGCGGCTTTTGTCTTGGCGCCTCTCGTTATGATAATATCAGGCCTGTGCCCGTCAACGTCAAGCTCAATGCACATACGGGCGATGATACGCAGAAAATATTTTGAAATTTCCACTTTTTCAAGATTCTTTTTTGCCTGAGCTATCTTTTTGGTTATTTCTTTGTTCTGCTTATCGTATCTTGATTTGAAAAGAATCGGGTCCTCTTCGAATTCGCGGATTCGTTTTGCGATGAGCATTCTTGAATTTATGTCGGAAAGCCCTTTCACTTCAACGTGGAAAGCGAGGCGGTCATGAAGCTGGGGGCGAAGCTCGCCTTCTTCGGGATTCATCGTGCCGGCAAGAATGAAGTTTGCCGGATGGGAAAGTGAAACTCCCTCGCGCTCAACGATATTTACTCCCATTGCCGCTGAATCGAGAAGCACATCCATTATGTGGTCGTCAAGAAGGTTGATGTTGTCAATATAAAGAATACCGCGGTTCGCTTCCGCGAGAATTCCCGTCTCAAGGGCTTTGATTCCTTCCTTTATTGCGCGCTCGATGTTAAGGGTGCCAACGACTCTGTCTTCTGTTGCGCCTACGGGGAGTTCCGCTATGTGCATTTTTTGTTTGACGCCATTGAGCTTTCCGCCCTTATCGACAGTTTCCCTGCATATGGAGCACATCTTGGCGGTTTCATTGGGATTGCAGTGAAAACGGCAGTCTTTGACTGCGGCAATTTCCGGCAGTACATCTGAAAGACCTCTTACGGCAACGGTTTTTCCCGTGCCTCTTTCACCTCTTATTAGTACTCCTCCTATCTGAGGATTTATGGCATTTAGCAGAAGCGCCATCTTCATCTTTTCCTGTCCCACTATTGCCGAGAAGGGGAAATTGGTTCTTGCCGAGGAAAAAGCGCCGGTAGTTGATTCCTTCTTTTTCTTTTTATCCTTCATTTATAATCTCCGTAAAAATTTATCTTACAGTTTGAGTTCCCTGAATTTCAACCTGCTCAAAAGCCATTTTCTTTTCAAGAGTTATGAGTGAGCCGAGACTCTGATAATTTAACTGGTCAATTCGGTAGTATTTTGCCGACAAGGAGTCCGCTATGTCCTTTGCAAAACCGTAGGAGAAGTTGATGAAGCTCATCTTCTTCGTTACTTCCGTATCGATTACCACTGAAAATACGCCTTCGGAATATACCATTTCGGCCAGTTTTTTTATCTCTTCCATGGGGTCCGATTCAGGTACTATGGGAACATTTGCTCTGCCGTCTGTAAGAAGCACGAGAAGGGGAATTATGGTAGGGTCTTTCTTCATTTCGTTTTTAATGAGATTCATTGCCTTCATAAGTCCGAGCCCAAGAGGAGTCTTTCCGCCTGTCGGCAGAGTGGTAAGCATTTTTTTTGCAAGCTCCACTCCGTTTGTGGGAGGCAGGATAACCTGCGCGTCGTTGCCCCTGAAGGCAACCATCGCAATCCTGTCCCTGCTCTGGTAGGCATCCATCAGAAGGGAAAAGACAGTTCCCTTGGCACATTCCATTCTGTCCATCGCGCCCATTGTGCCGCTTGCATCCACAAGAAGCACAATCAGCGAAGACACCTTGCTCTGCCTTACTTTTTTGCGGATGTCCTCTTTGCGAATGAGAAGAGCGTGAGCGGATTCGTTCTTTTCCCTTCTTCTTTTTTGATGAGGCGCTGCCGAGCGCACCGTTGCGTCAAAAGCGATGTCATTGATGTCGTCTCTCGGGATGGAATGTTTGATATATCTTCCCTTGCGCCCCGATGTTATTGATTTTATCCTTTTCCCCGAACCGGAACGTGTTTTTCGGTCGGCTTTTTTTCTCGTCATCTGCTTCGGGATTTCAACGGCAGTGCCTATTCGGTGAATCTGTCCTTCGATGGCGTCCTCCTGCTCATCGGATGCTTCCATCTCGGTGTCCGAATCTGAGGGAGGCATAATATCCTCCATCTCCTGTGAAAGTTCATCTATAAGCTGGTCCATCATTTCATCGTTTGCAGTGTCTTCTCCGTAAGGCAGCGCTCGTATTCTGAAGGGAAGTATAAGCTCTCCCGCTTTTTTAATGTGGTTGTTGTTAAGCTCTGCTTCTTCGTCAAAGGCAGCAAGCGTCGCGGCGGTTTTTAAAATCATAGTTTCGGGTCTGTGCCCTTCCACATCGAGTTCCTTGCACATCTTACACACGAGAAGCATCGTTCGGTCTGAGGTATCTATGTTTTTAAGCGCTTTCTGGGCACGTAAAATATGCTTTCTGAGAGCTGAACTCTTTCTTTCGTATTTTTTCCTGAATGCTTCGGGTCTGTTTTCGAAGTTGTTTCTGAGGTTCGTAATGTCAACCCTTTCCTCAACGCTTTCAAGGGCTTTCACTTCCACGTGAAGCGCTATTCTGTCAAGAAGCTGAGGACGAAGCTCGCCTTCTTCAGGATTCATTGTGCCGATGAGAATGAAGCGCGAAGGATGGGAGAAGGAGATACCCTCCCTTTCTACGGTGTTTACGCCCGATGCCGCAGCATCGAGAAGCACATCCACAACGTGGTCATCGAGGAGGTTGATTTCGTCTACATAAAGAATTCCCTGATTTGCCTCGGCGAGCATTCCCGGTTCGATTACTTTTTTGCCGAATTTTACCGCCTGCTCGATGTCGAGGCTTCCCACGAGACGGTCTTCCGTAAGCCCCAGTGGAAGGTCGATTACCCGAATCTGCCTTTTTGCTATTTTCAGTTTTTCCCCTTCCATTACATCCTTTTTGCAGTTTGGGCAAAGGTCGGTGAAAATATGCGGGTTGCAGTTGAAGGGGCATCCTTGCACAACATCCACCGGTGGCAGGATTTCGGCAAGAGCCCTTACGAATGTTGATTTTCCCGTACCCTTTTCCCCCCTTATGAGGACGCCGCCTATTTTTGGGTTGATGGCATTGAGCGTGAGAGCAAGCTTCATATTTTCCTGTCCTACCATTGCGGTGAAAGGATAAAGAAGTCTTTTAGCCGTTATTCTTTTTCCCATTTTATTTAAGTTCCATTCCTTTTTCTTTTGAAAGCCGGTTGAGAACTTCGTCTATGAGATTTATGTGATGGTCTTCAGGTTTGAAAGGTATGCGCTTTACCCTGAAGGTAAGTATGAACTTTGCGGCGGTTTTTATGTCTGCCATTAAGAGCTTTTTCCTTCCCCTCATTGCGGCTAGAGTGAGCGCAGTTTTAATTACCATCGTGTCCGCCCTGTGCCCTTCCACTTCGAGCTCCTGGCAGAGACGGCAGACAAGTTTCAGTGCCTTTTCGGAGAATGTTACCGAGCTGAAATTCTTTCCCGCCTTCATTATTTTTTTTCTCAAAGCATCGCTTTGTCTGGAAGACTTTTCATTAAAGGCAGTCGGGTCGGATTCGAATTCGTTTCGAAGCAGAGTTATGTTGACGCGGTCATCTACATTCTTAAGTCCTTCCACATCCACGTGTATGGCAATTCTGTCAAGAAGCTGTGGTCGAAGTTCGCCTTCTTCTGGATTCATTGTGCCGACAAGAATGAAGCGCGAAGGATGGACAAAGGATATGCCTTCCCTCTCTACGACATTTATTGCTGAAGTTGCCGCGTCGAGAAGCACATCGACGACGTGGTCGTCGAGAAGGTTTATTTCATCTACATATAAAATTCCGCCGTTCACTTCGGCAAGTATTCCCGGTTCAAGTTCACGTTTGCCTTCCTTTATTGCCCTTTCAATGTCGAGACTTCCTATGAGACGGTCTTCAGTAACTCCCAGGGGAAGGTCAACGACTTTCATCTTGCGTTTTTCAAGGGGAAGCTTTTCGCCTTTTTCAATTGCAGACGCGCAGGACGGACATAGCGCGGAATCAGATCCCGGTGAGCAGTTAAAGGGGCATCCTTTGACTACTGTTACCTCAGGAAGTATTTCAGCAAGCGCCCTTACCGCAGTGGACTTTCCCGTGCCCTTTTCCCCTCTGATTAAAACTCCGCCGATGGAAGGATTTGCGGCATTAAGCGTCAGGGCAAGTTTCATATCTTCCTGTCCTACGATTGAAACAAATGGGTAAAGTGTCCTTTTGACCTTTTCTGTTTTTTTCTCCATTGAGTAACTCCGTTTTTATTCTTCCTGTTCTTCTATCTCAGATTCTATCTCGAGATAGATTTTCTTCAGCTTTTCTATTTCTTCTTCTGTAGCATCCCATATTCCCCTGTTGAATGCTTCCATAAGCCGGTTAAGCTGATGCTCCACAGCCCAGACATTCTCCTTCATCATGCTTTTTCTGACATTTTCATCGAAGAGGTATTTTTCCGCAACCTGGCTCCATACCCAGTTGTCAACAGATTCCGATGTTGCCGACCACCCGATGAGATGCTCGACTCTTTGGCTGATGTTTTTCACTCCCCTGTATCCGCTCGATACCTGTCCCTCTATCCATTTGGGGTTGAAGAGTTTTGTCTTCGCTTCGTATTCCAGCGTGGATTTAATGTTCTTCGTGCTTATGCGGTCTTTTGTGGTGTCAGCAACGAGAATGGAAGGTTTCGATTTTTTCTGCTTACCGCTTTTCCTTTTTACCGTTTCAACGGATTTTGCCATACCGCCGAGAAACTCGTAGTAGTGGTCAAGGTCTGCCATTCCGTATTCGTCACTGCTTCTTACCTGCGCAACCACATCCACCTTGTCGAGCACTTCCCTGAATGTGTCCGTATTCGATACGGCGTGAAATGAATCTCCGTAGATGTGGGACATCTTTGCAATATGAAGGTTTGCTATATCTTCACTTTCCTCCCAACCCGATGTTTCGATTAGCTGAGTGACATCGGTGCCGTAGTTTGATGCCGAGGGACCGAATATCCTTGCGCGGGAGAGGGCCTCTGCCTGATTTTTCGGTACTCCTTTATCAGTGAGCACCTTGCGTATTTCGTCTGAATGTTTTTTAACGAAATTTTTATCGTGCGGTTCATCCAAATCAGCGACAATGTTAAAGGCACGGTCTATGATTTTCAGCAGCACGGGGAAGGTGTCCCTGAATATGCCGCATATTTCCACTGCCACATCGAGGCGGGGCCTTCCTAATTTTTCAGGAGGTATCGCTTTTACGCCGACGAATTCGCCCGTGCCCGCCCATTTCGGCTCGACTCCGAGATAGTGAAAAATCTCTGCGACGGTTTCGCCCTGAGTTTTCATCGTTTCGAAACCCCAGAGAATGACTCCCACCGTTTCGGGAAATTTTCCTTCGTTTTCTTCCTTGTATCCTTCTATTACCTGTTTTCCGATGAGAAGTCCCCTTTCAACTGCCGTGCGTGTGGGTATGAGGTCGGGATTGAACTGATAAATATTTCTTCCCGTGGGAATAACGGCAGGGCTTCGCACAGGGTCGCCTCCCACTCCCGGCTTTATGTATTTGCCGGAAAAAGTTGCGAGCAGACTGTCTATTTCAAAATTGTTCGAAAGGTTTGATGCAATCTCACCGGCAAAGCCCAGAGTCTTTTCGAACTCGTTTATCTGTTTGGAGTTGGGTTTATTACTGATAAACTTTTTAATTGTTTTTTTAACAGACGGTGATTTTGCTTTGAGATAGTCAAGAAGAATCTTTTTGGATTTTTCTTCCACTTCTTCAAGCACTATGCCCATAGGCCTTCCGTCGGGGCCGATTTTCGATGGTTTGTCGCGGGCATCTTCCCAGTCGATTCCTTCCGCCTCAGACACGAGTCTGTGAAGCGAAAGAGTTTCTCCTTTGTCAAATCTAACTATGCCCATTACATAATCGGCCAATTCTTCGTCCTTGAAGGAGTTGCCGAGGACGTGTACTCCCTTTGTCATAAGCGTGCCCTTCATTTCGGTAAGGGAGTCGTAAAGCTCGTTTATGTCAATATCCGCGGCTTCAATGTCGGCAAGGTTTTCTTCTTTTGCCATTTCAAGGATTTTTTCCTTTATCGCCTTTGCCTGAGCGGGGCTTTGTTCCTTCTGCTGGAAATAATTATGTATTTCCGTTTCCATTTCAAAAAGCCGCCCGTAGAGATTTGAAACAATCATCGGAGGCGTCATATAATCCACAGTCGTCGCGTGGCTTCTTCTGCGCGCAATGGAAGATTCCGAGGGATTTGAGCAGGTGTAGTAATAGGCGTGAGGGATATCGCCTATAAGAAGGTCGGGATAGCAGTTTTCAGAAAGGGCAACCTGTTTTCCCGGTAAAAATTCCAATGTGCCGTGGGTGCCGAAATGAACGAGAAGGTCAGCCTGAAATTCCTTCTGAAGCCAGAGATAGTATGCAAGATACTGATGATGAGGCGCTATTCCCGTATCGTGATAAGTCTTCGAAGGGTCTTCGAAATATCCCCTGGGCGGCTGAAATCCTAAAAATATCTTCCCAAAAGTAATTCCCGGTATGAGGACATCTTCATCGTCGGCGAGAATGTTTCCCGGAGATTCACCCCATTGCTCGATGATGTCCTTCCTGTTATGTTCGGGAATTTCGTTAAGCCATTCATTATAAGCGCTTACGGGCACCTTGAAGGCATTTTCCTTGATTTTTTGCAATCCTGTCCAGTTGCTCAGGTTCACGAGATTTTTCTTTACCATAAGGCGGATGAACTCCTGACGTGTTTTCGGGTATCCCGAAACATCGTAACCCTCTTTTTTCATCCTGTCGAAAAGTCTTATCAAACTGTCGAAGGTGTCGAGGTTTCCCGCGTTTCCTATGTTGTCTTTTCCGGGAGGATAATTGAAAAGAACAAAAGCCACTTTCTTTTCACTGTTTTTAAGGTTTCTGAGCTTAACCCATCTTGCCGTTCTTTCCACTGCCCTGTCCACCCGGTCTTCGATTGCCTGCATTACGCGGATGGTCTTCCCGTTTTCCGAAAGGTCCTTGTGACCTGATATAAGGACGCCTTCAATCAGTCCGTCAAGCTCGGGAAGTATTGCCGTAATCGTTGTCTCAAGAGGCGCCATTCCTTCACTCTTTTCCCTCCACTCGTCAACGGTTGTGTATCCCATATTAAGATACTTCATAATCGGGACATTCAGTCTTGCGGCAAGATCTATGAATGCTTCGTAATCGCCGCCGAGCGGTCCTCCTTCGATTCTGAAAAAGAGAAAGCTTATGATTGCTTCAACTATTGATTTGCCCTTTGACATAAACTGGCGTTCCATATTTTTCATATTTTCAGAACCTGATGTGAGGATTGTAATCGCGCCGAGTCCACGTTTCTCGAGAGCTTCTATGACTGCTTCAAGGTCGCCTGTGTCCTGTGTCTGATAGCGTTGAGTGTAGAAGAGGATACCCACATAAGGATTTTTGACTGTTTTAGTGAGTTCGGTCTTTTGAATGAGTCCGGATTTTTTGTACCAGCTGAGATATTCATCGACGGTGGCGTATATTTTCTCCGATTTCGGATGATAAAGCGCGCCCTGCTTGATTTCTTCGGGAGGTTTGTATTCGACCTTGTATCCGTAATATTCGGAGAGGATGAACATAAAAAATTGCGTAATGTTGTCTCTGCCTCCTGCAAAGAAATATTTCCATGCCCTGATGTAATTCGCGGCATCCTTCCATTTTCCGAATCTCATAACCTTGAGAATCGCGTCTGCCATTACAAGAAGTTTGCGCACTTCCATAGTGCTCTTGCTTGAATTCATTAATCCTCTGAGGATTCCAACGGCTTTTCCGAGCATTGAGTCGCTTTTTTCCATAGACATCTTGGGAAGCTGAAATTTTCCAATCTTCGTAAGGCTCATTCCGCGGGGCATTGAAGCGAGGACAATATAATTCTTTTTTTCGCTTTTGTGTTTTTCGAGTATGTCGAGAATTTCATCGTCAAACACCATATTGACGATTACCGTATCGGCTTCCTTTATGCTTTTTTCGATTTTTGAAAGATGTTCTTTCTGAAACTTCTGGTGGCGAAGGCAGAAGAAATAATCGAGTTTTACTTCACCCTTGAATTTCTTTTCAAGTTCATTTGATGCCTCGGCAAGAGACTTACTGAAGGTATAGTCTCCAATTATGGCAGTAAAATGCATATTAATCTCCTTACGGGGTTAAATGCTCAGTTTTTCAAGAATTTTCCTGACTTTATCAAGTGAGTTTCCAAGCTCGCTTACTTCTTCATCTGTGAGGCGGCTAAAAATATTGAGAAGTTCTTCACGGCGCTTCATCATAAATTCCATCCTCATTTCCACGCCTTTCTCTGTAAGATTCACCTTTACCACTCTGCGGTCATTTTTATCTCTTTCTCTTTCTACGATGCCTTCCTTAACCAGTTTGTCGATTGCTTCTGTCATGCTTGGAAGGGTTACGCCCGCGTTTTTAGCCAATTCACCCATTGTGAAGGGGCGGGATTCGGTAAAGGCGGAAAGGGCTTTGATTTTGGAGAGACTTAGGTCATAGCTTAATTTTACGCCGTTTAGAGAAACAACCTTTTTTGTAAACTCAATAAAGAAATCTTTTACCTTGAGGATATTTTCTTCAAGATTTTTCGCTCTCTGCATTTATTTTACCTCTTTTTATTTAGATAAATAATATTTCAGTATCTAAATATTAATTAAATAAATATTATTGTCAAGAGAAAGAAATAAGATATTTAAACTTTTTTCCCCTTTTGCATTAGAAATTAATATTGAAGCGATAAAAAACGATACTAAGAATGAAAAAAAAATTATTTTCCGGATTAAGAACAATTCATTTATATTTGCTTTTGGAAACATCGCCTATGAAAGATATCAAAGTATTTTTTTCGTTTAAGGCAAGGCTGGCATTTGCGGTTTTTCTTACAGCGCTTCTTTTTATCCATACCCCGGTAAAGAACTTCTTTGCAGTTGCAATCGTTGTGGAATTTATCTGTTACGGAATGTTTTGGGGATTTCTTTTAAAGAAGACCTTTTTGTCGAAAATCAAATGGTCTCTTTATATCGCCGCGTCAACTGATATTCTCATTGTGATTGCTCTAATCATTGCCGGCGGAGGCAATGCGGGCGCGCTGTTTCCACTCTTGTGCTGCTTTACGGGTTTTTATGCGTACTTTGCGGGATTGAGAGTGTCTCTTGCCGTGGCATTTCTCTCGACTCTCTTTTATCTCGGCGCGGGAAGTTTTTTCGGGGAAAGCGGTAAAACGATTTCCGAGCTATTTGTAAGAATCGGACTTTTTTATCTTGTTTCATTTTTTATAGGACTGCCTGTTGATAAGACGGAAAAGGAAAAAGAAAATGTAAAATTCCTGAGAAGGCGGCTCGATGGCGAGATTGATAAGAGCGAGAAGTTGAAGGATAAGATTAAAAAGCAGGCAAAAGAAATTGTCGTTATGCATGAGCTTGGAAGAATAATGAATTCCGAAAACAGCTCATTGAAGGAAATATGCGATAAAGTCGCGTTCATTCTCGCGCGCCATCTTCAACTTAAGAGTTTCTGCATCTTTGTGCTTAATGAAGAAACTTCACAGCTTGAAATAAAATCCTCCATAGGCCTTCCAAAGGGAATCGAAAGAAAGGTCATTATCAATATAGGCGAAGGTATTACGGGAAAAGTCGCCAAGACGGGCGATCCAATGCTAATCAATGATGTTACGAAGGATGAAAGATTTACCTATTTCGGCGGATTGTGCAGGAATATAAAATCTTATCTCTGCGTGCCTATGACAGTGGACAGAAAGGTTGTAGGAGTAATCAGTGCCACAGAAGATTCGCCGGGATATTTCACAGTTCCCGATATGAATCTCCTTGCCGATGTGGCAAGCCATTTGTCTGTTGCAATGCAGAACATCAAATATATGGATAAACTGAAGAGTATGTCTTCAATGGACGGTTTGACGGGATTGTGCAACCATCGATTCTTTTATCAGAGACTGAAACAGGAGATATCTGCCGCGGGCAGATTCAAGGACAAGATAAGCATTGTAATGCTCGACATAGACTTCTTCAAGAAAGTCAACGATACATACGGACATAAAGCGGGAGACCGCATATTGGTGGGAGTTGCTTCCATTCTAAAAAATGCCTGCAGGGAATCAGACCTTGTCGCACGATACGGAGGTGAGGAATTTGCCCTTATTCTTCCCCGTACTTCAAAGGAAAGGGCAATGGCAATCGCGGAACGAATAAGGGAGAGAATCAGGAAAAGAAGTTTTTCAATAAGCAATGATGGTGCGAAAATTGCCGTAACCTTGAGCGCCGGTATTTCGGAATATCCCGCTGACGGTAAAAGTTCGAACGAGATTGTGCAGAAGTCCGATGAAGCGCTCTATAGCGCGAAGCACTCGGGAAGAAACAGAGTCGAACTTTACGCCGGATAGAAGTTTGGTGTATAAGCCTTACCTATGAAAGTAAAACCCCAATGTTTTGAATGCATAAAGCAATTGATATACCGTACCTGCGCGTTGTCCACGGACAATGCTGAATTGCGGGAAAAGGCGCAGAGAGCGGCGATAAAAATTCTTTTGGACAATTACGGACGCGATTCCGTTCCGGCCAAAATATCTACCATATTTCATAAGAAAATCCGCGAGATTACCGGAAATGACGACCCCTATAAAAAACAGAAAGAAAAGGAAATGGAAAATTCCCGCAGTTGCATTGAGATAGCGCGTAAAAATGCAGGTGAAGATATGTATGGCGCAATACGTCTTTCCGCGATTGGTAACTCGATTGATTATTTCAGAGATTTTGAAGAAGTAAAAAAGGACCTTACGGGAGATTTTTCTTTTGCCGTGGATGACATATCAAAAGCCCTTCCGATTATAGACGAACTCGCCTCGAAGAGGGACACGGTGCTTTTTCTTTCCGATAACGCAGGGGAATTCTTTTTTGATATGCCACTTATTTCGCTTATGGAAGAAAGAGACATCAAGGTTTTTTATTCCATAAAGAGCGCCCCCGTTCAAAATGATTTGTCTCTGTCCGATTTCGGGAAATTCGGGGATTTAAGAAAACCCGCGAATGTGCTCTTGAGCGGGAATGCATCTGTGGGATTTTCTCTTGAAGAGGCAAGCGATGAATTTAGGGAAGTATTCAGGCAGTCCGCGTTGATAATAGCCAAGGGTATGGGGCACTATGAAACTCTCACTGAAATCAAATGCGGAAAGCCTGTGTTATATCTTCTTAAGGCAAAATGCGCTCCTGTAGCCGGATCATTGAATGTCAAAGAGGGAAGTTTCGCTGCAAAACTTTTGTTTCAGTAGGTTAAGCGCGGGAGGTTATTTTTTTTTAAAGACCATTAACGAGTGAAGTGCCGTTATGCTTTCCTTGTTTTCCAATTTAAAGCCTTCTCTGCCAAGAAGCCATTCAAGGTCGTCTTCGCCGTATTTGCCGTGCTCGGAAAACATTTCAAATGCCGCATCCTCAGGCATATTCCTTCCCATCAGCTTGTGAAATTCCACATAATCTTCAAGAGATGTCCTTACCCAATCGTAAATAATAAAATAACCATTTTTCGAAAGAAGATTATGCTTCAGATTGTCAAGAAGCGAAAGGGGAGAGGGAAGGTGATGAAAGACAAAATTCATTGTTATGAAATCAAAAGGCCTGTCTTTTAAATTCGTTTTTCCTGATGAGATATCCCTCTTGTATATCTTTGCTCTTGCCCGCGGAAGTTTCATTTGTTTCGCGTATGAAACCATTGCTTCAGATTCGTCTACGCCCGTAGCCGTAAGATTCGGGTAGGCGGAAATGATGTCGCGCACGAAAAGTCCCGGACCCGTGCCCAGATCAAGAAGGGTTCCTTTCTTTGTCGTTTTTAAAGGGACAAAAGCCTCTAATGTTTGCCAGTAAAAAAGGGGAAAGCGAAAATCATGGGTTTCAACCATTATTGATGTGAGATCCGGTTTTCTTTTTTTTACTCTCATTTCATTTTTCCTTTGTCAAAGTTGTTTCCTATGCCCATCGCTATTGCTATGTATAGGCATTCAGATACAAGAGAATTACGGCATTAGTTGCAAGGTTCGCAGTTGTGACAACCCAAAAAACTCCGCTTTCTTTTTCCCTTGAAACAAACATTCCCCAAAGAGCTCCGAGAGAAAACAGTATGATTATTATCGTAAAGGACCAGGAACCGACACTGTAAAGTTCAAAAAGGAAAGTGCCCAGCCTAAAGATATCTTTTGCAAACCACCACGAACAAAATGTCCAGAATAAAATGCGGGGAGTAAAAGCTCTTCTGCGTGAAAAAGAAAATTTAAAGTCCAACAATCCCCAAAAAATAAAAATCAGTAATGCGGGAAGATAAATGTCCTGAGGTTTTACGAAAAAGGCCGCTCCTAATGTGCCTTCGGGCCACATTGCGCTATCTGTGCTCACCACAAGCATCTTTTCGAGCATTAGCATAATGACTATGATTAACGAGCAGGGGAGAAATGAAATAAGTATCCCTGAGAATTTTTTTTCATAAGCTCTTTCAATCTGAGTTGCAAAAGCCGTTGAAAGGATTACGGCGATTGTCAGAAAGAAAATCTTAAATCCCCAAAAGCTCAATGTCTGAGAGCGCGCTAACAAAACTTCAAATAGTGTGGTGATTGAAAGAAAGAGCATTAGATAAATCAGCGAAAACGCTCTTGTGTTTAAATCGCGCAATTTACATTCGTAATACTCAAAATTCATAATAAATAAATTATATCAGACATTTTACAATTTTAAAATCTGAATTTTAAATAACTCTAATAAATATGAGTTAGAGGCGTTAGTTAAATATCGAAATCAGAATATGGATTTTTATTAAGGGAATAAATATCATAATATCAGTATGTTATGTTTAAATATGTCGATATTTTGACAATATCTATGTCAGATGAATGACATTGTTTATTTAGGTTAAGTTGTTGAAATAATTAACTATAAAATATTATATCTTTTTTTTGATATTTTTTTTTGTTGAAAAATCCTCATAAAATACTTTTTTTTGTTCTTTGCAATTTCTTCCTATAATAATATCGTAAGTTAATTCAATACGTTATGCCTTAAAAGACTCTCTTTTAAAAATAATGGTATGATTTTTGCAATGTTCACAATGTTTGAAAATTTTTTTTCATTTAACTTTTAGAGAGGGAGGTTTCCATGAGGTGTCCTAAATGCAGCGGTATCATGGTTCTCCAGAGGTTTTTTGACAGGTATTACAGTTTTGAAGGTTGGCGTTGCGTTAACTGCGGTTCGATTATTGACGGTATCATTCTTGAAAACAGAAAGAAATCAAGTTCAAAATCAGCAGCAGCTTAGGATATTTTAGTTCATTTATTTTTCAGAAGCAGGGTTATTTCTCCCTTCAGGTTGTCTAAAGCGCCTGAGAGGAGTAAAGACTGTACGGTGTCCGTAACTACTTCCTCGTGAATTTTTGTCAACTCACGACAAATACAAATTTCTCTATTACCTGCAATGTTGGAAATTTCTTCAATAAGCCGTTTCACTCTTTTCGGTGATTCAAATATAATTACGGTTTCTTTGCGGGAGGCCAAATCCATAAGCACCTTTTCTCTTTTTCCTTTTTTTCGTGGCAGAAATCCTTCAAAGTAAAACCTCGACGTATCAAATCCCGAAACGGAAAGAGCGGTTATGGGCGCCGATATGCCTCCTATTGGGGAAACCTTGATTTCTTCCTTTATGGCATCGATTATGAGGGATGTGCCCGGGTCTGAAATTCCGGGCATTCCCGCCTCGGAAACAAGAGCTACATTCTTTCCCGATTTTAATTCTTCGATAATCTTTTTACCCTTATATCTGCTATTGGCGCTGTAATAACTGGTGAGGCGTTTTTTTATTTTGTAGCGGTTTAACAGCTTTAGCGTTTTTCGTGTATCCTCCGCCGCGATAATGTCGCAGGTCCTGAGGGTTTTAATCGCTCTTATGGTAATGTCTTCGAGATTTCCGATGGGCGTGGAAACTATATAAAGAGTTCCTGCCGATGGATTTACGACACTGTTTCCGCCGTTCATTTAAATTTATCCGGCACTTCGAAATGAGTAAGGTCTTTCAGAGTATGAAACTGTTTTTTTATTTCTTCTTTATTGAGGTTTGCAGTTTTCTCTATGCTGAAATCCTGTACGGCGAATGATGCCATTACAGTGCCTGCTACTACTGCTTCATTCAGGGTTTTATTGTCTATCTTATCCTTTGATGCGATGTAACCGACAAATCCTCCCGCAAAACTGTCTCCCGCGCCTGTTGGATCGGAAACTTTTTTTAAGGGAACCGCGGGAACAAAAAATTGCTTGTCTTTTGAGAAAAGAAGCGCGCCATATTCTCCTCTTTTTATGACAACATATTGCGGACCCATATTAATAATGCTTTCCGCCGCATCGGTGATATTGTTTTTCCCTGAAAGCATTTTTGATTCCGTATCGTTAATGAGCAGAGCATTGATTTTTCCTATTACTTTTTTGAGCATATCGTTTTTACCGGTAATCCAGAAATTCATTGTGTCAAGAGCGATAAATTTACCATTTCCGGTTTTCTCGAGCACCCGGAGTTGAAGTTCGGGGTCTATATTGCCGAGGAAAAGGCAATTGCAGTCCGAATAGGATTCCGGTATTGATGGAACGAACTCTTCGAAAACATTGAGATGAGTTTCAAGGGTAATCGCCTCGTTGAGATTTTCTCCGTATTCGCCCTTCCATCTGAAAGTGTTGCCGTCGCTTTTAATTTCAAGACCTTCGAGGTCGATGTTCTTCGATTTTAAAAGTTCGATATGCTCCTGCGGAAAATCACTTCCTGCAACTGCCACAAGTTTTACTTTGGTAAAGTAAGATGCCGCAACGGAAAAATAAACCGCGCTTCCTCCAAGAGCGTTTTCCACGCTTCTTTCCGGTGTTTTGACCGAATCAAGTGCTACTGACCCCACTGTTACTATGCTCAATTTTCTGTCCTCACATTTGAATGGTTATCGTTGCAAGCTGATAAAAAACCAGAATTATAAATGATATGATTAGGAAAAAAAAGAGGAAAAATATGAGTATGATAGGGGAGAAAGCCAGCAACAACGCGATCAGTTTCGATATGGAGTAGTATTTGCTTAAAACGATTACCTGAATAACTATTATCCAGATTAGAGTTAGGAAATATACCAGAGGATAAAGACCGGTACTGTCCGTCAACAGGAGAATAGTGGCGAAAGGAGTGAGGAAGATATTCGGTATCAAACTGCAGTACATCAGTTTTATGACAGTGACAGAGTAACCTTTTATACCTCCCACTTCCGCAATAAAGTTTATGATTACAGACGTGATACCTATCAACAGTGCGGTGAAAACAAAGGGGGATATCACGGTAAGAAAAATGCTGCTTCCATAATAATTGGAATTGATAAGGTTCTTTGAAACAGAATAGCTTGCAACGGAAAGAAGGAGAAGAAAAAACAAAGCAATGTTGTTACCCTTTTCCTTTATCAAATCCACCGCTTCCGAGGGATGAAAAATGAAATTGTAAAAAATTTCCACAGGCAGTCCGTTAATTTTGAAAAGGAATTAAACTGTTTTTAAACCCTATGCTTTCCGAATATAGGTATTTAACCGGTGATGAATTGAGGTTCAGGTATTTATTGAAACTGTTTCCCGAATCGCGGTCCAGAAATCTGAATATTTGCTCGATAGGCAGGGTAATATCGCTGATTATATGAAGTTCGCCTTTTATACCCGCAAGTTCGGCTGCAACGGTTTTTGCCTTGTCAAATCCTCCCAGTTCATCTACAAGACCTGCTTCCATTGCCTCTTCGCCGCTGAAAATTCTTCCGTCGGCAATCTTCCTGAGTTTGGAAACCTCGATGTTTCTTCCGCCTGAAACTGCAAAGAGAAATTGTTCATAGACATTGTTTACTGTATTTTGAAGAAGGTTCCTTTCCTTGTCGGAAAGATCCCGCCAGAATGCCAGGGTATCCTTGAAAGCTCCGCTTTTTATCACGTTATATTTGATCCCGTATTTTTCAAAAAGGCGGTTTAAATTGGGAGAAGTTATAATGACTCCTATGCTTCCCGTAATCGTTCCTTTGTTGGACACGATTTTATCGCAGGCACTGGCGACATAGTATCCGCCCGACGCGGCAATATCACCCAATGAGGCGACTACTTTTATCCCTTTCTGTTTTGCCCTTATTATGGCATCGAATATTTCCTGCGTCGCCCCTACCGTGCCTCCCGGGCTGTTTATCCTGATAATAATTGCTTTTACCCGGGAATCTTTGGAAAAGCGGTCAATTTTGTCAACTACAGAATCTGCTCCCCTCATCATACTCAGCGGTAGGGAAACAGGGGATAAATTGATTTCTCCGTAAATATTAACGACCGCAATGGATTCGGTTTTAACGGGAAAAAGCGATTTCAAAGCCGAAGTGTCAAAGGTGGTCTTTTCCGGTTCTTTTTTTGATAAGAGAATTATTCCCGCAATAACCGAAAAGGTGCAAAGTATTATAATTAAAATTGAAAATACGCGCTCTTTATTCATTAATCCTGATAATCCTTACCTTAATTTATAATTTCAATTTACCGTCTATAACAACCTTATGTCAAATGCAAAGAGAGAGAAAAGTGCCTTAAAAGGAAGCCGGCTCTTTGCCCTGACAAAAAATTAATTTTCATTTGACTAAAAAAAAACTGTAAGTTAGTTTATTTTTCGTTGTAGCCAATTTTGTGTTATGGAGTCAGGAACCATTTTGGACTACAGACAATAACAGTTTCCTATCACTTTATAACTATTTAATTTAATAGGGGGAGTGTAATGAATGATAAGCCTATTGAGGCATTGCTTGAGGAAGATCGTCTTTTTGCGCCTTCAGAAGAGTTTGTAAAGAATGCAAATGCAAATGATGAAAAAATATACGAAGAAGGCAAAGATATAGAAAAATTCTGGGCTAAGGCGGCAGAAAACATCGATTGGTTCAAAAAATGGGACAAAGTTCTTGAATGGGATCCTCCCTGGGCAAAATGGTTTGTCGGCGGGAAACTTAATATTTCCCATAATTGTCTTGACCGCCACGTGAACAGCCACCGCAAGAATAAAGCGGCGATTATCTGGGAAGGCGAACCGGGAGACGAAAAGGTTTATACATATTGGGATCTCTACAGGGAAGTCTGTAAGTTTTCCAATGTATTGAAGCAGTTTGGTGTTAAAAAGGGCGACAGGGTAACAATCTATATGCCAATGATACCTGAACTTCCCATTGCAATGCTTGCATGCTGCAGAATAGGCGCTGTCCATAGCGTAATCTTCGGAGGATTCAGCCCTGATTCCATTATTGAAAGAGTAAATGACTCCGATTCAAAACTCATTATAACCGCTGATGGAGGTTACAGAAGGGGAACGGTTATTCCATTAAAGAAAAATGTTGAGGAAGCAGTTGAGAAATGTCCCTGTGTTGAGAATGTTATTGTTGTCAAAAGAGTGGGCGATGAAGCGAGAACTCATATGAAGGAGGGACGGGACCATTGGTGGAAGGATCTGATGGATGAAGCAAAACCCGATTGCCCGCCTGAAGAAATGGACAGCGAAGATATGCTCTACATTCTTTATACAAGCGGGACTACAGGGAAGCCAAAAGGAATTGTTCATACAACCGGAGGCTATCTTGTGGGGACGACTATGACATCGAAACTCATCTTTGACCTGAAAGAGGAAGATACATATTGGTGTACTGCCGATATAGGATGGGTTACGGGGCACAGCTATATTATTTACGGCATACTCTCAAATGGTGCTACTACGTTAATGTATGAAGGATCTCCTGATTATCCGGAAAAGGACAGATTCTGGGAAATAGTCGAGAAGTATAATGTGAACATTCTCTATACCGCACCGACTGCTATCAGGACATTTATGAAATGGGGTGAACAATGGCCTGAAAAAAGAGACCTGTCATCATTGAGACTTTTGGGAACAGTAGGAGAACCTATTAATCCTGAAGCATGGATTTGGTATAATAAAAATATCGGCAAAGAGAGATGCCCAATTGTAGATACATGGTGGCAGACTGAAACAGGAATGATACTTATTTCATCACTGCCAGGAATTGTTAAAACAAAACCGGGCTCTGCAACGAAACCCTTCCCCGGAATTGAAGCCAAGGTTTTGGATGATGCCGGGAATGAAGTTCCTCCGGGTTCAGGCGGATTTCTTGTTTTAACCAAACCCTGGCCGTCAATGCTGAGAACGATTTATAAGGACCCTGAGAGATTTAAGGAGCAATACTGGTCAAAGTATAAAAACATATATTTTACAGGAGACGGGGCAAATAAGGACAAGGATGGTTATTTCTGGGTTATGGGAAGAGTTGATGATGTATTAAATGTATCAGGACATCGTTTAAGCACAATGGAAATTGAAAGTGCCCTTGTTGATCATAATGCTGTTGCGGAATCTGCGGTTATAGGTAAATCTCACGAAGTTAAGGGACAGGCAGTTGTCGCTTTTGTAACTTTAAAAGAAAGTTTTGAGGCAAACAGGGAAATGGAAGGGGATTTGAAAGAGCATGTTGCAAAAAAAATAGGTGCTATGGCAAGGCCCGAAGACATCTTTTTTACCCATGAACTTCCCAAAACAAGAAGCGGCAAGATAATGCGAAGACTCCTGCGCGACATTGCCGAAAAACGGGCATTGGGAGATGTGACGACACTTGCAGACCCGGCAATAATCGAAAGTCTGAAGCAAAAGTATGAGGAAGATTAAAGAGCGGTAAGAATACAGGGGAAGCCGGTTATTTCGGCTTCCCTTTTTTATTTAGTTGATGTTGTACTTGTTAAGGAGATATCTGAATGAGCGAAAGCTGATATTTAAAAGCTCGGCGGCTTTCGTCTTTTTCCCCCCTGTTTTATCGAGAGCTTTTAAGAGATAGTTTTTTTCGATATTCATCATTATTTTTTCAATATTGATACCTTCGGAATTGATCTCAGGAAGGGTTTTGGCGCGATCAAGATACATTTCATTTTCGTTCCCCGGGTTTTTAATTTCTTCGGGAAGATATTTTGGAGAAATCGCATTTTCGCTGCAGAGTATCAAAAGCCGTTCAATGACATTTTCAAGTTCTCTGATATTTCCGGGCCAAGAATATTTTTTCATAAGCTCAAGACTTCCCTTATCCATTTGAGGCGGTTTCCTGCCGGTTTTTTTCGAATATTTTTCAACAAAGTGTTTAACGAGTCCTGGTATATCATCAATGCGCTCCCTTAATGGCGGGACACGAATGGGAAAGACGTTTACCCTGTAAAACAGGTCTTCTCTGAATAATCCTTCGTTTACAAGCGTTTTTAAATCCTTGTTCGTTGCGGAAACGATTCTCACGTCCACATTGATTATTTTTGAACCTCCCACTCTTTTAATTTCCATTTCCTGAAGGACTCTCAGAAGTTTTACCTGTGTGGATGGCGATGTTTCGGCTATTTCATCGAGAAATAACGTTCCTCCGTTTGCCATTTCAAAAAGCCCCTGCTGTGTTTTTACGGCATCGGTAAATGCTCCTTTTTCATGTCCGAAAAGTTCGCTTTCAAGGAGAGTTTCCGTAAGGGCGCCGCAGTTTATGGATTCGAATGGCAGTCCGTTTCTCGAGCTGTTTGCGTGAATCGCTCTTGCAACCAATTCCTTGCCCGTTCCGCTTTCACCGTATATGAGAACAGAGCTATCGGTGGCGGAAACTTTCTTGATTAGATCGAGAACATTTTTGATTTCATGGGATTTTCCTATGATTCTTTTTTTAAGGCTGTCTTCTCTTTCGATGCGCCGTCTGAGCCTGATATTTTCTTTTTTAAGATTATGCTTTTCGAGGGCTTTTCTGATAACGAGTTTTATCTGCTCATTGTTGAATGGTTTGCTGATGTAATCATAGGCGCCTTCTTTCATTGCCTCCACTGCAGTTTCGTGTGATGCAAATGCAGTAATCATTATGACATCCGTTTCCGGAGAAGTGCTTTTTATATATTTTAGAATGTCAATTCCGCTTACGCGCGGCATTTTTATATCGGTGATAACAATATCGAATATTTTTCCCTTCAATAATTCGATGGCACTTTCTCCGTTTGGGCAGGTTGTCACGTTGAATCCTTCCTGCTCGAGCATTATTTTCATGAATTCGAGCAGATTTTTTTCATCGTCTACAACAAGTATTTTCGACATATTTCTTTTCCGTTATCCTATTTGGTCAGATGGGAAGATAGATAACAAACCTAGTTCCTCTGTCTTCATTTTTTTCAACTTCAATAATTCCCGAATGTTCTTCTATGATTCTGTATACAATGGCAAGTCCGAGTCCCGTGCCGCCTTCTTTTGTGGTGTAAAAAGGGGAAAATATCTTATCAATATCTGTGTTTTTTATACCCAATCCGTTATCGGAAAATGTTATTTTAACAAAACTTTTGCTGATTATATCAAAATTCCCTTTTATTTGTTCTTCTGCTATTTTTTCAATTTTTATTTCAATCTTTCCGGAGTTTTCGAATGCCTCTATTGCGTTTATGGAAAGATTCCAAAAGACTTGTTCAAGCTGTCTGCTGTCGCCTGAAACGACAATGTTTTTATCGTGAGACGTAACCAAAATATCGATATCTTTATTTTCGCACTTGGGGCTGTTTTTAACGAGTACAACTACATCATCGAGTATTTTTTTCACATCACAATCGGAGAATTTCGCGTGCCCCGGTCGCGCGTATTGAAGAAAGTTATTTATCAGGTGATCGAGACGTTCAGATTCCTTAATGCTAATGTCCATCAGTTTTTTGTTTTTACCGTCGGTTTCTATCGTGCCTTTCAGCATTTGAATAGAACCGCTAATGGAGGCAAGCGGATTTCTTATTTCGTGTGCCATTCCCGCCGCGACTTCTCCGATTGCCGCAAGGCGGTCTGCCCGTTTGAGCTTCTGCTCCATCTTTTTTACATCAGACAAATCCTGAAAATTGCCTATCATTCCTGTCGTTTTCCCTTCCTCGTCCTTAAGAGAGATTAGTGTTATTTCTATATGCTTCATAACTCCTTTGATATTTATCTCTGATTCGCTTGAAATAAGTCCCGATGAAATTCCGCTGAGCTTTTGCATACAATCTTCATAAGGTATGTCGGGAAAGATATCGTTCCATTTTTTGCCGATTGTATCTTGCGCGCTTCTTGAAAAAATTGATTCTGCCGCGCTGTTAAAGGATATGATATTCCCTTCAAGGTCAGTGGTTACAAGGCCGTTACTGAGACTTTGCAGAATATTTTCGTTCAATCTTTCAAGTCGTTTGAGTGTTCCTGATTTTTCTTCGAGCTCTTCGTGGGTTTTTTTGAGATTATCGAGCAATACTCCCGCAAAGAATGCCACAAGATAAAAGGCGGCGACACTTAGAAAAATTTTCAGGAAAAGTTCCCAGAATGAATATGATGTAACGGGAGTGATATAAAATTCCGGAATCGGGAGAAGTTTTATTTTGTTTACCTGAAAGATGCACATTGAAACAAAAAGCAGAGAGGATGCCGATGCCGTAACAAAACTTCCGATTCGGAAAAGCACTATACCGGCCATAATGACTGTTAGTGAAAAAAGAAATATAAAAGGGCTTTCGATTCCTCTCGTGAGATATACAAGTACCGTATCAAAAATCAGGTCTCCGAATATCTGAATGTAGGCGAAAAGGACTACATTTTTAATCCTGTTGACAAGAAGTGAGTAGATAATTGTCAGAAAATATGTAGATATTATGAGGATATAAAGGACGGAGAGCAGAGGAGTTACATAGAGGTCTTTCTGCTGTATCTCAACAAGGATAGTCGTGCCGAGCAATGCCGTGACCACAATAATTCTTGTAGTCATGAGCCATTTAAGCCCTAAAGAACTGTGGCTGCCTTTTATTATACCGAATACCACGACATATCTTTCCGTTGAAATTCGCAGCCTTATTGAATTGCAGTTGCCAATGTAAAAATAGGCAGGTACATTGCCACGAGAATGAATCCCACAATGCCTCCGAGTATGACCATAAGCGCCGGTTCCATGAGTGATGTCATGGCTTCTACGGCATTATCAACTTCTTCTTCGTAAAAATCGGCAATTTTTCCGAGCATACTGTCCAAGGCACCCGTTGCTTCCCCGACGCCTATCATCTGGACCACCATTGACGGGAATACATTGGTCTTTGCCAGCGGTTCCGCTATGGTTTTACCTTCGGCAATACTGTACTTTGTTTCCTGAATGGCATTTCCTATTATAACATTTCCCGATGTTCTTGACACTATATCAAGCCCTTCAAGTATTGGGACTCCGCTTGTGATCAGAGTTGAAAGAGTTCTTGAAAATTTAGCCACAGCGGATTTCCTGATAATATCACCGAAGACCGGAAGTTTGAGGAAAATCCGGTCGGTCACTTTTTCTCCGCTTTCGGTGGAACGGTAGAATTTAAAAGCGAATATAACGGCTATAATTCCAAGAAAAACAGCGCCACCTTTCCA